>NZ_CP109090.1:3981584-4287860 GCF_035917575.1 Streptomyces sp. NBC_01788 | reverse complement strand
CGGTCGCCGCGCGTCGTCGTCGGAGCCCGGGGCGTCGTCGACGGGAACCAGCCCGAACACGGAGAAGCTGATGGCCCAGTAGGCGATGTAGGCCACAAGGAGCACCGCGCCGTGCCAGCGCCTGAGGTGCCCGGTGAGAAGTGCGTAGGCGGCGAACCCGTTGATCGCCACGAGGGCCGGCAGGTGCCAGCTGAAGATTTCCGGGGTGATCACGAGCGCGCCGCCGGCCAGGGCGATGATGCCCACCTTCGCGGTCACCGAGAACACGACGCTGCCGATGACGTTGCCGACACCGATCGCGGGCGCGCCCCGCCGGGCCGGCTCCGCGGTCAGGAAGATGTCCTCCAGGGACAGCACCAGTGTCGCGATCGTCGCCCCGAAGACAGTGCCGCTGATCGCGAAGTTCTCCAGGATGCCCTCGGTTCCCTTCGTCATGATCCAGGCGCCGACGACGATCCCGGTCAGCGCAAGGAGCGCCAGTACGAGCAGCATCCATCCCGGCCGGTTGGCCGACTTCGCCGCGCCGACCTGGCCGGTCTCGTAGAGGCCACCGGAGCCTTGGTCCCGGTCCCCGGCACCACCACCCGCGCCCCCGGCCGTCCCGGCGGCGACGCCGACGAGTTCGGGACTGTCCACCGCTTCGAGTACTTCCGTGCTTCTGAACGTCGGCACCGCCCGGCGGGACTCGCGGTAGGCGATGTAGGCGACGAACAGCACGAACAGCAGGACGAGAACGATCGCGAAGACGGTCCCCAACTCGCCGAGCAGTGCCGGCACGATCAGGATCAACGGAGCGACCGCGAACAACGCGATGTAGTCCTTGGGGATCTCCACCCGGCAGGGCGCGACGAGGGCGGCGATCGCGAGCACCAGGCCCGACAGCGAGATGACGGTTCCGAAGACGACGCCGAGCGCGACGTCCTCCAGGCCCTCGACGTTGAGCACCACACCGAACGCGAGGTCGTCGAACTCGATCCCGGTGAACACGATGGCCAGCAGGAACAACGAGATCGCCAGGCCGCGCGCGGCGCCGACCAGGTAGGTGATCAGCTTCTCGGCACTGTAGATCAGCAGCGCCACTCCGGCGGCGAAGATGAGAATGGACGTCATCCGATTGCTCCCCCTTGAGCAGAACGGACTGGCCAGGCCCCGTGGGGGCCTGGCCAGCGCCAATCAATCGGAAGCTAGCAGGGATGAGGGCGAGTGACAGCCGGGCGCACTGGTGCACACCGCCCCCAGGGCGTGCGCCCGCCTCACCTCGGGGGAGTGAGCGGCAGGGCGTCGGTGTACGCGTTCGCCGGCTTGTCGGTCTTCTCCACGGAGCGGGCGTCGAGCGCGGCGGGCGCGGAGCTCGTGCCCAGCGTTCCACCGGGGTGCCAGGTGCCCGTGACGGCCACCCAGCTGTCGGCCGGCGGGGCCGGGGTGCCGTGGATCCGTACCTTCACGGACTGGGCGTCCGCCGCACAGCAGGAGATGACGATCCGGGTCAGGGTCCAGCCGTCGCCCTGTTTGCCGGAGGTGACGAAACCAGTCAACCGGACCGTACGCCCCTCGATGGCCCGCGTGCGGTCCTGCTGCACACGGCGGGTGAAGTCCGAGAGCGTCATCGGAAGCGGCGAGGTCGCGGGCAGCGGGTCGAAGTCGTCCTCGTGCGTGATGGCCTTGGGCGGCTGGCGGGAGGCGGTGTAGGCGCCGAGGGCGGGCGGAGCGTAGAACAGCAGGCTCAGCGCCGGGAGGAACAACAGCCACGAGGCACGGGGTGCGCCGGAGTGGTGGTGCCCGTGACCGTCGTGGTCGTCGCGGTAGGTGTCTTCGTCGTCCTCGCGCCGTCGCGCGTACGACACCGCGTCCGCCACGCCGAGCAGCACCAGCAGGGCGCCGGAGGCGATGAGCAGCGCGCGCATCCCCTCGTTGACGTACCGCAGGTACAGGTCGGTGAACAGGGACACGCGCAGCAGGCCGACGCCGCTGAGGACGAGCAAGGTCATCTGGAGCGGGCGTCTCACAGCAGTGCTCCTCCGATCAGCGCGCTGAACACAACCGCCACGACCACCGTGGCGGCGGAGAACCGGACCGCGAAGGCCCGGCCGAAGGTCCCCGCCTGCAGGGCGATCAGCTTCATGTCGACCATCGGGCCGACGACCATGAACGCCAGCCGTGCGACCGGCGAGAACCCGGTCAGTGAGGCCGCCACGAACGCGTCCGCCTCCGAACACACCGCCAGCACGATCGCCAGCCCGGCCAGGAACAGCACCGACAGCCAGGGCGAACCGGAGAACGCGTCCAGCACGGAGCGGGGCACCGCGACATTGAACGTGGCCGCCGCCATCGCGCCCACCACCAGGAAGCCGCCCGCATGCAGGAAGTCGTGCTGGAAGCCGGTCCGGAACTCCCGCCACCGGCTGCCACCCGTCTGGTGCCCGCTGTGCCGCACGACCGGCCGCAGCCACTCGGCCCGCCCCAGCCAGAGCCACAGCCAGCCCATGGCCAGCGCCGTGCCCAGCGAGGCCAGCAGCCGGGCGGCGACCATGGCCGGCTGCCCGGGGAAGGCCACCGCGGTGGCCGTCAGCACCACGGGGTTGATCGCGGGCGCCGACAGCAGGAACGCGAACGCGGCTGCCGGTGTGACACCCCGTCCGATCAGACGGTTCGCCACCGGCACCGACGCGCACTCACAGCCCGGCAGGACGACTCCCGCGACGCCGGCCACCGGCACGGCGAGCACGGGCCGACTCGGCAGCGCACGGCTGAACACCGCCGCCGGCACGAACGCGTTGATGGCACCGGAAAGGGCCGTACCCAGCAGAAGGAAGGGCAGCGCCTGAACGGTCACGGCAAGACAGACGGTCCGCCACGCCTGCATCGCCGGCGTCTCCATCCACTGGCCCCCGAGGTACAGCACCGTGCCGGGAACGACGGCCGCCCCCAGCAACAGCAGCGGCCAGTGACGGGGCCAGCCGGCAGCGGCGTCGTCCCCCGCCGCTCCGTCCGCGTCGGCGGACTCGGCCTCCTCGACCCGCTCTTCTGATCTCTGCATGCCGTGCCCCACCTGTCGGATGTTCCCGTCAACATAGCGGGCCCCGAACTGACGGACGATGCTCAGCCGGCCTTGCCGGAAGGGCCGCCGACCTCGGCCCAGACCGTCTTGCCCACAGGGTGACGAGGTGTCCAGCCCCAGCGCAGGGCCAGGGCGTCCACCAGGAGCAGGCCGCGGCCCGACTCGCCGTCGGGGTGGGATGAAGGGGGCCGTCGCCGGAGGGTGTTTGGGCGAGGCGTCCGCCACCTCGATACGCATGACGCCCGTCGCCGCGTCGAGGGCGAGCCGGAGAGCGAACTGAGGCGCAGTTGGAGGAAAGGCTCACTGCGCGTACGGGTCGGCAGAAACGGCTCGACTCAGCCGATCGCCCCGTGCTCTGGGTCGTCCTCGACGAGGCGGTGCTGAGGCGTCCGAGCGGTGGCCCGGCAGTGATGCGCGGGCAGTTGGAACGACTGCTCGAAATCGCGGCACATCCTCAAGTCACCGTGCAGGTACTGCCGTTCGATCAAGGCGAACACGGCGTGATGGGCGGCTCGTTGACCATTCTCGCGCTGCCCGACGACACGGAGATCGCCTACACGGAAGGCGCCCACTACGGCCAACTCGTCGAGGATCCGACCGAGGTCAGAACGTACTCGTTGTCCTACTATCGGCTACGGGCAGTTGCCCTGCCCCCGCTCATGTCGCTCGGCATGATCCGATCCGTGAGGGAGGGCAACCACCGTGGAAGAATGTCCCGTCCCGATCTGCATGGCGCCGCGTGGCGCAGGAGCAGCTACAGCAATCAGGAGGGTGGCAACTGCGTGGAGGTGGCCGACGCGTTCCCCGGCATCGTCCCCGTTCGTGACAGCAAGGTCCCGGACGGTCCCCCGCTGGCCTTCGGCGCCGGCTCCTGGGCCTCGTTCATAGGCGAGTTGAAGTCCGGCACCACCGCATCGAACTGACGTAAGGCGCTGGTCCGTTAATTCGGCGACCGGGAAAGATCCCGGTCGCCGAATTCATTTATGACCTGCAATTCTCACGCTCCCCCCACAACCCTGTCGAACATTCGCACTCTCTCCACAAACAGCCGACGCACGTCCGCAGCGTGCGGGATCATGTGACCTGATCGCGATCAAAGCCCTGGTTGTCGGCCGGAAAATATCCGGACATCAGAGGCAAGCGAATGGATCTTTCGCGTGGCGTATCTCACTGAGGGAATGTCAAGTGGTTCGACCGGAAAACCCGATCGGGTTGCCCGGGGCATCGGAAAAGTGGTTCCATCTCGGCTGAACGCGGTGACTGGCAGTCACAATGCGGCTCTGTGCCGAATTCCCGAACGTTTTGTGATCGTCGATCGGGCGTGGCAAGGACAGGAACCAAGAAACGGCGACCGCCCCTTTGCGAACGGGCGGTCCGCGCCGGTCAGGAGGGAGCAACGTGGGTTGCTCGCACGCCGTGGGATGCCCCCTTTTCCCCCTGCTCAGGGCGAGCTTGCAGGGGTGGCGCGACTACTACTGCGACAGCACGGACCAGTGGCACGACTGTGCCCGCTACCAGTTGTCACGCACCGGCGAGCGCGTGCCGATCAGCCTGCTGCCCAACGGAGCGACGGCGCGGCACCTCGAAGGCGAGATCCGTACGGGCCGGTCCAGCGCGACCAACCCCACGCAGGCTCCCCAGCCGCAGCAGCAGCAGCCGCCGCAGCCGCATGCTCACCCCCACCCGCAGCCGCAGCCGGGCGCCTGGTCCCAGGCGGTGCCGGCCGGCCCGCCTGAGCCGTCCCCACCCGGACCCGGACAACCGGAGGGCTCGGCCTGGTTCGGGGCGGCGCCCCCGGCACCGGCCCCGACGTACCAACCGTCACCACCCCACATACCGGCCCCCCGGCATTCGGACCACCCCGCTCCGCACACGGCGCGGACTCCCGGTCCGAAGCGCGGCTTGCTGGGCCGGCTCGCCGACTGGATGAGAGGTCCGGCATGAACTACTGGCCCTGGTGGGCGGGCGCGGTCGGGCTCGCCCTGGTCACCGTCAACTACACCCTCACCACCGACCGGTCCTTCGGGGTGTCGTCCGCCTGGGACCGCGTGCTGCACTGGCGCAGCGAACGCCGTCTGGAGAAGATGGACGACGAGTTCGCCGACGACCAGGCGCTCGCCGAAGCCCTCGCCGCGGCCACCGCGGAGCACTTCGGAACGCTGCCCGGCGCGCCGGCCTCGGCCCAGCCTCCGTACGGGGACCCACAGCCGCCCGCGCCCGGCCCCGGCGTCGAACCGGTCACCAGTCAGCGCCCCGCCCCTCTCGTCACCCAGGCCGCCCTGCTGGTGTCGATCTTCCTGGGCGGCCTGATCGCCTCGCTGGTGTCCGGACGGTTCAAGATCCGCCACGACATGGGCCCGGCGTTCCGGGACCTGGTCACCTCCGATCCGGTCACCATGGTCGTCGTGCTCTTCCTGGGCGGGGTGCTGGTCGGCTTCGGCACCCGGCTGGCCGGCGGGTGCAGCTCCGGCCACGGGCTGAGCGGCTGCGGCCGGTTGCGCCCGGTCAGCATCGTCGCGACCGCCGTGTTCTTCGGCACCGCCGTCGGTGTGTCGTTCCTCCTGTGGAAGGTGATCTGATGCGTACCCGCGGCGCGATCCTGCTGGCCAACATCATCACCGGGCTGGCCCTCGGCTTCACCGTCTCCAACATCGGCTTCGGCGACTACGCCGAGCTGAACCGCATGTTCACCTTCCAGGACCTGCGGATGTTCCTGTCCTTCGCGGGCGCCGTCGCGATCATCGTGGTCGCGTTCGCCCTGCTGCGGGTGCGCCGGACCCCCGGGCGCATCCACGCCGGTGTGATTCCCGGCGCGGTGCTGTTCGGCACGGGGTGGGCGATCTCGGGCGGCTGCCCGGCGATCCCGATCATCCAGGTCGCCGGCGGTTATCTCCCCGCCCTGGTGACCATCGCCGGTGTCGCCGTCGGCATCTGGCTGTGCCGCTGGGCCAACGCCCGGTTCTTCCACCTGGACCGCGGCTCCTGTGGGCTGTGACCGAGGGCGTCAAACCTCTCCGGGCAGCATTTGCCCCGTTTTGACCTAAGGCGCCATCCGATTCCTGATCCGGGACGTATCTCCTACGAGACATGTTCCATCAGGAGGAAAGCCATGGCGATCTTCACTGCACTCTTCCCCGCACTGAACCGTGATCACGGCGGTGGCCACGGCGGTCACGGCGGAGGTCACGGCGGTCACGGCGGCCGCAGCGGACACGGCGGCCGAGGCGGCCGCGGCGGATACGGCGGATACGGCGGATACGGCGGCCGCGGGAACCGCGGGTCGCGAGGTCACGGTCGCGGTTACTGATTTTGGCCACCCCAGCTGACTCGGAACGGAGCGGACCGGAGCCCCAGGGAGCCGGTCCGCTCCGTCAGTACGTCCTGAGCAGACTGCTGTCGGTGGGGGCGGACGAGCAGGGCGTGGTCACGGCCGCCCCGCCGCTGTCCCTGCGTGAGGTGTTCCGGCGTTTCTGGCCCTACACCCGAGGACGCCGTGGCTGGCTCGCGCCGCTTCTCCTGCTCACCACGACGGGCCCCCTCGTCGACGCGGCCGAACTGTGGCTGTTCAAGATCATGGTGGACGAGGTGCTCGTCCCGCGGGACCTGCATCCCTTCGTCTGGATCGCGCCCACCTACGTGGGGCTGATCCTCCTCTCCGGCGTCTTCGGGTTCGCCGACGACTTGACCTCCGCGTACGTCAGCGAACGCTTCCTGCTCTCCCTGCGCTCCGACGTCTTCCGGCACGTCCAGGGGCTGTCGCTGGGATTCTTCGAACGGCGGCGGCTCGGGGACGTGCTGTCACGGATCACGGGGGACGTGGAATCCGTCGAGACGTTCCTGCTCTCCGGCGTGGCGGACGTCTTCTACGACCTGCTGCAACTGGGCGTCTTCCTCGGCCTGCTCTTCTATCTGAGCTGGGACCTCACGCTCCTCGCGATCGTCATCGTGCCGCTGTTCTGGGGCGCCGCCCGCCACTTCTCCCGGCTGACCAAGCAGGCGTCGCGGGAACGCACGCGCCGCAGCGGCTCGCTCAGCGCGGTGGCCGAGGAGTCGCTGGGCAACGTGACCCTGGTGCAGGCGTACAACCGGCAGGACTGGGAGCAGCGCCGCTTCGAGCGCGAGAACGTGGGCCGCTTCCGCGCCGCGATGGCCTCGACGCGCATCCGGGCCGTCTACCGGCCGCTGGTGGAGCTGATCGAGGTGTGCGGCGGCCTCGCCGTCATGGGACTCGGCACCTGGAAGCTCACCCAGGGACAGCTCACCCTGGGCGGGCTGCTGGTCTTCCTGGCGCTGATCGGCAAGCTCTACAGCCCGGTCCGCGACCTGTCCCGTCTCGGCCCCGCCTTCTACGCCGCCTCCGCCTCCGCCGAACGCATCGTGGAGCTGCTCGACCAGCGGCCCCAGGTCCGCGAGGCCCCGGACGCGCGGCGGATCGGCCGGGCCCGCGGCGAGGTCGAGTTCGACGGGGTGTCCTTCCGCTATCCCGAGACCTCCCGCTGGGCCCTGTCTGACGTGTCGTTCCGCGTCCGCCCCGGCGAGACCCTGGCCCTGGTGGGCGCGAGCGGGGCCGGGAAGTCCACGGTGGCCAAGCTGCAGCTGCGCTTCTACGACCCCGACCGGGGCGCCGTACGCCTCGACGGCACCGATCTGCGCGAGCTGGCCCTGACCGATGTGCGCGAGAGCGTCGCGGTGGTGCTCCAGGAGACGCTCGTCCTGCACGGCACGGTGCGGGAGAACATCGCCTACGGCCGGCCCGGCGCCACCGAAGCGGAGATCGTCGAGGCCGCCCGCGCCGCGGACGCCGACGAGTTCATCCGGCTGCTGCCGGACGGCTACGACACCGTGGTCGGACAGCGCGGCCGGATGCTGTCCGGCGGGCAGCGCCAGCGGCTCGCCATCGCCCGCGCGATGATCAGGGACGCGCCCGTGCTGCTGCTCGACGAGCCCACCACCGGCCTGGACGCCCTGTCGGGCCGCCGCATCATGGACCCGCTGCGCCGGCTCATGGCAGGCCGAAGCACCGTCGTCATCTCCCACAATCTGCTCACGGTCCGCGACGCCACCCGGATCGTGGTGCTCGACCAGGGCCGGGTCACCGAGTCCGGGACCCACGACGAGCTGTTCGCGCGCGGCGGCACGTACGCGCGGCTGCACCGGCTGCACAGCGCGGCCGCGCCCACGGGGCCGCCGCCGCAGGGCACGGTGCTGTCATGACCGCCGCCACGCGGACGGCCGTGGAGCCGCCGCTGCCCGCGGGCACCCGCCCGGTCCCCGGCTACGAGATCCTCGGGCACCTGGACCGCACGGGCTGGCTGGACCTGTACGACTCCTGGAGCGAGGAACGGACCTGCCGCTGCGTCATCAAGGTGCTGCGCCCCGATCTGCGTGGCCACCCGGGGCTGGGCGCCAGGCTGCTGCGGGAGGGCGGGTGGCTGCGCGACTTCACCCACCCGCACCTGGCCCGCGCGTACGAGACGTTCACGGAGCCCGAGCCGCTCGTCGTCATGGAGACGCTGACCGGGGAGACGCTCGCGCATCTCCTCGGCCGGCTGCGGCGCCGGCCGGGCGCCACCGACGTGGCGCTTCTCGGGGTGCAGCTGTGCTCCGCGGTGCACTACCTGCACGGACGGGGGCTGCTCCACCTGGACCTCAAGCCGGCCAACATCGTCGTGGACCGCGGACACGTCAAAGTGCTCGACCTCAGCGTGGCCCGGCCTCCCGGGTACGCGCCGCGCGGGACGGGCACGCTGTACTACCGCTCGCCGGAGCAGGCGCGCGGCGGGCCGCTGTCGGCCGCGGCCGATGTGTGGGGCATCGGCGTCACGCTGTACGAGACGGCCTGCGGTGACGTGCCCTTCCCCGAGGGCGAGGAGGACGGGAGCGAGGACAGCGCGGGCGGCGTCCGGTGCCCGCTCCTCGAGGAGGCCGCCCCGCCGGTCGCGTCGCGCCGCCGACTGCCGCGCACGCTCGCCGGGGTCGTCGACGCCTGTCTGAGCCTGGACCCGGCGAACCGCCCCGCGCTCCCCGGACTGGCCGAGGCCCTGGGCACCGTGCTCCCGAGTCCGTGAGCGGTCCTCCCCGGGAGCCTTCGGGACGGGCAGCCCTCAGGACGTGTCCTCGCCCGTGGCGAAGTGGGTTCTGGCCAGGACGGTGCCGTCGGGGGCGATCACCCGTGCGCCGGCCAGCTTCGCGGGGTCGATGGTGGCCGGGCCGCCCCAGGAGCCGCGGCCGCCGTGCAGGGTGAGGTCACCGACGCGGACCGTGGTGCCGTCCTTGCGCACCAGCCGGCAGGTGACCTTGCCCTCGTGGGGTCCGCCGGCCCTGGTGAGGTCGACGGTCATGTAGATCCAGCCCGGGGAGCCGGGGTGGGCGTAGACCTCGCCGGCCGGCCTTCCGACCGCGTCGGCCGAGGTGAGACCGCCCCACAGCATGCCCGTCCCGGAAGCGGTCGCGGCGGGCCGGGACATCGTGGACTCGATCGCCGTGCCGACCGCCCAGCCGCCGAAGCCGACGGCGAGGACGACCGCGCCCGCGGCGGCGGCGACCCGCGGCCGCAGCCGGCCGAGCACGCCCGGACGCGGGATGCCCGGCGCCCGGGTGTGCGGACGCCTCTCGTGCGCCGCCCTCTGCGTCAGCGCCTGCGCCACCCGGCTCTCGAACCCGACCGGCGGCTCGCTCCCCGGCAGGA
Organism: Streptomyces sp. NBC_01788; assembly: GCF_035917575.1. Taxonomy (GTDB): domain Bacteria; phylum Actinomycetota; class Actinomycetes; order Streptomycetales; family Streptomycetaceae; genus Streptomyces. The sequence continues at coordinate 4,278,114 of NZ_CP109090.1, read as the reverse complement.
GCCCGATCAGCCGGTCACCCAGCAGAGTGAGCTGTGCGATGTACTCGCGGCAGTCCGCGCACCTCTCCAGATGCGCGACGGCGCCGGCACGCTCGCGGCCGGGCAGCACACCCAGCGCGAGCTCGGCGCCGATCTCGCGGAGCTTCTCGCAGCTGGTCTCACTGGCCATGGTCGCCTCGCTGGAAGGAGGCGAGGGTGGTGCGCAGCTTCCCCATCGCCGCCCTGACCCGTGTCTTGGCGGTGCCCAGCGGAATGTGCTCCCAGTCGGCGATCTGCTGGGCGGTCATGCCGTAGATGCCGGCCATCACCAGGGCACGGCCCTGTTCGCGCGGCAGCTCGGCCACGGCGGCCCGCAGCCGGGACGACGCCTCGTCGGCCAGTGCGTGCCGCTCGGGGGTGTCGCTGACGACGTCCAGGATCGCGTCGAGGTCCTCCGGCGCCACCGGCTCCTGACGCCGCGACCGTACGGCGTCGATGGCGAGGTTGTGGGCGATGGTGGTCAGCCAGGTCGTGACCGACCCACGGCGCGAGTCGTAGATCTGCGCGTGCCGCCACGCCCGCTCGAATGTCTGTTGTGCGATGTCCTCCGCCAGTTGCGGATCCCCGGTGACCGCGACGGCGACACCGAAGACCCGGTGCTGGAACCTCCTTACGAAGCTGACCGCGAGTTCCGGATCACCCGTGGCGAGCCCGGACAGCAGAGCCTCGTCCGGGAGCCGGCCCACGGGGAACCAGAATCTCGACACATCCGTATATACGGACCATCCCCGTCCAGGGATTGCCCGCCCGAACCGGAATCCCATACTCCGATTCTCGCGCGGGACCGCCCTGCCCGCGCCCTGTCGCGGAACGGCACCGGGCAGAGGGCCGCGCGGGAGTCGGGGCGGAGGGTGGAACCACCCGTCCCGGTAGGGCAGTCTCTTCCCTCGTGGGGAGCGTTCCGTATCAGGGTGGGGTGCCGGACGGCACGCGCGCGCACATGGTGGTGTGCGGGGACGACGGGCTCGCGCACCGGCTGGCCGCCGAGTTGCGGGGGGTGTACGGCGAGCACGTGACACTGGTCGTACCGCCCTCCGAGCGCACGGTACGGCCGCCGGTGGTGGGCCGGACCCGTACGGCGTCGGCGCTGCTCGACCGGGTGGACCGGGTGGTGAGCGCGGCCGTGAGCCGGGCCGGAGTGGGCGCCGGCGGCGCGGCCAATGGCAACGGCAACGGCACGGGCGGTCAACCGGCAGGCCCGGACCGGCTGCTGGAGGCCGCCGAACTGACCGAGGCCGTGCTCGCGGACGCGGGCGTGGAGCGGGCGGCGGCACTGGCCCTGGTGTACGACGACGACGAGACCAACATCCGCGCCGCCCTGACCGCCCGCCGTCTCAACCCGCGGCTGCGGCTCGTGGTGCGCCTGTACAACCGGCGGCTGGGCCAGCACATCGAGGAACTCCTCGACCAGGCCGCCGCGCTGGCGGTCGACGGCGGCGACGCGGCGGCGGGCACCTACGCGTCCACGACCGTGCTGTCCGACGCGGACACCGCCGCGCCCGCGCTGGCCGCCAGTGCCGTCGTGGGCACCAGCAAGGTCGTCCAGACCGACGGACTGCTGCTGCGCGCGGTGGAGCGGCCGCCGCCCGCGCCGGGACAGGTCGCCGATCCCGGGCTGTGCACCCTGGCCCTGCTGTCCGCGACGAGCAGCGACCCGGCCGGAGCGGACGGTTCCGAGGACAGCGGCGACCAGCGGCCGCAGCTGCTCCCGGACGAGGCGGCGGTGGAGGCGGCCACCGGGCGCGGGACCGTGGTGCTGGAGCAGGTCTCGTACGGCGCCGGCCAGCCGCTGTCCGCCCGGCGCGTGGTGGCGGCGGCCGTGCCTCCGCTGACGTCGCTGTTCTCACGGCGGCTGCGGTGGACGGTGGCGGGCCTGCTGGCGTGCGTGTTCGCGCTCGCGGTGGCGCTGTGGGTGGTGGCCGGGGTCCATCCGCTGGGCGCGGTGTACCTGACGCTGCTCGACCTGTTCGCCATCGACGACCCGGCGCTCGGCGAACCGGTCGGACGGCAGCTCCTGCAACTGCTGACCGGGCTGGTGGGCGTGCTGCTGCTGCCGGTGGTGCTGGCGGCGGTGCTCGAGGCGCTGGGCACGTTCCGGTCGGCGTCCGCGCTGCGCAGGCCGCCGCGGGGGCTCGGCGGGCACGTCGTCCTGCTGGGACTCGGCAAGATCGGCACCCGGGTGCTGACGCGGCTGCGGGAACTGCGGATTCCCGTGGTGTGCGTGGAGTCGGACCCGGAGGCGCGCGGTGTGGCCACGGCACGGCGGCTGCGGGTGCCGGTGGTGCTCGGGGACGTCACGCAGGAGGGCGTGCTGGAGGCCGCGAAGATCCACCGCGCGCACGCGCTGCTCGCCGTGACCAGCGCGGACACGACGAACCTGGAGGCCGTGCTGTACGCGCGGTCCGTGCGCCCCGACCTGCGGGTGGTGCTGCGCCTGTACGACGACGACTTCGCCACCGCGGTGTACCGCACTCTGCGGGCCGCGCACCCGCACGCCCTGACCCGCAGCCGGAGCGTGACGCACCTGGCGGCGCCCGCGTTCGCCGGCGCGATGTTCGGCCGGCAGATCCTGGGGGCCATCCCGGTGGAGCGGCGGGTGCTGCTGTTCGCGTCCGTGGACGTGGGCGGGCATCCGCAGCTCGAGGGCAGGACGCTCGCGGAGGCCTTCCGCCCCGGGTACTGGCGGGTGCTGGCGCTGGACGTGGGGATGACCGCGGACGCCCGGCGGGAGCCGGCGGCACCGGAGGCGGCGGCCGAGCACCCGGACCGGGCCTCGGGCCTGGTGTGGAACCTGCCCGGCACCTACGTCCTGCGCGGGCAGGACCGGGTGGTGCTCGCGGCGACCCGGCGCGGGCTGGCGGAGCTGCTGGGCCGCGGGCCGCGGGGGCGGACGGGAACACAAGGGACGTAGGAGGCGCGCGGGGCGGGCACAGGTGGCCCAAGGCGCTCTGCCCTCGAACCACCCGCGTCCCGCGCCGCGGCCGCCCTACTTCTGCTTCTCCTTCGGCTGCTTCTCCTTCGGCAGATACCGCTCCGCGAAGTCCAGTTCCAGGCGGATCTGCTTGATGCGTTCGTCGACGACCAGGGAGCCGTGGCCGGCGTCGTAGCGGTACACCTCGTGGACTACCTCGCGCGCCTCCAGGCGCTTGACGTAATTCTCGATCTGACGGATCGGGCAGCGCGGGTCGTTGACCCCGGCGGAGATGTAGACCGGCGCCGCGACCCGGTCGACGTACGTCAGCGGCGAGGAGGCCTCGAAGCGCTCCGGCACCTCCTCCGGGGTGCCGCCGAGCAGCGTGCGGTCCATGGCCTTCAGGGCTTCCATCTCGTCGTGGTACGCCGTGACGTAGTCGGCGACCGGGACCACCGCGATACCCAGCGCCCACAGCTCGGGCTGGGTGCCGAGACCGAGCAGGGTGAGATAGCCGCCCCAGGAGCCGCCGGTGAGGATCAGGCGGGCCGGGTCGGCCAGTCCCGAGCCGACGGCCCACTCGCGGACCGCCGCGATGTCCTCCAGCTCGATCAGGCCCACCCGGTGCTTGAGCGCGTCGGTCCACGCCCGGCCGTAGCCCGTCGAGCCGCGGTAGTTGACCCGGACCACCGCGTATCCGTGGTCGACCCAGGCGGCCGGGCCCGCGGCGAAGGAGTCGCTGTCGTGCCACGTGGGGCCGCCGTGGATGTCGAAGACCGTGGGGAGCGGTCCGGTCGCGCCCGCGGGCCTCTGGACCAGGGCGTGGATACGGCCGCCGGGGCCCTCCACCCACACGTCCTCCACCGGCACCGACCCCGGGGACTTCATGCCGGGCGGGTCGAGGACCACCCCGCCGTGCGTCGAGCGGACCGCGGAGGGCTCGGCCGACGAGGACCACAGGTACTCCACGCTGCCGTCCGGGCGGGCGGTCGCTCCGGAGACCGTGCCGGGCGGGGTGGGTACCCGCGTCAGCTCGCGGGTGGCCAGGTCGTAGTGGAACAGTTCGCTGCGGGCCTCGAAGCCGTGCACCACGAGCAGGCCCCCGCCGTCCGGGCACCACTCGGCGCTCACGTCGCCGGGCAGGTCGAGGGCCAGGTCGTGCTCCTCGCCCGTCGCCACGTCCCACACCAGCGGCTCCCAGCGGCCGCGTCTTTGGTGGCCGACCAGCAGCCGCGTGTCCCCGTCGACCGGGGCGAAGCCCAGGACGTCCAGGCCCAGCTCGACCGTCCCGCCCTTGGTGTCGTCCAGCTCGGCGACCGTCGTGCCGTCCGGGCGCAGCACGCGCAGCGCCGAGTGCATCGCGTCGCCGTGCTCGGTGTGCTCCAGGGCGATCAGCGAGCCGTCGTGGGAGAGGCCGCCGACACCCGCCGACTCGCGGTGCCGGTAGATCTCCGTCACCTGCCCGTCGCGGGCCAGGTGCAGGGTCGTGCCGTCCTCGTCCGTGGAGCGCCCCACGACCGCCGTGCGGCCGTCCCGGCCGAGCGCGAGCCCCGCCGGATACGACGCGCCGAGGCCGGGCACGGCGGCCTCGTCGACCCCGCCCTCGAAGGGCTGGCGCCGCCAGACGCCGAACTCGTCGCCGTCCTTGTCGTCGAACCACCAGATCCAGCGCCCGTCCGGCGAGAGCACACCGTCCGTCGTGCCGTTCGGCCGATCGGTGACCTGCCGCTGGTCACCCGTCGTCCGGTCCCAGGCGTACAGCTCGTACGTCCCCGTCGCGTTCGACACGAACAGGGAGCGCTCCGGCGCGTCCTCCGCCCAGTCGGGCAGGGACACCCGGGGCGCTCGGAAGCGCTTCTCCCAGTCCGGCATCTCCTCGATGAGTGGCCGCCGGTCGAGCTGCTGCGGCGAGTCGGACCCGTTGCTCTCAGTCATGACCCCATACTGCACGGTTCCGAGGACAACGCGCTGTCCGGTCTCCCCAGCCTGTGGAAAACTCCGCCCGGACTCTTCGCATCCTCTTGCCATTTCCACACCGTTCCCGCCCGCCCGGTGCCCTGCACCGTTCCCGCCCGCCCGGCGCCCTGCACCGTTCCCGCCCGCCCGGTGCCCTGCGTCCCGTCCCCCCGGCGCGCTGCCGGGCCCGACCCCGCGACCGGGGCGCGGCGTCCGGCACCGTACCGTTGAGGGCGTGTACCGGTTTCTGCTGACACCTCGCTGGTGGGGCATCAACGTCTTCGTGCTGCTCGCCATCCCCTTCTGCGTGTTCATGGGGTCCTGGCAGCTGAGCCGGTTCGAGGCGCGAGTGCAGGACCACCGGACCGCGACCGAGCAGGCCGCCTCCTACCGCAAGGAGGCGCCGCGCCCGCTTGACCGGCTGCTGCCCGTCGACAAGCGCACGTCCGGCATGCAGACCACCGCGGCCGGCCGGTACGCCGATCAGCTGCTGGTCCCGGACCGCGATCTGGACGGCAGGGCCGGGTACTACGTGCTGACGCTGCTGCGCACCGACTCCGGCAAGGCGCTGCCGGTCGTCCGCGGCTGGCTGCCCGGAAAGCCGGACGCGGCCGGGGTCCCGGCGCCGCCCACGGGCGAGGTCGCGGTCACCGGAGCGCTCCAGGCGTCGGAGACGCCGGGTGACAACGGGGTCAGCGCCCGGGGCGGGCTGCCGTCCGGGCAGACCGCGGCGATCAGCGCGGCCTCGCTGGTGAACCTCGTGCCGTACCCCGTGTACGACGCGTGGGTCACCCTCAACCACGCCGATGCCGGGATGACGGCGGTACCGGCGAAGGCCCCGGACAACACCGGGCTCGACCTGAAGGCGTTCCAGAACCTCGGCTACACCGGCGAGTGGTTCGTCTTCGCCGGCTTCGTGGTCTTCATGTGGTTCCGGCTGCTGCGCCGCGAGGTGGAGGCCGCACGGGACGCGGAGCTGGGGCTCGCGCCCGAGCAGGCGCCGGTGTCGGCGCCCGCGTCGAGCGGCGCGTCCGGCGCCTGACCGGCTCCCCGGGGCCTGTTCCGGCGAGCGCGCCTGCCGGGCGACGGGGCAAACGTTGCCTGCCGGGTCACTACGACGCCGGAAGCACCCCGGTCCGGTAGATCGTCCCCGCACACGCGTTCGTCACCGTCACCGACGCCGAGGGCGAGCCGGCCTCCGGGGTGTGGGAGACCACGACGCCGCCGTCGGCCGTGCCGTCCGTCAGGAGCATCTGGGTGGAGACGCCGGAGTCGCCGCCCGTGGTCGTGGCGCCCGTGGTGCTGACGCCCTGGGTGGGGGACGGATCGGACGAGGGTCCGCCGGTCTCGTTGCCGCCGGTGCTGCTGCCGCCGCCGGTGGTCGGACAGGTCTGGGAGGGCACCCAGGCGAACTTCACCTCGTACGCCGAGCCGGACGGCAGGACCAGCCCGGGCACCTCGGTGGAGGGGTCGGGGAGTCCGGCCGCCGCGTCGCCGGAGGTGTGGTCGACCACGGTGATCCTGGTGGCGTCGGCCGCGCCCTGCGCGAGGGTGCCCACCGAGCCTGAGCCGCCGACCCGGCAACTGCCGCCGGAGACGTTGGTGACGTGGAAGGTGCCGTAGACGACACCGGCCGAGTCGGGGGCGTCGACGGTGGCGGTGGCGGAGCCGAGCTGGGAGGCCTCGCACACCGGGGTGTCGCCGCCCGGGTCGGCCGCGGGGCTGTCCGGACCACCGGTGGGTCCGCTGTCGGCTGCGCTGCTCGGGCCGCCCTTGCTGTCGTCCTTCCGGTCCTTCGTACCCTCGCCGGCGGCCTTGCCCGAGGAGCCGCCGATGGCGCTCTCGCCGCCGTCCGGGCCCTTGCCCTGGCCCGCGTCGCCCTGGGCCTGTGAGGCCTGGCCCGCGATGGCCGGGTTGGCGTCGGAGGCGGCGGTGTTGGAGACGTGCACGAGGGCGGGGATGGCGGTGCCGACGAACAGGGCGGCGGCCGCCATGCCGACGACGGCCTGCCGCTTGCGGGCCCGCCGCGCCGGGACCGCGCGCCGCAGGTGGTCCAGTGTGCCGTCCCGTGGCTCGACGTCCTGGACCGCGTCGTGCAGCATCCTGCGCAGTGCCAGCTCGTCCGAGTCGAGCCCGTCCGGGCCGAGTTCGTCGGGGCTGTGGTTCACGGTTCCGTTCCCAGCGTGCGATGACGTGTGCTCTTGATGATGCGGCTCGGGCGACGCGTCGGGTTCATGTTCCTCGTACGTGTCGCGGTCCTCGTCGTGCTTCCTCATGCCGACGCCCCCATCGCGACCCGCAGCGCCGCGATGCCGCGCGAGCCGTAGGCCTTGACCGAGCCCAGCGAGACGCCGAGGGTCTCTGCGACCTGCGCCTCGGTCATGTCCGCGAAGTAGCGCAGCACCAGGACCTCGCGCTGACGGCGCTGGAGGCCCTTCATCGCCTTGATCAAGGAGTCGCGCTCCAGCTGGTCGTAGGCGCCCTCCTCGGCGCTGGCCATGTCCGGCATCGGCTTGGACAGCAGCTTCAGGCCGAGGATGCGGCGACGCAGGGCGGAGCGGGAGAGGTTGACGACCGTCTGCCGCAGATAGGCGAGGGTCTTCTCCGGGTCCCGGACGCGTTTGCGGGCGGAGTGGACCCGGATGAAGGCCTCCTGGACCACGTCCTCGCAGGAGGCGGTGTCGTCGAGGAGGAGCGCGGCCAGGCCCAGCAGGGACCGGTAGTGCGCGCGATAGGTCTCGGTGAGGTGGTCGACGGTGGTGCCGGCCGCCGCGGTCTCCTCGGCGGCCTCACGCTGGCTGGGTATGCGGGCTGGCCGCGCGGCGGGCACGGGCGCGATCACCGGCATGCCGCCGGGCACGCGCGGACGGAGCGCCGCGCGGGGCGGTCGGAGGGCGGCGCCGCGGGTCGCCGCCGGGGATACCGCCCGCTCGAAGAGCTTGGGGGTGAACTCGAGAACCTCTGCCACGCCAGTTGGACACGTCTCCCCCCACTGAGGTTGTACGTGCCGGGCAAGTCGATTGCGCCAGGTGACACGTCCGGCGCCGTTCTCGTGGCAGGCGGCACAAAATGCGCCTCGTATGCCCTCATGCGTCCCGTTCATCCCCTATGCCTGAATCGCCGGAACGTCCCCACGCCCCGCAGCGTCCCCACGCCCGCGAAGGGCGACCGCAAAGACGCTCCCCGCCCTTCGCGCGGTTGCAAAGGACGGGGAGGCAAATCATCGGCCGCCGAACAGCGAACAGCATGGATCAAGTGGCCCAGCCCACCAGCCGACTTGATTCTCACATGGATCCTACAAACGGAAAGGCCCCTGGCCACGGTATTTCCGGCGGCGACGGTCCCGTGCGACAGGAGTCACGGTGCCTCGGCGGCCACCAGCTCCGCGATTTGCGCGATGTTCAGCGCCGCGCCCTTGCGCAGGTTGTCACCGCACACGAAGAACTCCAGCGCCGTGGGATCGTCCAGCGCCCGGCGCACCCGCCCGACCCAGGTCGGATCGGTGCCCACCACGTCGGCGGGCGTGGGGAACTCGCCCGCGGCCGGGTTGTCGTAGAGCACCACGCCGGGCGCTGTGGCGAGGATCTCCCGTGCCCTGCCGACCGTGACCTCGTCCTCGAAGCGGGCGTGGACGGTCAGGGAGTGCGTGGTGACCACCGGGACGCGCACGCAGGTCACGGCGACCGGCAGCCGCGGCAGCCCGAGCACCTTGCGGGACTCGTCCCGCAGCTTCATCTCCTCCGAGGACCAGCCCTCCTCGCACAGCGACCCGGCCCACGGCACGACGTTCAGCGCCACCGGCTCCGGGAACGGACCGGTGTCGTCCCCGACGGCCCGCCGCACGTCACCGGGGCTGGTCCCCAGCTCCGTGCCCGCCACCAGGGACAGCTGCCGACGCAGGGTCTCCACGCCCTCGTCCCCGGCCCCGCTCACCGCCTGGTACGAGGAGAGGACCAGCTCGCGCAGGCCGAACTCGGCGTGCAGCGCGCCCAGCGCCACGATCATGGACAGGGTGGTGCAGTGGGGGCTGGAGACGATCCCGCGCGGCCGCCGCCGCACCGCGTGCGGGTTGACCTCGGGCACCACGAGCGGCACCTCCGGATCCGCGCGGAAGGCGCCCGAGTTGTCGACCACCACCGCGCCCCGGGCGGCGGCGAGCGGCGCCCAGTGCGCGGCGGCCTCGTCGGGGAGGTCGAACAGGGCGATGTCCACCCCGTCGAAGGCGTCCTCGGCGAGCGCGGCCACCTCGACCTCCTCGCCGCGCACGGCCAGCCTGCGGCCGACCGCGCGCTCGGGCTCCCCGCCCGCCGTACGCGAGTGAGAGCCCGGGGAGCCCGCAGGCAGGGCGAGCAGGCGGATGTCACCCCAGATGTCCGCGCGCTGGGACAGGATCCGGAGCAGGACCGTGCCGACGGCTCCGGTCGCTCCCACGACCGCGAGCGTCGGTCGGTCGCTCATCGCCCGGTGCCTCCGTAGACGACGGCCTCGTCGCTGTCGGAGTCGAGCCCGAAGGCACTGTGCACGGCGCGCACGGCCCCCGGCACGTCGTCCTGGCGGGTGACGACCGAGATACGGATCTCGGAGGTCGAGATCAGCTCGATGTTCACGCCCGCGTCGGACAGCGCGGTGAAGAAGTCGGCGGTGACACCCGGGTTGGTCTTCATACCCGCGCCGACCAGGGAGATCTTGCCGATCTGGTCGTCGTAGCGCAGCGAGTCGAAGCCGATGCCGGCCCTGTTCTTCTCCAGCGCGTCGATGGCCTTGCGGCCCTCGGCCTTGGGCAGCGTGAAGGAGATGTCCGTCAGGCCGGTGGCGGCGGCGGACACGTTCTGCACGACCATGTCGATGTTGATCTCGGCATCGGCGATCGTACGGAAGATGGAGGCGGCCTCGCCGGGCTTGTCGGGCACGCCGACGACCGTGATCTTGGCCTCGGAGGTGTCGTGTGCGACACCGGAGATGATGGCCTGCTCCACCTTCTTGACCCCTTGCTGAATCGGCTCGCTGCTGACCCACGTGCCCTGCAACCCGCTGAAGGAGGAGCGGACGTGGATCGGGATGTTGTACCGGCGCGCGTACTCCACACAGCGGTGGAGCAGCACCTTGGAGCCGGACGCGGCCAGCTCCAGCATGTCCTCGAAGGAGATCCAGTCGATCTTCCGGGCCTTCGCCACCACCCGCGGGTCGGCGGTGAACACGCCGTCGACGTCGGTGTAGATCTCGCACACCTCGGCGTCGAGGGCGGCGGCGAGCGCCACGGCGGTGGTGTCGGACCCGCCACGCCCCAGCGTGGTGATGTCCTTCCCCGCCTGGCTGACGCCCTGGAAACCGGCGACGATGGCGATGTTGCCCTCGTCCAGCGCGGTCCGGATGCGGCCCGGCGTGACGTCGATGATCCGGGCTTTGTTGTGCACCGAGTCGGTGATGACACCTGCCTGGCTGCCGGTGAACGACTGGGCCTTGTTGCCCAGGTTTTTGATCGCCATGGCCAGCAGGGCCATGGAGATCCGCTCTCCGGCGGTCAGCAGCATGTCGAGCTCGCGCCCGGCAGGCATCGGGGAAACCTGCTCGGCGAGATCGATCAGCTCGTCCGTCGTGTCGCCCATCGCGGAAACCACGACAACCACGTCGTTGCCGTTCTTCTTGGCTTCCACGATCCGCTTGGCGACGCGCTTGATGCCCTCGGCATCGGCTACGGAGGAGCCTCCGTACTTCTGCACGACAAGGCCCACGTGCGCTCCTCGCTCAGTCCGTGTCCATCGCACTCGCGCATACGCGGTGCGGTCGGCTCAGTCTATCGAGCGTCCGAATTTCCCATTCGCGATATCGCATGGTGAGATGCCCGGCGCCCGCTGGTCAGACGGCTCATGCCCAGGGACCGGAACGCCACTCGGAAAGTGCGCCGCGTCACACCGGCGCTCAGCGCGCGCGGCGCAGGCCCAGTGGGTCCGCGATCTCCTGTGCCATGACCTTGCCGGCCTCGAACTCCAGGGTCTCGTCGCCCATGCCCTGGTCGGTGTCCAGGCCGTCCAGCTCCTCCAGGGGCTGGTTGAGGCGGACGTGGGCGACCAGGGACTGCAGGGCGCGCAGGGTGGCGGAGGCCGTGGAACCCCAGTTGGAGAAGTAGGAGAACTGCCACCACCACAGGGCCTCGGTGGTGCGGCCCGCGCGGTAGTGGGCCATGCCGTGCCGCAGGTCGGCCATGACGTCCGCCAGGTCGTCGGAGATACGGGCCGGCACGGGCGCCCGGCGCGGCTCGTAGGGGTCGAAGACCTCGGAGTAGACGTCGATCGGCTCCAGCAGGCGCGCGAGGTTCTCGCGGAGCTGGTCCACGTCCGGCTCCGGACCGGGGTCGGGTTCGTAGCGCTCGTCGGGGACGATGTCCTCGTGCGCGCCGAGCCGGCCGCCGGCCAGCATCAGCTGGGAGACCTCCAGCAGCAGGAAGGGCACCGCCGAGTCCGGCTCGTCGCCCTTGGCGACCTCGGTGACCGCGACCAGGAAGCTCTCCACCTGGTCGGCGATCTGGACCGCGAAGTCGTCCGGGTTCTGGCTGGTGGCGTGCAGCGTGGCGTCAGACATCTAGGAGTCGTCTCCCCTCGAAGGCGCGGCCGAGGGTGACCTCGTCCGCGTATTCCAGGTCACCGCCCACCGGGAGGCCGCTGGCCAGGCGGGTGACCTTCAGGCCCATGGGCTTGATCATGCGGGCGAGGTACGTCGCCGTCGCCTCGCCTTCGAGATTCGGGTCCGTGGCCAGGATCAGCTCGGTGACCGTGCCGTCCGCCAGACGGGCCAGGAGTTCCCGGATGCGCAGGTCGTCCGGGCCGACGCCCTCGATGGGGCTGATCGCCCCGCCGAGGACGTGGTAACGGCCGCGGAACTCACGGGTGCGCTCGATGGCGACGACGTCCTTCGGCTCCTCGACCACACAGATGACCGAGAGGTCGCGGCGGCTGTCGCGGCAGATCCCGCACAGCTCCTCCTGCGCGACGTTGCCGCAGGTCGCGCAGAAGCGGACCTTCGCCTTCACCTCGAGCAGGGCCTGGGCGAGCCGCCGTACGTCCGCCGGTTCCGCCTGCAGGATGTGGAAGGCGATCCGCTGCGCGCTCTTGGGACCGACGCCGGGCAGCCGCCCGAGCTCGTCGATGAGGTCCTGGACCACGCCTTCGTACAACGGACTGCCGCCCTTCCTGGATCGCTTCGGTACGTACGGTAGTTGCCCGGCGGCCTTCTCAGAAAGGCAGCCCGGGGATTCCGGTGCCGCCGCCCAGGCCCTGGGCCAGCGGACCGAGCTTCTGCTGCTGGAGGGTCTGAGCGTTCTCGTTGGCCGCCTGGACGGCGGCGATGATCAGGTCGGCGAGGGTCTCGGTGTCCTCCGGGTCCACCGCCTTGGGGTCGATCTTCAGCGCGCGCAGCTCGCCGGCGCCGGTGACGGTGGCCATCACCAGACCGCCGCCCGCCTGCCCGTCGACCTCGGTCCGCGCCAGCTCCTCCTGGGCCCGCTGAAGGTCCTGCTGCATCTTCTGGGCCTGCTGGAGCAGCTGCTGCATGTTGGGCTGGCCACCACCGGGAATCACGATCAGCTCCTGCTCTCGTACGGCTGTCCGGGCGGGGGCCGAGGGACCGGTTCCCCGCTGGCACGAGCCTACGTGGTCCGGGCAGGCAGCGCCCCGCCACTCTTTCGAATGAGTCCTGGATGAGCCCTGTACCTGATCAAGGCCCTCTTACGAGCGGAAAAGCCGTGCTCCCAGGCGCCTCGCCACCCGTTGGGGGGTAGGAAGGGTCCGGCGTGTGAGCCAGCGTCACGGACCGTGATCAGTAGGGAGTGCCGGGTGGGTCAGCCGGAGATGCAGCCCGAGCGTCCGCCGCAGGACGGGCGGGGCGACGGGGCGGCCGGGCTGCGGCCGGGCGATCTGACCGGGCGGCCGTTCCCGCTCGGCGACTGGGGCGAGCCCGCGCAGCGGCTGGACGAGCTGTACCGCTGGGTGGAGCGGGGGGCGCTGCAGACTGTGGCCTGGTATCTCGGGGAGCGGGTGTGGAAGCGGCGCGGGGCCCGTGCGCTGCGGGTCGGGGCCGCGGTGGGGGCGGTGACCGGGGCGGCGCTGCCGCTGCTCGATCTGACCGGGGCGGCCGGGGGCGCGGCGCCGTGGGGGTATGTGGCGCTGCTGCTGTGCGTGGCGTGTGTGGGGATCGACCGGTACTTCGGGGTGACGGCGGGGTGGATGCGGGACGTGGCGACCGCGCAGGCCGTGCAGCGCCGGTTGCAGGCGCTGCAGTTCGACTGGGCGTCCGAGAACGTACGGGAGGTCCTGGGCCCGGCGGAGGGGACGGCCGGTGAGGCCGCCGAGCGGTGCCTGGGGGTGCTGCGGCGGTTCTCGGAGGACGTCACGGAGCTGGTGCGCACGGAGACGGCGGACTGGATGGTGGAGTTCCGTATCGGCTCGGCGCCGATGGGGCTCCAGGCGGCGGGGCCCGGGACCGCCGGGCGGTCCGAGCCGGGTGGCGGGCACGGGCGCCTGCCGCTGCCGCCGGGCGCCGCACGGCCGAACATGCCCCGGCAGCGACCGCCTGAACCACGCTGACTCCGGTCACTGCCTGGTGTACGTCAGCTTCTCCCCGGTGCCGGTGTTCACGCGCTGGAGCGTGCCGTCCGGCAGCAGGACGACCTGCGTGGCCGCGCCCGGGTTGCACCCCTCCCTCTGCCGCCCGCTCGTCACGACGGAGGGGCCGATCTCCAGCGGGCCGCCGTCGCCCGGCCGCCGGGTGAGCCGGGCCTCGAACACGCAGTGGTAGGTGCCGCCGCTGTCGATGGGGCCGTCGGCGACGAGGGTGAGCACGCTGTCGCCCACGTCTCCCTGGGTGATGGTGAGCCGGCGGTTGTTCGAGCCGTAGGCGTTGTCGATCGTCGCCGTCCAGCTGCCGAGGTAGCCGGTCGGGACCGCGCCGTCGGACGGGGACGGGGACTGCTGCGAGGCCTCCGGGGACGGGTCGGAACCGTCGGGGCCGGTGGCGTCGTGCGTGGACGCGCTGACGGCCGGCGTCGGGCCGGGCGCGCCGCCCTTGTGGTCGCTGTCACCGCCGCCGCGCATCAGCACGTACACGGAACCGCCCGCGCCGAGCGCCACCACCAGGGCCACCGCGACGAGCGCCGCGGTGGAGCGACCGCTGCGGCGCGGCTCCCGCTCCGGGAACCGACTCGGCCCGTACGACGGCGTCGAGCCGACCGGAGGCGGCCCGTACGGCGGGGTCCGGCCCGGAGTCCGGCCCAGAGCGCCGTACGGGTGATGCCCGGCCTGCGGGTGCTGCTGGGGATACCCGTAGGCGGCGGGGTGCGGGTGCTGGTGGGGGTAGCCGTACGGGCCGGGAGCCGGCGGTGGCGGAGCGCCGGACGCACCGGGCGGGACGGACGGCCCGTGCGGGCCGGGCGCACCCGGAGGAGCAGCCCCGACAGCTCCGAACCCGGCTGGAGCGGCGGCTGCTCCCGAGGTACTGGGGGTACCGGATGACGCCGACGCCCCATGAGAGCCGGGCGCGGCCGAAGCAGCGCCGGGTGCCCCGGGCGTGCCGGACGACGCAGGCGCGCCATAAGGACCCGGCGCGCCCGGAGCCCCACCGGCTCCCGGCCCGCCGGACACACCGGACGACGCCGACGTCCCGTGAGGGCCGGGCACGCCCGAAGCAGCGGTCCCGGCGGCAGGCGCCCCCGGTGCGAACCCAGGGGCTACGGGAACTCCGGGCGCGCCGGACGGTTCGTGAGCGTCGGGCGCGGCGGGACCGGGCGTGCCCGGCTCCGGGGCCGCAGGCGCCTGGGGCTCCCCCGCCGCCTCGGCGGCGCCCGGGGCCTGGACCCCGGGGCCCGGCGGCTGCTTGGTGAGGACAGGGGGTGCCCCTCGCACGGGCCCGGGGACGCCCGGCGCGCCGGACGACGGGGGCGTGTCCGGCGTCTCCCCCGGGTCCCCCGTGTCCTCCGGGTTCTCCGGGTTCTCCTCGTTCAGGAGTTGGACCGCGTGGCGGCCGAGTTGGGCGACCAGGGCGCCCGGCAGCCAGGGGTCGCGCAGGCGGCCGTCGGCGATCGTGTCCTCGGCGCCGGTGCGCTGGATGATCCGGTCCACGGTGGGACGGGCCGCCGGGTCCTTCCTCAGGCAGGCGCGGACGAGGTCGGCGATGCCCTCGGGCAGCGCCTGAAGGTCGGGTTCCTTCTCGGCGATGCGGTACATCAGCGCGTGCACTCCGCTGTCGACGCCGCCGAACGGAAGCACGCCGGTCGCCGCGTACGCGAGGATCGAGCCCAGGCAGAACACGTCGCACGCGGTCGTGATCCGGTCGCCGCGCACCTGCTCGGGCGCCATGAACCCGGGCGAGCCGACCAGCGCGCCGGTCCGCGTGAGCCCGCCCTCCGTGACGGTCTCCAGGGCCCGGGCGATGCCGAAGTCGATGACGCGCGGCCCGTCGATCGTCACCAGCACGTTGGAGGGCTTGAGGTCGCGGTGGATGAGACCCGCGGCGTGGATGTCCTTCAGCGCGCCCGCCAGCCCGGCCGCGAGGATCCGCACCGACCGCTCGGGCAGCGGGCCGTGGTCGCGTCCGACGACCCGCTGCAGGCTCGGCCCGGCGACGTACCCGGTGGCGAGCCACGGCACGGCGGCCTCGGTGTCCGCGTCCAGCACGGGCGCGGTCCAGTGCCCGCCGACCTGCCGCGCGGCCCGCACCTCCTGCCGGAACCGCGCCCGGAACTCCTCCTGCTGCGCCAGTTCCCGCCGCACCAGCTTCACGGCGACGGTCCGCCCCCGGTCCGACCGGGCCAGGAACACCTGCCCCATGCCGCCGGCCCCGAGCCGCGCCAGCAGCCGGTACGCGCCAATTCTCTGCGGATCGCCCGGCCCCAGCCTCTGCATCGCCGAACCGCCTCCCCCGATATCCCCCGATACGGCTCCTGTGCGTCAGACCGAGAATAGTGCGGCGGCCCGGACGGCCGGGCGACCCGGCGTCTACGGTTCCGTAACAGGTCCGACCCGCGCGGTCCCCCTCCCGACAACCTGTCGCTAAAACCCCGCGTCCACAGACAGGGCGCCGATGTCGCGCCCCCGCCCATGCCGTTTACCCTCGGCCGCATGACCCCTCAGCCGAATCCCGAAGCCGGCGCAGTCGTCAAGGCCGCGGACCGGGCGCACGTGTTCCACTCCTGGTCCGCCCAGGACCTCATCGACCCGCCGGCCGTGGCCGGTGCCGAAGGGTCCTACTTCTGGGACTACGACGGCAAGCGTTTCCTGGACTTCACCAGCGGACTCGTCTTCACCAACATCGGCTACCAGCACCCCAAGGTCGTCGCCGCGATACAGGAGCAGGCCGCCACCCTGGCCACGTTCGCGCCGGCGTTCGCCATCGAGGCCAGGTCCGAGGCGGCGCGGCTGATCGCCGAGCGGACACCGGGCGACCTGGACAAGATCTTCTTCACCAACGGCGGCGCGGACGCCGTCGAGCACGCGGTGCGCATGGCACGGCTGCACACCGGGCGCCCCAAGGTGCTCTCGGCGTACCGCTCGTACCACGGCGGCACGCAGCAGGCCATCAACATCACCGGCGACCCGCGGCGCTGGGCGTCGGACGCCGGCTCGGCGGGTGTGGTGCACTTCTGGGCGCCGTTCCTCTATCGCTCCCGGTTCTACGCCGAGACCGAGGAGCAGGAGTGCGCGCGGGCCCTCGAGCACCTGGAGGCGACGATCGCCTTCGAGGGCCCGGCGACCATCGCCGCGATCATCCTGGAGACCATCCCCGGCACCGCCGGGATCATGGTGCCCCCGCCCGGCTACCTGGCCGGGGTGCGCGAGCTGTGCGACAAGTACGGGATCGTCTTCGTCCTGGACGAGGTCATGGCCGGCTTCGGGCGTACCGGTGAGTGGTTCGCGGCGGACCTCTTCGACGTCGTGCCGGACCTGATGACCTTCGCCAAGGGCGTGAACTCGGGATACGTGCCGCTGGGCGGCGTCGCCATCTCCGGGAAGATCGCGGAGACCTTCGGCAAGCGGGCCTACCCCGGCGGCCTGACGTACTCCGGGCACCCGCTGGCGTGCGCGGCGGCCGTCGCGACGATCAACGTGATGACCGAGGAGGGCGTCGTCGAGAACGCCAAGCGGCTCGGCGCCGAGGTCGTGGAGCCGGGGCTGCGCGAGCTGGCCGAACGGCACCCGAGCGTCGGCGAGGTGCGCGGCACGGGCATGTTCTGGGCCCTTGAACTGGTGAGGAACCGCGAGACCCGCGAGCCGCTGGTGCCGTACAACGCGGCCGGTGAGGCGAACGCCCCCATGGCGGCCTTCGGCGCCGCCGCGAAGGCGAACGGCCTGTGGCCCTTCATCAACATGAACCGCACGCACGTCGTCCCGCCGTGCAACGCGACCGAGGCCGAGCTGAAGGAGGGCCTGGCGGCGCTGGACACCGCGCTGGCCGTGGCCGACGAGCACACCGTGCAGTAGCGCGGGCCGCGACGAGCCGGATTCGGAGGCATCGCGAACGCGTAAGGTGGCGTGCTCGTAGACATGGACGTACGAGTACGCCACCCGCACGCGCAAGGAGACGCCCCGACCATGCCCGGCATCAGCGGCAACGGCGCCGTGACGCGCAGCACCCTGCGGCAGCAGATCGCGGACGCGCTCCGGGACGAGGTGCTGGCCGGGCGGCTCCAGCCGGGGCAGGAGTTCACGGTCAAGGAGATAGCCGAGCAGTACGGGGTGTCCGCGACCCCGGTGCGCGAGGCGCTCGTCGACCTGTCCGCGCAGGGCCTGCTGGAGGCCGACCAGCACCGCGGCTTCCATGTGCGCGAGTACTCGCTGCACGACCTCTACGACATGATCAAGGCCCGTGCCCTGATCACCGACGGCATGTTCCAGGCCGCCGTCTCGGCGCCCCAGGAGTTCCGCCGGCCCGACGACCCCTACGTCAAGGCCACACTCACCGGGGTGCGGCGGCGCGGCGAGGAGGCCCAGCGCGCGGCCACCGCCGGCGACCTGACCGTCCTGATCGGCTACGACCTGCGGTTCTGGCGGGAGCTCGGCGCCCTGTTCGGCAACCCGTACCTCTCCGACTTCCTCAACCGGCTGCGCGTGCAGTTCTGGGTGTGCGCGGTGCAGCACCTGCGCCGCCGCGGCGATCTGCGCGGCCTGCTGTGGTCCTCCCACACCGAACTCGTCGACGCCATGGCGAGGGGCGACGCCCCGGCCGCCCGGGCGGTCGTCGCCGCGTACAACGCGCACGACCTCGCTCTCGTCGAGCGGCTGGCCACCGCATGAGCGGGACCGTCACCGGGACCGTCGACCTGTCCGTCGTCATCCCGGCCTACAACGAGGAACGGCGCCTCGGCCCCACCCTCGACGCGGTCACCGCGTATCTGGCCGAACACGAGGACCGCTTCGGCTCGTGGGAGGTCGTCGTCGCCGACGACGGTTCCACCGACGGCACCGGCGGCCTGGTCACGGACCGCCGGGACCCGCGTGTCCGGCTGGTCGCCGGCGACCGCAACCGCGGCAAGGGCCACGCCCTGCGCCTCGGGGTGGCCGCCACCCACGGCCGCCGGGTGCTGGTCACCGACGCGGACCTGGCCGCCCCCATCGAGGAACTGGAACAGCTCGACAAGGCGCTCGGCGAGGGCGGCGCGGCCGCGATCGGCTCCCGCTCGGTGCCGGGCGCGACGATAGCCAGACGCCAGCACCGGGTGCGCGAACTGCTCGGCCGCGCGGGGAACTTCCTGATACGGCGGGTCGCGGTGCCCGGCATCCGCGACACCCAGTGCGGCTTCAAACTCTTCGAGGGCGACCAGGCCCGCGAGGCCTTCGCCGCCTCCAGGCTGAGCGGCTGGGGCATAGACGTGGAGGTCCTCCAGCACTTCCGCCGCCGTGACTGGCCGGTGGCCGAGGTGCCGGTCCGCTGGGCCCATCAGTCCGGTTCGAAGGTCGCCCCGCTGGACTACCTGCGGGTCCTCGCCGAACTGGGCCGGCTCAAGGCCCGCTCCGTCCGCCCGGCCGACCTGTTCGCCGGCGCGCTGTTCCTGCTGATGGCGGTCACCCTCTACTCGGGCCGCCTCGTCGACCCCGGCCACCGCTACCTCCCCGACTCCCTCCAGGACCAGAACCAGTGGGAGTGGTTCTTCGCGGTCACCGCCGACAGCGTCGCCCATCTGCGCAACCCCCTGTTCACCGACCTCCAGAACTTCCCGGACGGCGTGAACCTCATGGCCAACACGGTCATGCTGGGGATGTCCGTGCCCTTCGCCCCGCTCACGCTGGCCCTCGGTCCGGCGCTCTCGCTGAGCGTCTGCATGACCCTGGGGCTCGCGGCCACAGCGGCCGCCTGGTACTGGCTGATCGTCAAGCGGGTCGTACGGCACCGGGGCGCGGCCTTCACCGGCGCCTGCCTGGCCGCCTTCGCCCCGCCGATGGTCAGCCACGCCAACGCGCACCCGAACTTCGTGATCCTGTTCATGATCCCGCTGATCGTCGACCGGGCGCTGCGCCTGGCCGAGGGCGCCCGGGTGCGGCGGGACGGGATCGTGCTCGGGCTGATGACGGCGTACCAGATCTTCCTGGGCGAGGAGCCGCTGCTGCTCGCCGCGATCGGCATGGCCCTGTTCGCCGCCGCGTACGGGCTCGTCCGCCGGGAGGTCGCGCGGGCGGCCTGGCGGCCCCTGCTGAAGGGACTGCTGATCGCCGCGGCGGTGTGCCTGCCGATCGTCGCCTACCCGCTGTACTGGCAGTTCGCGGGACCGCAGAGCTACAAGAGCGTGCTGCACGGCGACAACGCCGGCAACAGCCCGCTCGCCCTGATCTCGTTCGCCGAGCGCTCCCTGTTCGCGGGCGACGCCCAGAAGGCGAACGCGCTCTCCCTGAACCCCACGGAGCAGAACGCCTTCTACGGCTGGCCGCTGCTCCTGCTCGCCTTCGGCATCGCCGTACGGCTGTGGGAGCACGCGCTGGTGAAGGCGCTGGCGGTCACGACGGCCACCGCGGCCCTGCTGTCCCTGGGCCCGAAGTTCCGCGTCCCGCTGACCGATACGGTCTACCCCGGCCCGTGGGCGCCGCTCGCGCATCTGCCGCTGTTCGAATCGGTCATCGAGGGCCGCGTGGCGATGATCTGCGCCCCGGCGCTGGGCATGCTGCTGGCGATCGCCGTCGCCAGGACCACCGCCACCGGCCGCGTCGGCACGCTCTACGGCGGCCTGCTGGCCGTCTGTCTCGCGCTGCTGCCGCTGGTCCCGGCGCCGCTTAAGGCCGAGGACCGCGTCCCGGTTCCGGAGTTCATCACGGCCGGCCAGTGGAAGTCCTACGTCCGCGACGGCGAGTCCCTGGTGCCGATCCCGCTGCCCGACCCGGGCAACGCGGAGGCCCTGCACTGGCAGACCGCGGCCCACCTCGGCTTCAAGCTGCCCGGCGGCTACTTCAACGGCCCCTACGGACCCGACCGCGTCGGCATCTACGGCGCCGTTCCCCGCTACACCTCCAACCTGCTGCGGGACGTGAGCTACACCGGGTCCGTACCGGCCATCGGCAAGGACTGGCAGGCCCAGGCGCGGCGGGACTTCGCCGACTGGCACGCCGGTGTCCTGGTGCTGGCACCCCAGCCGCACGAGGAACCGCTGCGGGACGCGGTGACGAAGCTGGTGGGCCGTCCGGGCACGTGGACCGGCGGGGTATGGGTATGGGACCTGCACGAGGTGAGCTGAGCGGCTCCGTACCGACTAGGCTTCTACACTCTTCGACCACCGAACACGCTAACGTCCTGCCCTCCCCGAGGAGCCCTCTTTGGCCTGTGACCTGTGGCTGGTACCGCTCGTCGACGTCTTGTGCCACACCCCGGACAACCCGTTCGCCGAGGAACTCGCGCAGTACAACAAGGTGCTCGCCGAAAACGGGCTTCCACCGGTGCCGGTGTACCAGTACATGCCCGGCCTGTCCGGGGAGGTGGCGCCGGTGGCCGGCTTCGACTACGACGCGCTGCACTTCCTGCGCCGCGCCCACCTCCTCCAGGTCTGCGGCCTGCCGCTGACCCCGGTCGACGAACTGGGCGGCGACTACGAGCAGTTGCTGGAGATGTTCGAGTCGACGGCCCAGCAGTCCCACCTGGTCTGGCACTACGACCACGCCGGCGCCTACGTCCCGCTGGACTTCCCGCACCCGCTGTCCAACGAGGAACTCCTGGCCGGTGGCGGCCCGTTGGGCTCCTCGCAGGCCCTGCTGCGCGAACTGGAGCACGTCGCACCGTCGTTGGGCATCGACCCGGCCAACCCGCCCGCGGCCCCGCAACCGCCGTCCGCGCCCACGGAGCTGGAACAGCCCGCCGCACCCGCCCCCTACGACCCCAGCCCGTTCGCGCGCGAACGCCACGTGTGGCTGGGCCTGCACGCGGCGGCCACGCGGAGCCTGGCCCAGGGCTCGATGATCGTCTTCAGCTGAGGCCGAGGCGGAGGTGGACGCGGGACGGCCGGGCGGATTCACCGCGCCGGCCGTCCCGTCGCGTCTCCCGGAAGGGGGACGCGTCAGATGAACGAGTTGATCTCGATCGTCTCGTCGCGGCCCGGGCCCACGCCGATCGCGGAGATCGGGGCGCCGGACATGTCCTCCAGGGCCTTGACGTAGGCCTGGGCGTTCTTCGGGAGGTCGCCGAAGGTCTTGGCCTTCGTGATGTCCTCCTGCCAGCCGGGGAGGTACTCGTAGACGGGCTTCGCGTGGTGGAAGTCGGTCTGGGAGTAGGGGAGCTCCTCGACGCGCTCGCCGTCGATCTCGTAGGCGACGCAGACCGGGATCTGCTCCCAGCCGGTGAGGACGTCGAGCTTGGTGAGGAAGAAGTCGGTCAGGCCGTTGACCCGGGTCGCGTAGCGGGCGATCACCGCGTCGAACCAGCCGCAGCGGCGGTCGCGGCCCGTCGTCACACCCCGCTCGCCGCCGATCCGGCGCAGCGCCTCGCCGTCCTCGTCGAACAGCTCGGTCGGGAAGGGGCCGGAGCCGACGCGGGTGGTGTAGGCCTTGAGGATGCCGATGACGCGGCTGATCTTCGTCGGGCCGACGCCGGCGCCCGTGCAGGCACCGCCCGCGGTCGGGTTGGAGGAGGTGACGAAGGGGTACGTGCCGTGGTCGATGTCCAGCAGCGTGCCCTGGCCGCCCTCGAAGAGGACCACCTTGTCCTCGTCCAGCGCCTGGTTGAGGATCAGGACCGTGTCGGCGACGTACGGCTTGATCTGGTCGGCGTAGCCCAGCAGCTCCTCGACCACCTGGTCCACGGCGATCGCGCGGCGGTTGTACAGCTTGGTGAGGATCTGGTTCTTGGCGTCGAGGGCCGCCTCGACCTTCTGGGTGAGGATCGACTCGTCGTACAGGTCCTGCACCCGGATGCCGACGCGGTTGATCTTGTCCGCGTAGGTCGGGCCGATGCCCCGGCCCGTGGTGCCGATCTTCCGCTTGCCGAGGAAGCGTTCCGTCACCTTGTCGACGGTGACGTTGTACGGCGTGATGACGTGGGCGTTGCCGCTGATCAGCAACTTGGACGTGTCGACGCCCCGCTCGTTCAGACCGCTCAGCTCGGAGAGCAGGACCGACGGGTCGACGACCACACCGTTGCCGATCACCGGCGTACAACCGGGCGAGAGGATTCCGGAAGGGAGGAGGTGCAGTGCATACTTCTGATCACCGACGACGACGGTGTGACCGGCGTTGTTTCCGCCTTGGTATCGCACTACATAGTCCACCGAACCACCGAGCAGGTCGGTGGCCTTCCCCTTGCCCTCGTCACCCCACTGAGCACCGAGCAGCACAAGTGCGGGCACGCGCGTACACCCCTTCCGGGCGGGGCATGTCCAGGGTCAGGGGCGTACGCGGAGGGTTCACCGCCGCGTGCACCACGACCGTCGTCGGCCGCTCAACCGTCGGACCGGATGCCCCGGAATAGACGAAGCCCCTGGCGCAATAGCGCAAAGGGGCTCTTGCACAAAGATGCTACCCGAGGAAGCGAGGCAGGACCGAGGTGGCGACCTATCCGACGTCCGATCAGCTGCTGGTGGTCATCGACCCGGTCGCCCGGAGGACGGACGGTGAGTCCGTACGGATCGCGAAAGACGTGCTCAGCGCGGGTGCGGCCACCAAGGTGTGCCTGCCGGACGGTCCGGAGGAGTTCACCCGCGCGCTGGCGCGGCGCGGCTCGCGGCGGCCGGTGGTGGTCGGCGACGACCGGGCGCTGCTGCGGGCGGTGTCGGCGCTGCACCGGCAGCGGGAGCTGGCCGGATGCGCCCTGTCGGTGGTTCCGGTCGGGGGCGCCCTGTCGCTGACCCGTTCGCTGGGGGTGCCGACGGGGCCGGTGGCGGCGGCGCGGGCGGTACTCGAGGGCGCTGAGCGGCGGCTGGACCTGCTCGTCGACGACAGTGACGGCGTGGTGCTGGGCACGCTGCGCATCCCGCCGGTCTCCTCGCGGCATGCGGATCCGGCGGGGTCGGCGGCGGTCCCGCCGGGGGCGGGGCATCCCTGGCTGCGGACCTGCCAGTCCCTCGTGCGGACGCTGGTGAGCCGCCCGCCGAGGGCCACGGTGATCGCCGGGCCCGGCCCCTCCCGGCTGCGGGTGGAGGTCGACGGGGAGACGGTCGTGGACCTGGAGCAGCCGGTGGAGGCGGTCTCGGTCACGCCGGGCGGCGGCACGGGGAAGGCCGAGGTGGAGGTGCGGCGGCTGTCGGTGGGCGCGGAGGCCTCGCCGCTGCTGGCCCACGGTCGCACGGTGACCGTCTCGGGAGCCGGCTTCCGCTACCGGGCGGACACGGTGGTGTCGGGACCGGTACGGACGCGGACGTGGCGGGTCGTGGAGGGGGCGTGGGGCCTGACGCTGCCGGTGCCGGGGTGACGCCGCCGGCGGGCGGGCCGGCGCCCGGCCGGGTCATCCGCGGGAGTTCTCCTCCTGGTAGCGGCGCCAGCGCTCCATCATTCCGGCGACGTCCTGCTCGATGAACTCGAAGAAGGCCAGCGTCTCGGCCAGCCGGCGTCCCGCCGGGGTCTCGGCCCCCAGACTGGCCACGCCGTCCCGCAGGGCTTCCTCCCAGCGCTTGATGAGCGCGTCACGGCTGGTGAGCGCCTCGTACCACTGGTCGCTGCGGACCCGGTAGCGCTCCCGCCGCGAGCCGGGCTCCCGCTCGCGGGAGACCAGGTGCACCTGGGCGAGGTAGCGCACCGCGCCGGAGACGGCCGCGGGGCTGATCTTCAACTGGCCCCCGAGCTCGGCTGAGGTCAGGGCGCCGGCGTCGGAGGCGAGCAGCGCACCGAAGACCCGGGCCGGCATGCGCGGCACGCCCGCCTCGACGAGCTGGGCCGCGAAGTGCTCGACGAACTGCGACACCACCTCGGGGTCCCGCTCCACCGCCGCGTCCCGTTCCGTCATCCCGGACCTCTCCCCTGCTCTCCTGTTCGGACACCACCTTCGAGTCTAACCTTGCTTTTATACGCTTCCTTAACTTCACAAATTTGTGAAATTCACGTACGTTCCAAAGCATGACCAAGGCAAACTGCGCCATCGAGGTGTCCGGCCTGTGCAAGTCGTTCGGCGGCACGCGGGCACTGGACGGCCTCGACCTGAACGTCGCCGCCGGCGAGGTGCACGGCTTCCTCGGCCCCAACGGCGCCGGCAAGTCCACCACCATCCGGGTCCTGCTCGGCCTGCTGCGCGCCGACTCGGGCGCCACGCGGGTGCTGGACCGCGACCCCTGGGCGGACGCGGTCGAGGTGCACCGCCGGATCGCCTACGTGCCCGGCGACGTGACCCTGTGGCGCAACCTCTCCGGAGGTGAGGTCATCGACCTGTACGGCAGGCTGCGCGGAGGCCTCGACCGGCGGCGCCGGGACGAGCTGGTCGAACGCTTCGAGCTGGACCCGACCAAGAAGGGGCGGACGTACTCCAAGGGCAACCGGCAGAAGGTCGCCCTGGTCGCCGCCTTCGCCTCCGACGTCGACCTGCTGATCCTGGACGAGCCGACCTCGGGCCTCGACCCGCTGATGGAGGAGGTCTTCCAGCGGTGCGTGGCCGAGGAACGCGACCGGGGCCGCACCGTCCTGCTCTCCTCCCACATCCTCAGCGAGGTCGAGGAGCTGTGCGACCGGGTCAGCATCATCCGCAACGGCCGCACGGTGGAGAGCGGCTCCCTCGCCGACCTGCGCCACCTCACCCGCACCAGCGTCACCGCCGAACTGGCCGGACCGCCGAGCGGGCTCTCCCTGCTGCCCGGCGTGCACGACCTCGACGTACAGGGCCGCCGGGTCCGCCTCCAGGTGGACACCGACAAGCTGAACGAGGTGCTGCGCACGCTGAGCGAGTCGGGCGTGCGGTCGCTGACCTCCACCCCGCCGACGCTGGAGGAGCTGTTCCTGCGGCACTACCAGGACGAGACCGAGGCCGGGGCGAATTCCGGGACCGGCGCGGAAGCCGCGGAGGTGGCGCGATGACCGCCGCCGTCTCCACGCCCGCCGCCGTGCCCGCCGGACGCTCCCGCAACCTGGCCGGCACCGGCACCCTGCTGCGGTTCGCCCTGCGCCGCGACCGCGTGATGATCCCGGTGTGGGTCGCGGTGAACGCGCTGATGGTTCTGTCCATGCCGGGCACGCTCAAGGGCCTCTACGCCACCCCGGCCGAACGCGCCGAGCTGGTGCGCCAGATGGCGACGAACGCCTCCCTGCGCGCCATGGTCGGCCCGGTGTTCGGCGACTCGCTGGGCGCGCTGACGGCCTGGCGGGTGGGGGTGTACGCCGGGGCCCTCGCCGCCGTCATGAGTCTGCTCGTCGTCGTCCGGCACACCCGGGACGAGGAGGAGAGCGGACGGCAGGAACTGGTGTCGTCCGGGATGGTGGGCCGCCGGGCACCGCTGACGGCGGCGCTGCTGGCCGCGGCGGTCGCGAACGCGGCCCTGGCCCTGCTGATCACGGCCGGTCTCGCCGGGCGGGGAGCCGCCGGCTCCCTGGCCCTCGGGCTCGGGGTGGCGGGCGTGGGCATGGTCTTCGCCACGATGGCGGCGATCGTCGCCCAGCTCACGGAGAGCGCCCGGCTGGCCCGGGGCCTGACGTCCGCCGTCCTGGGCGCCGCCTTCGTGCTGCGGGCCGCGGGCGACTCGGGGACGGACGACGGTTCGTCCGTGCTGACCTGGCTGTCCCCGCTCGGCTGGCTGGAGGACCTGCGCCCCTTCGCCGCCGAACGCTGGTGGGTGCTGCTGCTGTTCGCCGCGGCGACCGCCCTCCAGGCGGGCATCGCCTACGAGCTCGCCGGCCGCCGGGACATCGGCATGAGCTTCCTGCCCACCAGGCCGGGACCGGCCCGGGGCCGCCTCGCCACGGCGGGCGCGCTGGCCTGGCGGCTGCAACGCGGCAGCGTGCTCGGCTGGAGCGCCGGCTTCTTCGTCGCCGGAGTCGTCTACGGCGGGATGGCGGACGGCGCGGCCCAGCTCGTCGGCGACAACGCCAAGGCGCGGGAGATCTTCCAGCGGATGGGCGGTCAGTCCGGCATGACGGACGCGTTCCTCGCCGCGATGTCCGGGATGCTGGGCCTGGTCGCCGCGCTCTACGTCGTGGCGTCCGTGCTGCGCCTGAACGGCGAGGAGACCTCCGGCCGCGCCGAGCCGGTACTGGCGGGCGCGGTGGGCCGGCTGCGCTGGGCCGCGGGGCATCTGCTGATCGCCTTCGGCGGCTCCGCCCTGCTCATGCTCCTGGCCGGAGCGGGCATCGCGATCGGCCACGGCAAGCAGGCCGGTCCGGTGCTCGGCGCGTGCCTCGTGCAGGTGGCCGGGGTGTGGGTGATCGGCGGCATCGCCGTCCTGCTCTACGGCGTCCTGCCGCGGGGCGCCGTGGCCGCGTGGGGCGTGGCCGGAGCGGTCCTGCTGATCGGCTGGATCGGTCCCGCCCTGAACGTCCCCCAGCTCGTGCTGGACCTCTCCCCCTTCGGCCACCTCCCCAAGCTGCCGGGCGGCCGGATGGAGTGGGCCCCGGTCGCCACCCTGCTCGCCCTCACGGCACTCCTGGTGACCGCAGGACTGGCAGGCCTGCGCAGACGGGACATCGCCGGCTGAGCCTCCGGCTCAGTCGACGTACCCCGTGAGGTCCTCGGTGTCGAGTTCGAACCCGAGAGGTTCGGGGAGGGTCGTCCTTTCGCCGAGTTCCACGACGCGGACGTTGTGGTAGCCGATCCGCGGGTCCGGGTCGCTGTGGACGACGATCTTCAGTCGGTCGCGGTCGATCAGAAGGTAGACCGGGATGCCGGCCTCGCCGTATGCCTGGGGCTTCTCGACTCGGTCGCGACGATGGGTGTCCGAGTCGTACGACGTGATCTCGACAACCATCAGGACACCGTCGGGGGCGGCCCATTCGCCCTGTCCGTTGAAGTGGCCCACCGGGGCGAGCACGGCGTCGGGCCGTGCTCGCCCGTTCCGGTACGCCTCGACCTTCAGCCCCTGACCAGTGGTGTTGAGCGTGAGATCGGGCCGAGCATGCTTGCACTGGAAGACCAACCACATGGCGATCTCACCGTGACTGCCGTTCGTCATGCCCTTGATCCCGACCCGTCCGTTGACGAATTCCAACCTGACGGCGTCGAACCTCTCGGCCACGTGTGCGGCGAGTTCCTCGAACTCCTCCACGGACATCTGGGACGACGTGTGCTGCGCCATAACCGTCATGCTGCCTCCTCTCGCAGGCCGACACCAGCATGGCGAGTCCTCGATCAGGACCGGACGTACTGGTACGGAGATCAGCCGAACAGGTGAACCGGGCGCGGGCGTCAGCCCACCGTCACGTTCAGCCCCTCCAGTCCGCGGATCACGAAGTTGGGCTTGCGCCGTGGCTCGGTGGTCGGGGTGAGCGTGGGGGCCCGGTCCAGGAGGGCGGCCATGGAGGCGGCCAGTTCGATGCGGGCCAGGGGGGCGCCGATGCAGTAGTGGATGCCGGCGCTGAAGGAGATGTGGGGGTTGTCCCGGCGGGTGAGGTCCAGGTGCCCGGGGTCGGTGAAGACCGCCGGGTCGTGGTTGGCCGAGCCGAAGAGCATGGCGATCTCCGCTCCCCTCGGGATCGTGGTGCCCGCTATCTCGATGTCGTCCAGCACCCAGCGCTCGAAGAGCTGGAGCGGGGTGTCGTAGCGCATCAGCTCCTCGATCGCGGTCGGGATCAGGGAGTGGTCCGCGCGCAGGGCCGCCAGCTGCTCCGGGTTGCGGAACAGCGCCCACCAGCCGTTGACCGTGGCGTTCACGGTCGCCTCGTGACCGGCGTTGAGGAGCAGCACGGCCGTGGAGATCATCTCCTGCTCGGTCAGCCGGTCGCCCTCGTCGTGCGCGGCGATCAGCCCCGAGACGAGGTCCTCGCCCGGCTCCTTGCGGCGCTCGGCGATCAGCTCCCGCAGGTAGTCGGAGAACTCGACCGACGCCCGTACCGCCTTCGCCGCCGTGTCCTCGGACGGGTTCAGCTCATACATCCCGCAGATGTCCGCCGACCACGGCCGCAGCTGCGCCCGGTCGGACTCGGGGATGCCCAGCATCTCGGCGATCACGGCCACCGGCAGCGGTTCGGCCACGTCCCTCAGCAGGTCGCCGCCGCCCGCCGCCACCAGTGCGGCCACCAGCTCGCCCGCCAGGTCGTGCACATACGGCTTGAGCCGCTCCACCGTGCGCGGCGTGAACGCCTTCGACACCGGACGCCGGATCCGGGTGTGGTCCGGCGGCTCCAGGTCGAGCATCCCGTGGTCGTTGAGGACGTGGAACGGCTCGTGCTCCGGCGGAGGCGGCGTACGGCCGAAGTCCTCGTGCGTGAAGCGGTGCTGGTACGTCCGGCCCAGCCGCCGGTCCCGCAGCAGCGCCGAGACGTCCGCGTGGTGCGGAACAAGCCACTGGTCGGTCGGCTCGTAGTGGAGCACGCGGCCCCGCGCGCGCAGCTCGGCGTAGGCCGGGTAGGGGTCGGCGAGGAACGCCGGGTCCCACGGGTCGAAGGCGAGGCCGGAAGGACCAGAAAGACCAGACATGACCGGACGTTAGCCCGGCCACCCCTGATCCGACCAGGGGTGCCGGTCGCAGGCCCCGTGCGGCGCGCCCCCGGCCGACAACGGCCCGGGGGCGGCTCACCCGGGTGTGACCAGTCTCGCCTCGTAGGCGAACACCGCCGCCTGGGTGCGGTCCCGCAGGCCCAGCTTGACCAGGACGCGGCTCACATGGGTCTTGACCGTCGACTCGGCGACCACCAGCCGCTCCGCTATCTCCGCGTTGGACAGGCCCTGTGCGATCTGCACCAGCACCTCCGTCTCCCGCTCGGTGAGCTCCCCGTACGCCGCCCGCGCGGTGGCCGCCAGCCGCGGGGGCTCGGTCAGCTTCGAGAACTCCGTGATCAGCCGCCTGGTGACCGAGGGGGCGAGCAGCGCCTCGCCGGCCGCCACCACCCGCACCCCGTCGGCGAGCTGCCGCGCCGAGGCGTCCTTGAGCAGGAACCCGGAGGCCCCGGCCCGCAGCGCCTGGTACACGTACTCGTCCAGGTCGAACGTGGTCAGCACCAGCACCTTCGCCGTACCGTCCGCGGCGACGATCTCCCGGGTCGCCTCGATGCCGTTCAGCTCCGGCATGCGGATGTCCATCAGGACGACGTCCGGGGCCAGTTCGCGTACCCGCTCCACCGCGTCGCGGCCGTTGACGGCCTCGCCGACGACCTCGATGTCCGGCATCGCGTTCAGCAGGACCGAGAAGCCCTCGCGCACCATCATCTGGTCGTCCGCGACCAGCACCCGGATCGTGCCCGTCCTCATGCGCCGGCCTCGTCGTCGTCCGCGGGATCGGTCACGGTGGCGACCGGCAGGAACACCGCCACCTCGTATCCGCCGTCGTCGGCCGGGCCCGCCGTCATCTCGCCGCCGAGCATCGACACCCGCTCCCGCATGCCCGTGATGCCGTGCCCGGATCCCGGCGAGGGCTTGAGGAGGGACGGCTTGGGCGGCGGGCCGTTGACTATGCGCAGGGCCAGCCCGCCGAGGACGTAGCCGATCTCGACGCGGGCGCTCGCGCCGGGCGCGTGCCGCAGGGTGTTGCTCAGTGCCTCCTGGACGATCCGGTACGCCGACAGCTCGACTCCCTGAGGGAGTTCGCGCACCGCGCCCATCGTGGTCCTGTCCACCGCCAGGCCGGCCTCCCGCACGTTCGCCAGCAGGGTGCCGAGGTCGGCGAGGGTGGGCTGCGGGGCCTCGGGGGCCTCGTAGTCCTCCGCGCGGACGACACCGAGGACGCGGCGCAGTTCGGTGAGGGCCGCCACCGCGTTCTCCCGGATGGTGGCGAAGGCCTTCTCCAGCTCCGGCGGCGGGTTCTCCACCCGGTAGGGTGCGGCCTCGGCCTGGATGGCGACGACGGACATGTGGTGGGCCACGACGTCGTGCAGCTCACGGGCGATCGTGGTGCGCTCCTCCAGCAGGGTGCGGCGGGAGCGCTCGTGCGCGGTCACCGTCTGCTGGGCGGTCACCTCCTGCTCGGCCTCCTTGCGTATGTGCCAGACGGTGACGGCGAGGAGGATGAGCGCGGAGAGGACCAGCAGCGGCGCCGAGTTGTTGCCGTAGGTGTGGCCGAACAGCGCGTTGGGGATCAGGGCGTAGAAAGCGGTGGCCGCCCACATCCATGCCGCCGTGCGCGGCCGGGTGCGTATCGCCACCACCGTGAGCACTGTCAGGTGCGCGATGTAACTGCCGGGCTGCCACGGCCAGTCCGAGGGGGTGCCGACGAACCACGACGAGGCCGTGGCCGCCATCAGGGAAACCCAGAACGCTCCGACCGGGCGGGTCAGGGTGAGCAGCACCGGGGCGAGGGCCAGCAGACCCGCTACCGGGGCCGCCCCGTTCGCCCAGCCGACGAACAGCGCCAGCAGGCCGGCCGCCACCACCACGGCGTGCCGCCTCCAGGCCGCGTAGGCACGCAGGCGGTCCGGCAGCCGCCGGATCAGCGGGCCGTCGACACCCGCGGGCCGCAGCGGACGGTAGGCGAAGGCGTCGTGGAACAGGCCCTGCCGCAGCCCGCGCAGAGCGCTCTCGGCGAACTTGTACTCCGGGCTGCGTGGCTTGTGCGGGCTGAAGGCGCCGTCCGGCGGCGTCGCTTGCGTCTGCGTCGTCTCGGTCACGCTGAAAACGGTAGGCGCAGGCGGTGGTCGCGGTCGTCCCCTGTGAGAGGGGTCCTTCACGGTCCGCCTCAAGTACTACGGGTATCGCCCCGCCGTCCGCGATCAGTACCCGGAGGGGCGGACCAGTCCCGACTCGTAGGCGAACACCGCCGCCTGAGTGCGGTCCCTGAGGCCCAGCTTCACCAGGATGCGGCCCATGTGGGTCTTCACGGTCTGCTCGGCGACGACGAGATGCCGGGCGATCTCCGCGTTGGACAGGCCCTGCGCGATCAGGGCTAGCACTTCCGTCTCGCGTTCGGTCAGCACACCGACG
This sequence comes from Streptomyces sp. NBC_01788, assembly GCF_035917575.1. Taxonomy (GTDB): domain Bacteria; phylum Actinomycetota; class Actinomycetes; order Streptomycetales; family Streptomycetaceae; genus Streptomyces. The sequence continues at coordinate 4,246,772 of NZ_CP109090.1, read as the reverse complement.
CGGGACTTCAGCGGGGCGCGCGGCGCGTCCTTCAGCCGGGAGAACTCCGCGATCAGCCGGCGGGTGATCCCCGGTGCCAGCAGCGCGTCTCCGGCCGCGATCACCCGGACCGCCTCGGCGAGCTGGTCCGCGGAGGCGTCCTTGAGCAGGAAGCCGGACGCGCCGGCGCGCAGCGCCTCGTACACGTACTCGTCCAGGTCGAAGGTAGTGAGCACCAGGACCTTCATGTCCGGGGTGGCGGTCGTGATGCGGCGGGTGGCCTCGATGCCGCCGAGTTCGGGCATGCGGATGTCCATGAGGACGACGTCCGGGGAGGCCTCGGCAGCCTTGGCGACGGCGTCGAGGCCGTCCACCGCCTGGCCCACCACCTCGATGTCCGGCTGGGCGTTGAGCAGCACGGTGAACCCCTGACGCACCATCTGCTGGTCGTCGGCGATGAGGACGCGGATGCTGCCGCTCGTCATGGAGTGTCCTCTCCTGTCGGGGACGGTGAGCCGGGCGGTTCGAGGTGGACGACGGGGATGTCGGGCGGGTCGGAGTAGATGACGGGCAGGCGGGGCGAGCCGATCCCGGTCACGGGCACGATGCCGTCGTGGGGGAGGAAGGCGGTGACCGCGAAGCCGCCGTGCAGTGTCCTGACGGCCGTGACGTGCCCGCCCAGCATGGTCGCCCGCTCGCGCATGCCGAGCAGGCCGTGCCCGGCGCCCGGGGAGGGCTGGACGGGCCGCCGGGGCCGGGAGTTGACCACGCTCAGGAACAGGCCGTCGGGCACGTGGCCGACCTCCACGCGGACCGTCGACCCGGGGGCGTGCCGCAGGGCGTTGCTCAGGCCCTCCTGGACGATGCGGTACGCCGACAGCTCCACGGCCGGCGGATACGGCCGTTGCTCACGCCGCGAGTCCTCGACGTCCATGGTGACCGTCAGACCGGCGGCGCGGGTGTTCTCGACGAGGGCGCCGAGGCGGTCGAGGGTGGGCTGCGGGGCGTCCGGGGCGGCCCGGGTGCCGGAGTCGCCCAGGCCGTAGGGGTCCTCGGGGTTCTCCGAACGCAGCACGCCGAGCACCCGGCGCAGTTCGCCGAGCGCCTCCAGCGCGTTCTGCCGGATGCCGTCGAGGTTCTCCTTCAGCTCCGGCGAGGGGTCCTGTGTGAGGTGCGGTGCCACCTGCGCCTGGATGGAGATCACCGACATGTGGTGGGCGACCACGTCGTGCAGCTCACGGGCGATGCGGCTGCGCTCCTCCAGAAGCGTGCGGCGGGCCCGCTCCTCCGCGGTGAGCGTGGTCTGCTGCACCAGTTGCGCACGGGCCTCGCGGCGGCCGTGCAGGGCGGTGCCCAGCACCACCACGACCGCGAACAGCACCAGCGCGAGAACACCGGTGGGCTCGTAGCGCGGGGCGCCCCACACGCCCTGGAGGACGTAGGTGACCAGGGCGGTCAGGGCCAGCGCCTCCACGGCGACGCGGGTGCGCACCCGCAGGGCGAGCAGCAGCAGGACGAACAGGTGGGCGATGATCCCGGACGTGGTCCAGGGCCAGGTGAAGCCCTGCAGATCGCCGGCGACCAGCAGGCCGTGCAGGGCCACCGCCCCCAGCAGCGTGGCCGCCATGGACAGCCACCACGCCGGGATGGGCCGCCACAGGGCCAGCACCATCGCACCGGCCTGTCCGAGCGCGACGAGGAAGGCGTACCCGAAGGCCAGCCGCGCGCCGCTCCACAGGTGGCCCGAGGCGCCCAGCAGCACCGCGAACGCGGCCAGCCACACGATGCCGTGCGGCAGCCAGCGCAGCCAGACGGACGGGGGCAGCGGGTCCTGCCGCGCGGTCCACAGGTCGTCGCGCAGCACCCGCAGTCCGTGCCTGACGCGGCCTTGCCATCGCATCACGCGCCCACTCTAGGGTCTGGTGCGGGGGCCGTCCCGGGGCGATGAGTCCGCACCACCCGGGAACGGCGCCGGTCACCGCCCTGCTCACAGGTGCGGAAAGCGGCCCAGCAGACGGCCAGGGCGAGGGCGAAGACCGGGAGCCAGGCCAGCCGGGCCGCCACCCAGCCGGGGCCGTCGGGAAGCGTGTGCAGGCCCGGGAGGCGGCCCGCGAGGAGGCCCATGGCGGTGGTCGCCATCAGGGCCGTCTGGTGCCAGAGGAAGATCGTCATCGCGGAGAGGTTGACCAGCGCCACCGCTGCCCAGGCGAGCGGGCGGGACATCGCGTGGCGCAGCCGCTCGCGCAGCAGCAGGGCCAGGCCGCACTGGGCCAGGCCGAAGGTGACGGTCGCCAGTGTCGGCGGGTTGAGGTTGGAGACCGCGTCCCCCGGTATGCCGACCATCGACGCCGGGTAGCCCGCCCAGGCGACGAGGGCCGCGGTCGCCGCCGCGCCGCAGGTCAGCAGGGTCCAGCCCGCGCGGCGGCCGTCCAGCTCGCCGCGGGTCCAGGCCGCGCCCAGGGTGTACGGCACGAGCCAGCCGGCCGGCAGGTTCAGCCAGCCGAGCCAGGAGGGGGCGCCGAGGCCGAAGCGGAGGAGGTCCACGTGCAGGACGACGGCCAGGGGCCACAGGGGACTGATCCGGGTGAGCAGGGGGGTCGCCGCCGTCAGTACGGCGAAGACCAGGAGGAACCACAGGGGAGACAGGGCCAGCTTCACGAGGGTGCGGACCGTGTCGAGGTCCGCACCGGTCAGGAGGAGGGCGACGGCGGTGACCGTCCACAGGGCCAGTACGGCCGCGACCGGCCCGAACAGCCGGGACAGGCGAGCGCGGAGCCACTGCCGGTAGCCGGTGCCGCGGGCGCGGGCCGAGAGGTGGCTGCGGGTGGCGACGTGCCCGCCGACGAGGAAGAACACGGCGAGGGTCTGGAACGCCCAGGAGACCGGGACCAGGGCGGGCATGTAGTGGAGGGGGCTCGCGGTGTGCAGGGTGGGGCGGGGCTGGGTGCGGGTATCCGCGACCAGGGCCGTGACCAGCCAGTGCCCCAGGACCACGCCGAGGATGGCGAGGGCCCGCAGGGCGTCCACGGCACGGTCCCGCTGCGGCGGGGTCCGGACGTGGAGGCTGTGCGCGAAGGCTCGTACGCGGGTGAGTGCTGCGGAAAGGCGGTCAGTCACCTTGCACCTCGTTCGTGGTGCCCAGGACGATCCGGGCCAGGTTCGAGAGGGACAGGGAGCCGGGGGTGAAGTAGGCGCTGTGGCCGCCGCTTCCGGCCGTGAACCTGCGGGCGCCGAAGGCGAGGTCCATGGGGTCGGCGCCCAGGCCGACGGTCGTGCCGAAGAGTTCGGCGCGGACGTGCGGCACGTTCGCCACCCAGTCGCCGTCGCCGCGGGCCGCCCAGACGCGGGCCCGGGTGTGCAGCGCGGGCACGGAGTCCGCTCCGGTGCCGGGGCTGCCGATGAGGGCGATGTCGTCCACGTCCAGGCCGGACGCGGCGCGCCCGCACACCACCGAACCGTAGGAATGGCACACCAGGGTGATGTGCGGCGCCCGGCCCGCCACGGCACGCAGGTCGCGTATCAGTTCCCTGAGGCCGGGGGCCGCCTGTTCGGCGCGGCCCGTGGTGAGCACCGTGGTGCTGACCGTGCCCGGTGTCTCGTAGCCGAGCCAGGCGACGACCGCCGGACGCGCACCGGCCGCGGCCTCGCGGCCGAGCTCCTGGTACAGGGCGAGCGCGCCCTTCCGGAAGCGGTCGTAGGTGTCCAGGGAGGTGTCGGAACCCGGGACGAGGACCGCTGTGCGGTCGGCGTGCGCCAGGTCACCGAACACCTCCGCCACGCGGCCGGAGCCGCGTCCGTCGAAGGAGAGCAGGTGACGGGAGGGCGACGCCAGCGCCCGGTCCACGGCCGCCCGGTGCGTGTCGCCGTGCGCCGCGGCCATGTCGGCGGCGCGGGCGGCGTCGGCGCGGTTCGCCCCGTAGGAGGCGTCGAGGGTGGTCCCGGTCAGGGGTGCGAGAGTCGCCGGGGCCGGCGCGGGAATTCGAGGCCGGGCGGCGGCCGACAGAGGTACCACGAGGGCGCCGGTGACGAGAAGGGCGAGCAGCGCCCGACGCCATCTGCCGGCCCCGGCCCCGACGCCGGGCGTCACCCCCGGACCGGGACTCGGGCCCGCTCCCGGGCCGGGACCCGGACCAGCTCCCGGACCCGCCCCCGGGCTGGCACTCACGCCCACTGCCGGGCCGGTATCCGCCCCGCTCGCCGAATCCCTGTCCAGTCCCGCGAGCCTGTCCACGCTCGCGACCCCGTCCAGACTCGCGGCCACGCCCAGGCGCGCGATTCCGCCCCGGCTCGCCGCCGTGTCCCGTCTCTCCCCATCGCGCCCCACGGCTCATCCCCTCCGGCCTTGTCCGGCCGGTGGGCCGGGCTGGAAGGAAAATTACGGAGCCGGAGTCGTAGCCCGCGTCATGCCAGGGAGGTGTTCGCGGCCGTAGCTCTCAGGTACTACGGGTACCACCCGCGCCGGGTGGCCCGGTCCGCGTCACCACGCGAGCTGGGCGATCTCCTCCGCCACCACCGCGCACGCGTCGGCCGCCGGGTCGATCAGGGGGAAGTGGCCGACCTCCTCCAGGAGGGTCAGGCCCACCACCTCGCCCGCCTTCGCCGCGGCCTCGGTGTAGGACTCCGCGACCACCTGCGGTACGACCACGTCCTCGCGGCCCTGGACGACGGTCGTGGCGATGCCGGTCGGCAGCAGCAGGGCCGGGTCGGCGTAGGGCTGCCGCTGGACGAACCCCTCTTCTCCGCCCAGCAGTTGACGGGCCGCCCCACCGCACACGTCCAGCTTCTCGGCGACCGCGAAGTCGGCGATGGGGGCCAGCGCGACCACGCCTCGCAGCGGCGCGGGGCGGTCCGTGCGCCAGGGCGCGTCCGCGGGCAGGACGTGCCGGGCCGCCGCCCACAGGGCCAGGTGACCGCCGGCCGAGTGGCCGGTGACCACCGTGCGGCGTATGTCGGCCTGCGGGAGCGCCTCCCGGGCCAGCGCGGGCAGCGCGTCGAGCGCCGCCGCCACGTCGTCGAAGGTGTCCGGCCAGCGGCCCGCGACCGGGTCCTCGCCCGGTCCCGCCGGGGTGGCGCTGCCGCGCCGGTACTCGACGCAGGCCACGGCGAAGCCCCGGCGGGCGAGGAAGTCCGCGAACGGGGTGATGTGGCGACGGTCGTACGGGGCCCGCCAGGCGCCGCCGTGCAGCACCGCCACGAGCGGGGAGGGCCCCGGGGAGTCCGCCGCGCCGCGCGGGCGGTAGAAGTCGACGACCTGGTCGGGGTGGTCGCCGTAGGCGGCCGTACTGTCGGGTGCGACGGGCGCGTGCGAGAAGACCGACTCCTCCTCCGCCGCGGCGCGCGCGGCCGCGTCACGGCCGCCGGTGTTCCCCGGTTCCGCGGCGGTGGGGTTCCCGCCCGTTCGCTCGGACCCGAGCGAACGGGGGAGGGGGGCGTCGGCTTCCGGCATGCTCCAACCTCTCAGCGGTGAAACGGTTTTGGGGGCCCGGGAAAGAATCAACCGGCCGTTGGCCGGGACGGTATCAGGCGGGTGACGTGCGCCGACATGGGGATGTCACGCTGGGTGAGGCCAAACGGTTCTGCCGCACGGTCCGGGACCGTGCGGCAGGCACCTTCGTTCCGGTGCGGCCGTACCGGAGTGCGTCAGCCGGCCAGTTCCTCCGCCAGCGCCCGCGCCGCCCGCTCCACGTCCGCGAACCCGACGTAGAGCGGGGTGAAGCCGAAGCGCAGGACGTCGGGGTGCCGGAAGTCGCCGACCACCCCGCGTCCGATCAGCCGCTTCATCACGTCCCCGGCGTCCTGGCAGCGCAGGGCCACCTGGCTGCCGCGCTCCTCGTGGGCCACCGGGGTCAGCACCTCCACGCGTCCGGCGGGGACGTACGCGGCGACGCACTCCAGGAAGAAGTCCGTCAGCGCGAGGGACTTGGCGCGCACGGCCTCGACCGTCACCCCGTCCCAGACCTCCAGCGCCGCCTCCAGGGCGAGCAGGGAGAGGATGTCGGGGGTGCCGACCCGGCCCCGCAGCGCGCCCTCCGCCGGTTCGTAGCCGGGCCGCATGCCGAAGGGCTCGGCGTGCGAGTTCCAGCCGGGCAGCGGGGTGTCGAAGCGGTCCTGCACATCACCGCTGACGTACAGGAAGGCCGGTGAACCCGGGCCGCCGTTCAGGTACTTGTAGGTGCACCCGACCGCCAGGCGCACCCCGTGCTCGTCCAGCCCCACCGGCAGGGCGCCCGCGGTGTGGCACAGGTCCCAGACGGCGTACGCGCCCGCCGCGTGCACCGCGGCGGTCAGGGACGGCAGGTCGTACAGCCGGCCGGTGCGGTAGTCGACGTGGTTCAGCAGGACCGCGGCGGTGCGCCCGCTCAGCGCACCGGGCACCTCGGCGGGCGTCACCGGGCGCAGCGCGCAGCCCGTCATCCGGGCCACCGACTGCGCGATGTACCCGTCCGTGGGGAACGTCGTCGCGTCGACCAGGATCTCGTCCCGCTCGCCGTCACCGGCCTCCCGGGCCATCCGGACCGCCGCCACCAGCGCCTTGAACACGTTCACGCTGGTCGAGTCGCCCACCACGATCTGGCCCGGCGCGGCCCCGACCAGCGGGGCGATCCGGTCGCCGACCCGCTCGGGCGCGGTCCACCAGCCGCCCTCCGTCCAGGAACGAATGCGCAGCTCGCCCCACTGGCGGCGTACGACGTCGCCGATGCGGTCCGGGACGTTCGCCGGGAGCGCGCCCAGCGAGTTGCCGTCCAGGTAGACGCCCTCGTCGAGGACGAACCGGTCGCGCAGCCCGGCGAGTTCGTCGGCGGCGTCCAGCTTCTCCGCCCTGATCGTCAGCTCAGACATGGGACCTCGCCGTCCACAGCTCGGGGAAGACGTTCTTCCGGGCCCGCTTCTCCAGCCAGGCCACCCCGGCGGAGCCGCCCGTGCCGGACTTGGCGCCCATCGCACGGCGGGTGGCCACGAGGTGGTCGTTGCGCCAGCGCCACACCAGTTCGGCGACATCGGTCAACGCCTCGCCGAGCCGGGCCAGTTCGTCGTCCTGGTCACCGGAGTAGAGGGCCGTCCAGACGGCCTCGACCTCCTCGCTGGGCTCGTAGCGCAGCGTCACGTCCCGGCCGAGCACGGCGTCCGGGACCGCGTGCCCGCGGCGCGCGAGCAGCCGCAGCACCTCGTCGTACAGGCTCGGCTCGTGCAGCGCCTTCTCCAGTTCCGCGTGGACGCGGGGGGCGCCGCGGTGCGGGACGAGCATCGAGGCGGACTTGTCGCCGAGCAGGAACTCCATGCGGCGGTACATCGCGGACTGGAATCCGGAACCCTCGCCGAGGGCGCCGCGGTAGCTGTTGAACTGGGCCGGAGTGAGCCCGGCGAGCGGCTTCCAGGAGGCGTTCAGCGCCTGCAGCTCCCGTACGGACCTCTTCAACGCGGCGACCGCCGTCGGCACGTCGTCCGAGCGCAGGGCGCGGGCCGCGGTCTCCCACTCGTGGACGATGACGGTGAACCACAGCTCCATCACCTGGGTGGTGACCAGGAAGACCATCTCTCCGGGGTCGTCGGAGAGGGTGTGCTGGAGGTGGGTGAGCACGTCCGCCCTGACGTAGTCCTCGTACGGCGTCGTGCCGGCGAAGTCGAGATGCGGGGTCTCGGGCTCAGAGGCCTCAGCGGGCTGAGGGGTCGGGTGAGCCGGTTGGGACATCGCTGTCTCCTGTAGTACTCCGGGTAGCGGTCCGCCCCTGCCGATTCCGGCACGGGGGCCCCGGTCCCCAACCGCATCCTGCGCATCACGTGCGCAGATCGCAAGGCCCGCCCGGTCGCGGGGGCGGGCCTCACATCCGTACGGGTCAGCCCAGCGTCTGCGCGGCCGTCTCCGAGGAGTCCTTCAGGAACTGCGCGCAGCGCTCGTACTCCTCCTGCTCGCCGATCGCCCGGGCGGCGCGCGCGAGGGCGTGCAGGGCGCGCAGGAAGCCGGTGGTTGGGCTCGCGCTCCTAAGAAAGTGGCGGAGGATGTACACGAGAGACCTACGAGGGCACGGTTATGACCGAGCAGGAGTGGCTGGACAACCTCGCGGCCCAGTTGCCGAAGCGGAACCTGGAATGGGTGTCGGACCTCGCCAGGATCTGCTCCACGGAGTGGGCAGGTGACAAGCCCCCGACGGGAGAGGCTTGCCAACCCGCCGGGACCAGTGCCGCTCTCAATGACGGCGACGCTTCGAGGCACACCAGCGAGTCGACGAGGGTCCAGGCTCCCTCGCAAACCGACAGAAGCTGAACCGATGGCCTCTTCGTCCCGAATGAGGTTCGGTCCAGATTGGTTCGACGGAGCTGAGACCTGCGCACTACGAGCGCCTGCAAGATCGCGACGACGGCTGCCGGGCGGTGCCGCCGCGTCGTGTTTCCACTGGTCAGCGACGAGCGACCGAGCACGGGATGCCGCCCGGTCCAGCTTGTGCCACCTGTCCGCTCACACTTGACGACGCGCGCCAATATGGTGTGCAAGTGGCGGAGCTGTCCTTCCTCGCGACCAGGCTCGGCAAGCCGTGGCGGAACTACGTAGGTAGAGAACGCCTCGGTCTCGTCACGACGCGGTGGACGGGTCAGGATTCCACCGTCCGCGGCGGCGCAGGGAGGCTCGGAAAGCAGCCCTCCTCGGCCAGCCAAGCGCGGGCTCACCCACGCAGGTCAGCCAGTATCTGCGCCCCCTCGGACACAGGCACGACATCGGGTTCGTCGCCCGCGGGCTGAAGACGAGTGGCTGCGCCGAGTAGAGGCTCAGCTCCCTGACCGGACGAGGAGTGGGTCGACGACCTGCTGCGCATCTTCGGCATAGACCGGTCGTGAAAGAACGAAGCCGGGCCCCAGCCGCAACGGGGGCCGGCTTCGTTCTTCACCTAAGCACCGGCTCGATGTCCGCGGGGGCGAAAATCGGCCCGTTGGACGCGGGCTTGACGATGACCGCGCGGAAGACCTTGAGAACGGCTGCCCGCTGCTGCTCGATCGTCAGCTTCTCCCACCGCTCCCGTATGTCGACAGGGCCGACCGAGAAGGTCGCGGCCTCGGCACGATGCAGGGCTCGCTCCCGATGCAGCTCCGCGATCTGCTTCTCCAGATCCTCGGTGAGCGCGATGTAGCGAGCGGCCGACATGCGCTTCTCCTGCCACGCCTGCTTGAACTCTGCCATGTCTCTTTCCAGGGAGGCCAGTTGCTCCTCCTTGCCCCATTCCGGCATGCGCACACGGACATTCGCCGGCGCCCTGTCCGAGCTGAGGAACACAGCGTTTCTGATGAGGCGATCGACTGGTTCGCCCGCCCTGGCCACTCCCCCACATCCACCGTCGTTCTTGCCGGGGCACGCGTACCTGAACTGGGATGACGTCTTCGACTTCCGGTACGACGGGAACGCCCGCATCTTCGCACCACACCGCCCGCACCGGGCGATGCCCGAGAGCAGGTACTTGGTGGCGTAGTCCCGTACAGCTCGTCCCTCCGCCTCACGCCGGACCTTCTCCGTGAGCAGATACCAGTCGTCGGGGGTGATGACCGGCTCCCAGTCACCCACGACGGGCTCCCCACCCTCGTCCAGGAACAACTCCCCCTGATGCATCCGGTAGCCACAGATCCGCGGGTTCATCAGCATCCGCTTGATCTTGGAGTCGTCGAAGAAGCCTCCGCTGTGCGACCGGATCCCCTTGTCCCGCCACTCACGCGCGATCGACGCCCAACGGATGCCCCCCAGGAAGTCCTTCACTGCCTTGCGGAGGTTCTCGGCCTCTTCCGGCACCAGCGTCCTGCGGTCCTCGCGGTTCCATCCGTACGGCGCCCGACCACCAGGGAGCTTGCCCTTCGCCGCCAGTTCCAGGTGTTTGCGCTTCGTCCGCTTCGACGTGTCTGCCGAAGACTTGTTGGCGATGGTCACCTTGATCCGCGCGATGAACCGGCCGTTTTCCGTGGACAGGTCGATGTCCGACGCCGAGACGGAATCGAAGACGAGGTGGCGCTTCCGGCGCTCGGCATCCTCGTACTCGTCGATCCATGCCTCCAGTTCGCGCGGCTGGCGCGTGAAGGGGTCGATGTCCCAGGCGACGACTCCGTCGATCCGCCCGGCCTTGAGGTCCTCCAGCATCTGACGGAACTCCGGGCGCACGGTCTTGCGCTTGTACGCCGAGAGGTCGTTGTCCTCGTAGACCCGGGCCACCTCCCAGCCCCTGGCGGCACAGTGCAGTCGGCAGTCCTCCTCCTGACGCGCGACGCCCAGCCCCTCGGCCTCGTCGTCCTTGCTGATCCGGGTGTAAATGCCCACCTGTACGGCCCCGGAGGACCCCCGTCGTGCTGCCATGCGCCGGATCGTCGCACATTGCGATCAGATACATCAACCGCCATTCTGATTTGCCATCGATCCACGGCCGTTCTCTCCCGTAGACGTCCCGTATACCTGGCCACAAGTGGCAGACTGGCGGCATGACGACTCACAAGAACCTGCTCGGCGGCCCGGAGCCGACATACCTGCCGGAGAACGAAGAGGCGTACCGCCTGCTGGGCGAGGAGTCCCAGCCCCCGGCCGAGGTCGTGGCGCAGCACCCCACGTTCTCGCTCGCCTGGGCAATGCTCGCCGACGACGCCTTCGAAGCGGGGCGAGTTGTCGAGTCGTACGCCTACGCGCGCACCGGCTATCACCGCGGCCTGGACGCCCTGCGCCGGGCCGGATGGAAGGGGCATGGCCCCATCCCTTGGGACCACCGCGCCAATCGCGGCTTCCTGCGCTGCCTCGCTGCCCTCGGCCGCGCCGCCGGCGAGATCAACGAGAAGGACGAGACGGAGCGTTGCTGGCAATTCCTTCAGGACAGCAGCGCCGAGGCGTACGCCGAGCTGAAGCGGTAACCGTCACCGAGGCTCAAACGAAATGTGCCGCCGCTCTCAGGAAGCGGCGGCACCGAGTGCACGATCACGTGTAGCACCCTTCTCCCAGGGGACCGGACCGTGGCCCTTCCAGCCGCTGCGGCGCAGGGCGTCCAGTCCGCGGTGGTAGCCCGTACGGGCGTACGCGTACGACTCCACGGCCGCCCCCCGCTCGAAGGCGTCGTCGGCGAGCTGCGCCCAGGCCAGCGACGACGCCGGGTAACGCGCCGCCACCTCGGCCGGCGAGGTCCCCTTGGCGAGGAGCTCACGGGGTTCCGGGTCGTCGGGGAGGTGCGTGGGCGGGGGCCCGCCCAGGAGGTTCTCGTGAATGGTCATGGGGTTCAGTCTGATGCATGGTCCGTCGTCGGTGACGGCCGATCCCGGCAGCAGCGGAACGGCCCCTTCCACGGCTCACGAAGCCGGACCGGTGCCGGGGGCCGCACCTCCGCGGCCCGTCTCCAGCGGCGGTGTCGTCACACTGCCGTGGGTGCGGCACTCGGGCCGGCGGCAGCCCTTGACCGGGCGGCGGACGGCGACGAAGGCGAGGACCGCCCCCACCACCAGGACCGCCGCGCAGATCGGCATGGCCCGGCGGAACGCGACGTCGAAGGCGTCCGCCGAGCGGTACGCCTCGGGGCCCATCCCGGCCAGCAGCGGCAGCGCGGCCACCGCGATCAGGCCGGCCGCGCGGGCGGCGGCGTTGTTGATGCCGCTGGCCAGCCCGGCGCGGGAGGTGTCCACCGAGGCGAGCACGGTGGCGGTGAGCGGGGCGACCAGGGTGACCATGCCCGCGCCCATGACGAGCAGGGCCGGGAGCACGTCCGTGAGGTAGTGCGCGCCCTTGCCGACCCGCAGCATCAGCAGCATCGCCACCGCGCACAGCAACGGCCCGACGGTGAGCGGCAGGCGCGGCCCGATGCGGTCGGCGAGGGCGCCCGAACGGGCCGAGAACAGCAGCATGAGGACGGTGGTCGGGAGCAGGGCGGTGCCCGCCTTCAGCGGTGAGTAACCGGCCACCACCTGGAGTTGCAGGGCGGTGAGGAAGAAGAAGCCGCCGAAGGCCGCGTACACGCACAGGGTGACCAGGTTGACGGCGGTGAACTGGCGGGAGGCGAAGATGTCCGGCGGCACCATCGGATCGGCGCGGTGCTTCTCCACGTACACGAAGGCGACGGCGGCGAGCACGCCCGCGGCGGCGGTGAGGGCGACGGCCAGGGTGCCGTGGCGGGCCTCGATCAGGGCGTACGTCACGAGGGCCAGGGACAGGGCGCCGAGGGCCGCGCCCAGCACGTCGAAGCGGCCGTGGGCGGCGCCTTTCCCGGGCTCCCGGCCGCGCTGGGACGGGGAGGTGCCGCCGGTGGCGGCGCTGGACTCGGGGACGTGGCGCAGGGCGACGGGGGCGCAGACCAGGGCCACCGGGATGTTGAGCAGGAAGACCCAGCGCCAGCCGGGCCCGGCGACCAGCCAGCCGCCGAGGAACGGGCCGACGGCCGCGCCGATGCCGCCGAAGCCGGACCACAGGCCGACGGCCCTGCCCCGGTCGTCCGGGTGGAAGGAGGCCTGGATGAGGGCGAGCGAGCCGGGGGTGAGGAGGGCCCCGCCGATCCCTTGCAGGGCGCGGGCGGCGATCAGGACGGTCACGTTCGGGGCGAGGCCGCACAGCAGGGAGGCGGAGGCGAACCAGACGACACCGAGCACGAAGATCCTGCGGCGGCCGTAGCGGTCGCCGAGTGAGCCGCCGAGGAGGATCAGGCCGGCCAGGGTGACCATGTAGGCGTTGACCGTCCACTGCAGCGCGGCGAGGTTCGCGTCCAGGTCGCGGCCGATGCGGGGCAGGGCGACGTTGACGACGGTCGAGTCCAGCAGGGCCATGCTGGAGCCGAGCACGGTGGTGAGCAGGATCCAGCGGCCGGTGGGGCTGGAGATCCTGACGGCGGGGGCGTGCTGTGCGGTGACAGCCATGAGGGGATCATCCCGCGCCGGCCGGCTCCGGGCCAGACGGGCGGACGGGCGGATCGGCGGGCTGCCGGAACGGACGAAGGGTCCGGTGCCGTGGCACCGGACCTTCGCGGGAGAGCGGGAGTTACTTGATCTTCGTGCCGGTGGAGCGGAGGTTGCCGCAGGCCTCCACCACGCGCTGGGCCATCGACGTCTCGGCCAGCTTGCCCCAGGTGCGCGGGTCGTACGTCTTCTTGGAGCCGACCTCGCCGTCGACCTTGAGGACGCCGTCGTAGTTCTTGAACATGTGGTCGGCGACGGGACGCGTGAAGGCGTACTGGGTGTCGGTGTCGATGTTCATCTTCACCACGCCGTTCTCCAGCGCCGTGCGGATCTCCTCCTCCGTGGAGCCGGAGCCGCCGTGGAAGACGAAGTCGAACGGCTGGCTGCCGGCCGGGCGGCCGTACTTCGCCGCGACGCCCTCGTTCAGGTCCTTCAGCAGGTCGGGGCGGAGCACGACGTTGCCCGGCTTGTACACGCCGTGCACGTTGCCGAAGGAGGCGGCCAGCAGGTAGCGGCCCTTGTCGCCCAGGCCCAGGGCCTCGGCGGTGCGGATCACGTCGTCGACCGTGGTGTACAGCTTGTCGTTGATCTCGTGGGTGACGCCGTCCTCCTCGCCACCGGTCGGGGTGATCTCCACCTCGAGGATGATCCTGGCGGCGGCGGTGCGGACGAGCAGTTCCTGGGCGATGGCCAGGTTGTCGGCGAGGGTCTCCGCGGAGCCGTCCCACATGTGCGACTGGAACAGCGGGTTGCGGCCGCCCTTGACGCGCTCCTCGGAGATCGCGAGCAGCGGACGCACGTACCCGTCGAGCTTGTCCTTCGGGCAGTGGTCGGTGTGCAGGGCGATGTTGACCGGGTACTTCTCGGCGATGATGTGCGCGTACTCGGCCAGGGCGACGGCGCCGGTGACCATGTCCTTGCTGTACTGGCCGCCCAGGAACTCCGCACCACCCGTGGAGATCTGGACGATGCCGTCGCTCTCCGCCTCCGCGAAGCCGCGCAGGGCCGCGTTCAGGGTCTGGGAGGAGGTGACGTTGATGGCCGGGTAGGCGAACTTGCCTGCCTTCGCCCGGTCGAGCATCTCGTTGTAGACCTCGGGGGTTGCGATGGGCATCTGTCCGCTCCTTGTATGTGCGGGGTGCGTTCTGCGTACTTACGGCCCTGACCTAGGGAGTGACGTCATCGTCGGCCCCATCTTCGCAGACGTTGCCTGATGTGTAGGACACCCTGCCCGACCGGTGGACGACCGGGTCGCGCGGTGCGGACCCGGTGCCGTCCCGGTTGCCCTGTATCAGTCCGAACCGGTCCGGTCCGGCTCAGTCCGGTCCGGCTCAGTCCGGTCCGGCTCAGTCCGGTCCGGCTCAGTCCGGTCCGGCTCAGTCCGGTCCGGCTCAGTCCAGTCCGAGGTCGTCCTTCGAGTACGCGAAGACGTACGGCACTCCGGCGCCCTCGGTGATCTTCTCGGCGGCGCCCGTGGCACGGTCGACGATCGTCGCCACGGCGACCACCTCGGCGCCCGCCTCGCGGACCGCCTCCACGGCGGTGAGCGGGGAGCCGCCCGTGGTGGAGGTGTCCTCCACCACCAGGACGCGGCGGCCCCTGATCTCCGGGCCCTCCACGCGCCGTTGCATACCGTGCGCCTTGGCGGCCTTGCGGACCACGAAGGCGTCCAGTCTGCGACCGCGCGCGGCGGCGGCGTGCAGCATCGAGGCCGCGACGGGGTCGGCGCCCATCGTCAGGCCGCCCACCGCGTCGAAGTCGAAGTCGGCGGTCAGGTCCAGGAGCACCTGACCGACCAGCGGGGCCGCCTCGCCGTCGAGGGTGACGCGGCGCAGGTCGATGTAGTAGTCGGCCTCGAGACCGGACGACAGCGTCACCCTGCCGTGGACCACGGCCTTGTCCTTGATCTGCTGCAGCAGCTCGCCGCGAACGTCGCTCATGACAGTCAGCTTAAGCGCGGTGCCAGGTCCAGGTCGTCGAGGCCTCCAGCGGCTCCAGCGGGGTGACCAGGCGCGGAAGGGTGTTCAGGCCGTTGGGCGGGCCGGTCTGCGGTTCCACGCACACGGCGGCCTGCTGCTCGTCGTAGACGACGACCCATTCCTCACGGCTGGTCACCCTCAGCTCCAGCTGTCCGGGCCAGGTGAGCGTGACGTCGACTCCGTCAGGCATGCCGAAGCAGTCGTCCCAGGGGCCTGGCTTGGGCTCGACGCGGTGGCCGGTGGGCAGGTGGTCGTCGCCGCGCTCCTCCTGCCAGGCGGGCCGGAAGTCGACGCGGGCGTCCTGGGCGCCGGGGCCCCCGAGGGTGCGGTTGAACCACGGGTGCCAGCCGATCTGTGCCGGGAAGGAGGACTCGTACGTCTCCACGGAGATCGTCAACGTCAGGGCGTCCTCGGTCAGGGTGACGGCCTGGGTGACGCGGCCGGGGTGGGGCCAGGGGTCGACGAGGTCGTACGTGATCACCGCCTCGGTGGCGGAGGTGCGGGCGGTGCGCCAGGCGCCGTCGCGGGCGGTGCCGTGGATGGCGTGCGGTGGGGAGTTGAGCGGCATCTGGTGGACGGCGGCGCCGTCCCGGAAGCGGCCGTCGCGGATCCTGCCGCACCAGGGGACCATCGGGAAGCAGCCGAAACGCTCTCCCTGGCGGAGCAGTTCGAGCCCGCCGACGCGCAGACTCCCGATGCGCCCGCCGTTGCCCGGCTGCACGACCGCTTCCGCGTCACCCGCGGTCAGCGTGATGTCTTCGTTACTCACCCCACGAGGCTACTGGCCGGATCAAGAAGGCGTTTCGCGCCGCGGGTGGCTGGAAGGGCAGAGGCCGGCACGGCGAGCCGAGGCATCGCTCGGCGACGGCGCCTGCGGGCCCGCCCCACGACGCCCAACGGCAGGGACCCGGCGGAAACGGCCGGCGACGCCGCACCAAAAGCGCAAAGCCGCGAGCGCCGCCCAACGGCTGCGGCTCAGGGCTCGGTCACCCGATCACCGACGCCCACGGGCGCCGTCCAACGGATCTTCGGCCCGGCGGGCGAGCACGCCAGCGCCGCGAGGCCGCGGGGACGCCGCCCAGCGGCCCGGCCGAAGGCGCGACACCGAGGCCACGCTCAGCGGCGGCGCCTCAGGCCGCCCACCACAACCACCGCCGCCACGACCAACCCCGCCGCAGGCCCAGCCCAACCGAGCTCCGATCCAGCGGACGAGGACGCGAGCCCCTCGAAGCCACGCGGATGCCGCTCAGCGGCAGGGCGGAAGACGCGGCGCCAAGCCCACGCTCAACGGCGGCACGACCACCGACGCCACGACCAACCCGCCGCAGGCGCCGCCCAACCGAGCTTCGGCCCGGCGGGCGAGCACGCCAGCGCCGCGAAGCCGCGGGGACGCCGCCCAGCGGCCCGGCCGAAGGCGCGACACCAAGGCCACGCTCAGCGGCGGCACGACCACCGACGCCACGACCAACCCGCCGCAGGCGCCGCCCAACCGAGCTTCGGCCCGGCGGGCGAGCACGCCAGCGCCGCGAAGCCGCGGGGACGCCGCCCAGCGGCCCGGCCGAAGGCGCGACACCGAGGCCACGCTCAGCGGCGGCACGACCACCGACGCCACGACCAACCCGCCGCAGGCGCCGCCCAACCGAGCTTCGGACCGGCGGGCGAGCACGCCAGCGCCGCGAAGCCGCGGGGACGCCGCCCAGCGGCCCGGCGGAAGGCGTGGCGCCGACGCCACGCTCAGCGGCGGCGCCTCAAAGCCCGGCCCACGACGATCACCGACGCCACGATCAGCGCCGCGGCGGGCGCGGCCCAGCGGAGGGTCGGGCCGGCTGAGACGGTGAGCGGCGCGGGGACGGGGGCGTAGCGGCCGCGGGGCGGGGCGTGGTCCACCTCCTCGGCGCTGCGGCCGATCATCGTCCGCCGGGCGTGTGCCGCCTCGGCGGGCGGCTCGGCGGTCTCGGCGAAGTCCTCGGAGACGGGGGGCTCGTCGTCCTCGTCCTCCTCGTCGGCCAACGGGTCGAGGGAGGAAGGCGGAACATCGGCGTCGAAGCGGGAACCGCGCCCGGACGGTGCGGCCGGGTGGGCCTCGCCCTCGTCCCCGAGCGGCGGCGCCGGGGCGTCGTCCGCGTCCGGTGCGGCCTCGAAGTCCCCGCTCGCCGACGGAGCGAAGTCCTCGGTCGCCTCCTCGGCCAGCTCCACGCCCCCGTCGCCCTCGGACGACTCGGAGCCTTCCGCCTCGGACTCCTCCGGCTCCCCGCCGCGATCCGAGTCGGCGGCAGCCGGCCCGGAGTCCTCCCGCTCCGCGTCGGCCGGTCCGGCGGCAGCCGTTGCGGGGCGGTCACCGCCGGCCGCCCGCGGGGCCTCCGGCTCTCCGACGCCCGGCCCGGCGCCATCGGACCCGGCGCCACCCGAGTCGGCGTCACCCGGCCCGGCGGTGGCCGGTTCCGGCTTCTCCGGGCCCGCGCACAGGTGTTCCGTGAAGCGGGTCAGGAGGCGGGTCGTGGCGGCGTGTACGGAGTCCGGGGGCAGCTCGGTGACGCGCCCCTCGGCCGTGGCCGTGCCGTCGAAGGTGACGGTGGAGCCGCCGTCGGTGTCGCGGAGGCGGAGCGTGAGCGTGAATTTCACGGATCCGCTGCCGCGGGACTCCGTCGCGTCGCCCTCGACGGCGTAGGAACCCTCGTCGAGGGCGCGGACACGCAGCGTGCCGCGGTACGTGATGGAGTGGCCGCCGATCCGCATCTTGAGCCGGCCGGTGACGGGCTCGCCGCCCGCGTCCTGCTGGAGCCCGGGAACCGCCCGGGCAACCCGCGCCGGATCGGCGAGCGCCCTCCGCAGCAGCCGAGCCGGAACCGGAACGAACACCTCGTGCTCCATGTCAGCCGAGGGTACCCAGTGCCGCTCCCGATTACCCTCCCCTCGCCCAGAACCCGTCCCCCGCGCACCGCACACGCCGGCGGCGGGCCGGATCAGTCCGTGTACCGGGGATGGACCAGCGTCGAGGGCGGAAGGCCCGGGACACGGGTGCGGGCCGCCGCGCGGGCGGCCGCCGTGAGCGACTCCGGCGTGAGCGTGCGGGGAGCGGGGGCCCGCGGGTCCAGACGGAGGGCGGGCGGCATACGGGACGCCAGGACGAAACCCCAGTCACGCGGGGCGCGCGAGGCCGTCGGGTCGGGACCGGTGGCGCCGGCGGCACGGCCGTCCACGCGGTACGGCACCGTACGCAGCCCGGCGGCCCGGACCGTGGCCTCCACCGTCCAGAACACCCGGGTCCGGGAGGAGACCGGTCCGGCGTGCACCACCAGGCGCCCGCCGGGTGCCAGGGCCCGCCGGGCCAGGCCGTAGAACTCCTGCGCGTAGAGCTTCGTACTCGCCGTGATGGCCGGATCGGGCAGGTCCTCGATCACCACGTCGTACGCCGCCGCCGGCGCCCCGCGCAGCCAGTCGAAGGCGTCCGCGATGCTCACGTGCACCCGCCGGTCGTCGAAGGCGTGCTCGTCCAGCCGGGCCAGTGCCGGGTCACCGCGCGCCAGCCGTACGAGGGCCGGGTCGCGCTCGACGACGTCCACCCGCTCGACGCCGGGGTGCCGCAGCACCTCGCGCGCGGCGAGGCCGTCGCCGCCGCCGAGGATCAGCACCCGCGCGTGCGGCCCGGTCATCGCTGGGTGGACCAGTGCCTCGTGGTACCGGAGTTCGTCGCGGCCGCCGACCCGCAGCCGCCCGTCGAGGTACAGGCGCAGCGGACGGCCCCGGGTGCCGCCGGTGAGGACCACCTCCTGCTCGCCGGTCCGCAGCGCCACCCGGACGTCCCCGCCGTACATCGCCTGCCGCGCGGCCCGTTCGAAGTCGCCGACCAGGGCGGTCAGCGAGGCGAGCAGGCCGAGCACGGCGAGGTTGGCGACGATCAGCAGCCAGCGGCCGCGCGGGGTCAGGTCCCGCGCGAACAGGCCGAGGACGAGCACGCCGCCCGCCACGGCGTTGACGGCGCCGGTCACCAGCGCCCCGGTCAGCTGCCCGAGCAGCGGCAGCAGGAGGAACGGGAAGGCGAGTCCGCCGACGAGCGCGCCCACGTAGTCCGCCGCGAACAGGTCGGCGACCGCGCCGCCCGCGTCCTGGCGCCGGATCCGCTGGATCAGCTCCATCAGCAGCGGCACCTCGGCCCCGATCAGCAGGCCGATGGCCAGGGAGAAGGCGACCAGCAGACAGCGCGGGCCGTTGGCCCACACACCGCCCCAGCCGCCGGTCCAGGCGAACACCGCGTACAACGCCATGGCGCTGCACCCGCCGACCAGGGCGAGCGTCGCCTCGATCGCGCCGAAGGCGACGGCGGCGTGCCGGCGCAGCCGCTTCGCGGCGAGCGAGCCGATGCCCATCGCGAACACCATGACGGACAGCACGATGGACGCCTGGGTGACCGAGTCGCCGATCAGGTACGAGGCCAGCGCCACGAGTTCGAGCTCGTACACAAGACCGCAGGCCGCGCAGACGAACACCCCCGCGAGGACGAGGAACCGGCCGGTTCCCGGCCGGACGGGCAGTCGCGCGGGGCCGCCGAGGGGCGGCGCCGCGCCGGGCGGGGCCGGGGCGTGCGGTTCGATCACCCCTGTGACGTTACGTCACGGGAGCAGCACGCCTCGTCACCCACACGTGTGGAAAAGGAAGTTGACGTGCCTCGCAGGTTTACCCCCGCTCAACTCGCTCCGGCCAACGCGGAACGACGCACCCCCACCCTCGTCCTGGTCGCCACCAACTGGCCGTCCTGCGGGTAGGCGTGCCAGGTCCGCCAGTGCACCTGGCCGTCGTGCCACTGCGCCAGCATCGCGGTGAACGCGTTCGGACTGCCCGGGAAGACACCCGCCAGACCGTGCGGATGCTCGGAGACGAGGGCCAGCAACTCCTGGGCGCGGCCGGTGAACGAGCCCGGCGAGAGGAACTCGACGCGGGCGGCGAACTCGTACTCCCAGTCGTCGGACCGCTTGGCGACGCCGAGCGGCAGCGGGGTGCTGGAGCCCGGGATGCACGCCACGGTCTCCGAACAGCTTCCCCGCTCCTCCTCCAGGAGCACCTGGTGGGACGCGCCGAGGAGTCTCAACTGGAGCTTGGCCCCGGCCGGTTCGAGGTCGAGGGTGGCCAGTGCGGGCAACGGCTCGCGTCCCAGGGCCCAGGCGAGGTCGGCCGCACGCGTGTCGGTGTAGGAGGTGTTCAGGGTCGTGAGCATGGATCGGCTCCGCTAGCACGCAAAGAAAAAGAAGGGGAGGAACGGGCCGGCACGCCCCGGTGGACACGGGGACGACGGCCCGGTCAGCCCAGCTCGGGAGGGGGGTGTGCGGGACGTCCGAGGGGCTGCGTCGGTAGAGGCAATCACGAACTGCGGTTCCACCACAGGGTTTTTACCCAACTTCGTGCGGTTTCCATCCCTCAGAGGGCCCCACAGCTCAACTGTTCAACGCCGGCAGGTGACAGGAGTCGCGCAACGGGGCCGGTGCGCCCGCCGGAGACTGCCTCCGACGGGCGCCGGCCCGGATGCGGTTTCCCCCGCGGAGCTCGGCTGCCCCGTGTCAGCTGCCTCCTCCGCATCCGCCGCCTCCGCACGACGACCCGCCCCCGCACGAGGAGCCCCCTCCGCAGGAGTGACCCCCACACGAGTGATGCCCCCCTCCCGAGTGACCCCCACCCGAGTGATGGCCGCCGCCGGACGAACAGCCACCGCCGCCGTCCGACCCGGCCCACCAGCCGGCAGCCCCGCCGCTCGCGCTCCCCCCGCCGCCCGACCCGGTGCGCCGGCCGCGGTACGACTTGACGAACCGGTCGCGGCGGGCCCTGCGGCGCCCCGCCGCCACGGCGGTCACGCACAGCACCGCGATCACCGCCAGGACGATGCCCCAGACCATGGCGTCCCCCTCCCTCCGTCCCCGGAACCCGCCGACCGCGCCCCGGACCGTTCCCCGGGACGCCCGCCGGACCTTCCCGGGGCGTTGTTGCCGAAGCGGCCCCCCGTGGGCGCCTCGCAGCGTGCCCGGGAGATGCCCGGCCGCCGGACCGGCCAAAGCACACTTGAGGAAGTCCAGAGCTTGGACGGAGGATGGCCGGCATGACCTCCAGCGCACGCCCGCTCCTCAACCGCCGGCTCGCCGAGTTCGGGACGACGATCTTCGCCGAGATGTCCGCGCTCGCCGTGCGGACCGGGTCGATCAACCTGGGGCAGGGCTTCCCCGACACCGACGGCCCCGAGGAGATCCGGGAGGCGGCCGTGCGCGCCCTGCGCGACGGGCGGGGCAACCAGTACCCGCCGGGCCCGGGCGTCCCCGAGCTGCGCACGGCGATCGCGGAGCACCAGCGGCGGCGGTACGGGCTCTCCTACGACCCGGACACCGAGGTGCTGGTCACCGCGGGCGCCACCGAGGCGATCGCGGCGGCGCTGCTCGCGCTCCTGGAGCCCGGCGACGAGGTGATCGCCCTGGAGCCGTACTACGACTCCTACGCCGCCTGCATCGCGATGGCGGGCGCGAAGCGAGTGCCGGTGACCCTCCGGCCGCACCACGGCGGGGACGCCGGATTCCGGCTCGACCTGGACGAACTGCGCGACGCGGTGACCCCGCGGACCCGGCTGCTGCTCCTGAACACCCCGCACAACCCGACCGGCACCGTCCTCACCCGCGCCGAACTGGCCGAGATCGCACGGCTCGCCGTCGAACGCGACCTGCTCGTGGTGACCGACGAGGTGTACGAGCACCTGGTGTACGACGACGCCGAGCACATCCCGCTCGCCACGTTCCCCGGCATGCGCGAGCGCACGGTCGGCATCTCTTCGAGCGGCAAGACGTTCTCGTTCACCGGCTGGAAGGTCGGCTGGGTCACCGCCGCCGCTCCCCTGGTCACGGCGGTCCGCTCGGCCAAGCAGTTCCTCACCTATGTGAGCGCCGGGCCGTTCCAGTACGCGATCGCCGAGGCCCTCGCCCTCCCCGACAGCCACTTCACCGGCTTCCGCGACGACCTGCGCGCCAAGCGCGACCTGCTCGCCTCCGGCCTGGCCGACGCGGGCTTCGAGGTCTTCCGCCCCCGGGGCACGTACTTCATCACCACCGACATCGCCCGGCTCGGCGAGAAGGACGGCATCGCCTTCTGCCGCGCCCTGCCCGAACGCTGCGGCGTGGTCGCCATCCCCAACGCGGTCTTCTACGACGACCGGGAGGCGGGCCGCACCCAGGTCCGCTTCGCCTTCTGCAAACGGACGGACGTCCTGAACGAGGCCGTGTCCCGCCTCGGGAGCCTGTGAGCCGGGGTACTTCCGCCGCTACGGCGAAGAGCCCGGTCCCGGGTACGCGGCCAGTGCCGGCTCGCGTCCTGGGCCGGGCTCTCGCTCGGCTACGGCACGTGTCCGCGCGCGCTCACGCGGACACCGCTGTGTGTGACGGCCGTGGGACTACTTCTCGTCGTCCTCGGGCTTGTCCGCCTCGTCGGCGTTCTGGTCGGCGGGCTGGTCCGCTGCGTTGACGTCCTCCTCGAGGCCGAGCTGCTCGACGAGCCACCGGTCGAACTCGATGGCGGCTCGCACCCAGCTGACCGTCGAGGAGACGAAGTGCTCCAGGCTCACGCCCATGCCGATCAGCATCTGCGCCTCGCCGATGAGGCGGACGGTGCCGTCGTCGTGGGTGTGGGTGTACACCTTGGGCCACAGGGTCCGACGGTTCCAGTCGTCGATGGACTCCAGCAGCTGCGGCTTCTCGTCGATCTTGTGGGGCCGGTCGTAGAACGTCCGCACCGAGAAGACCTGCTGGTCCGCCTCGCCGCGGAACATGAAGTACGTACGGAACTGCTCCCACGGCGCCGCGAGGTCGCCCTCGTCGTCGACGACGTACTTGAGCTCCATCTGGTCCAGGAGCTGCTTCACGAGGTCCTGATCCGGGACGACGGGGCCCGCCGGTCCCTGGGGCTGCGGCTCGGGCTGGCCCCCGAAGTTCGGAATCGAGGACGGGTCGATGCTCACCGTGTTTTTCCCTTCGTACGGATCTCGCCATCCTCCCTCATCCGGGGAGGGGGGTGGCAAGCCCTCCGGGAGGCTGTCAGCCCTGGGCTGACATGATCCGGCCGTCAGGTGGACGTCCGGCGAACGGAGGGGGAGGCCATGACGGCCCTGTCGGCCTCCGAGTACCCACTGAGCGGCGGACCCACGGAACTTCCCGCGCCGGCCCGGACACGGTTCCGGTCCTTCACGGTGTGACGCGGTCCGCCACCCGCCGTGGCGGCGGACCGCGCCGGGGCTAGGGGGTGTCTGACACATGAGCGCGGGAGAAG
The DNA here is from genome assembly GCF_035917575.1 of Streptomyces sp. NBC_01788. Classification (GTDB taxonomy): domain Bacteria; phylum Actinomycetota; class Actinomycetes; order Streptomycetales; family Streptomycetaceae; genus Streptomyces. The sequence goes on along the minus strand of NZ_CP109090.1, from coordinate 4,223,637 downwards.
GAGCAGTGTCTGGCGCGTGCGATCGCAAGGCGCCGGAGCGTCCTCGTGGCGGAGCCACGTGGGCGTTTCGGCAACGCGGCGAGCGTGCGTGACAGGCGCCGCGACGCCGCGGGCATGTGTCAGACACCCCCCTACAGCGTCTTGCCGGTCGCCGGTCCCACCAGCAGGCCCTCGCCGAAACGGTCCACGCGGACCGTGTCGCCGTCCTTGATCTCGCCGGAGAGGATCTCCTTGGCGAGGCGGTCGCCGATGGCGGTCTGCACCAGGCGGCGCAGCGGGCGGGCACCGTAGGCCGGGTCCATGCCCTCCTCGGCGAGCCAGGCCAGGGCGTCGGGGGTGACGTCCAGGGTCAGGCGGCGCTCCGACAGGCGGCGGGCGAGCCGGCCGATCTGGAGTCCGGCGATCCGGCTCAGCTCCTCCTTGGACAGCGCCGAGAAGACCACCAGGTCGTCCAGCCGGTTGAGGAACTCCGGCTTGAAGGAGATGCGGACCGTCTCCAGGACCTGCTCCTTCTTCTCCTCCTCGCTCGTCAGCGGGTCGACCAGGTACTGGCTGCCCAGGTTCGAGGTCAGCACCAGGATGGTGTTGCGGAAATCGACCGTGCGGCCCTGGCCGTCCGTGAGGCGGCCGTCGTCCAGCACCTGCAGCAGGATGTCGAAGACCTCCGGGTGGGCCTTCTCCACCTCGTCGAGCAGCACCACGCTGTACGGGCGGCGGCGCACCGCCTCGGTGAGCTGGCCGCCCTCCTCGTAGCCGACGTAGCCGGGCGGGGCGCCGACCAGCCGGGCCACGCTGTGCTTCTCGCCGTACTCCGACATGTCGATGCGGACCATGGCCCGCTCGTCGTCGAAGAGGAAGTCGGCGAGCGCCTTGGCCAGTTCGGTCTTGCCGACGCCGGTCGGGCCGAGGAAGAGGAACGAGCCCGTCGGCCGGTCCGGGTCCGCGATGCCGGCCCGGCTGCGGCGTACGGCGTCGGAGACGGCGCGCACGGCCTCGGACTGGCCGATGAGCCGCCGGCCGATCTCCTCCTCCATGCGCAGCAGCTTCTGCGTCTCGCCCTCCAGCAGGCGGCCGGCCGGGATCCCGGTCCAGGAGGCGACCACGTCGGCGATGTCGTCGGGGCCGACCTCCTCCTTGACCATGGTGTCCTTGGAGGCCTCCTCCTCGGCCTGCGAGGCGGCCTCCAACTCCTTCTCCAGGTCCGGGATCTCGCCGTACAGCAGCTTGGAGGCTGTGTCGAAGTCGCCGTCGCGCTGGGCGCGTTCGGCCTGGCCGCGCAGGTCGTCCAGCCGTTCCTTCAGCTCACCGACCCGGTTGAGGGCCTGCTTCTCCTTCTCCCAGCGGGCGGTCAGGCCGCGCAGCTCCTCCTCCCTGTCGGCGAGGTCGCGGCGCAGCTTCTCCAGCCGCTCGCGCGAGGCCGCGTCGGTCTCCTTGTCGAGCGCCAGCTCCTCCATGCGCAACCGGTCGACACCGCGCTGGAGTTCGTCGATCTCCACCGGGGAGGAGTCGATCTCCATGCGCAGCCGGGAGGCGGCCTCGTCGACGAGGTCGATCGCCTTGTCGGGCAGGAACCGGGAGGTGATGTACCGGTCGGACAGGGTCGCGGCGGCCACCAGCGCGGAGTCGTTGATCTGCACCTTGTGGTGGGCCTCGTAGCGGCCCTTGAGCCCGCGCAGGATGGCGATGGAGTCCTCCACGCTGGGCTCGGCGACCAGCACCTGCTGGAAGCGCCGCTCCAGCGCCGGGTCCTTCTCGATCCGCTCCCGGTACTCGTCGAGCGTCGTGGCGCCGACCATGCGCAGCTCGCCGCGGGCCAGCATGGGCTTGAGCATGTTGCCGGCGTCCATCGCGGAGTCGCCGCCGGCGCCCGTGCCGACGACGGTGTGCAGCTCGTCGATGAAGGTGATGATCCGGCCGTCGGAGTCCTTGATCTCCGCCAGGACGGTCTTGAGCCGCTCCTCGAACTCTCCGCGGTACTTCGCGCCCGCGACCATCGCCCCGAGGTCCAGCGCCACCAGCCGCTTGTCCTTCAGGGACTCGGGCACGTCGCCCTTGACGATCCGCTGGGCGAGCCCCTCGACGACGGCGGTCTTGCCGACGCCGGGCTCACCGATGAGGACCGGGTTGTTCTTGGTGCGGCGCGACAGCACCTGCACGACGCGGCGGATCTCCTGGTCCCGGCCGATCACCGGGTCGAGGCGGCCCTCGCGCGCCGCGGCGGTGAAGTCCGTGCCGAACTTCTCCAGGGCCTTGTACTGGCCCTCGGGGTCGGGTGTGGTCACCCGGCGTCCTCCCCTCGCCTTCGAGAAGGCGTCTTGCAGTTTCCTGGCGCTCGCGCCCTGTCCGGAGAGCACCTCGCCGGCCGCGCCGCCCTTCGCGGCGGTGCCGATCAGCAGGTGCTCGGTGGACAGGTACTCGTCCCCGAGGTCGGCCGCCCTGCTCTGCGCGTCCGCGATCACGGCGAGCAGCTCACGGTTGGGCTGCGGCGGCGCGACCGTGGAGCCGGTCACGCTGGGCAGGGACGCGAGCACGCGCTCCGCGCCGGAGCGGATGGAGGCCTGGTCGGCGTCGACGGCCGACAGCAGGTCGATGATGTTCTCGTTCTCCTGCCCCTCGAGCAACGCGAGGAGCAGGTGGGCGGGGGTCAGGTCGGGGTGCCCCTCCCGTACGGCCCGGTTGCCGGCCGCGTTGATCGCGTCACGGCTCCTGTTGGTCAGCTCGGCGTCCACGGTCGCTTCTCTCCTCCTTGACGAGCGCTCTCTGCCACATCTCCCAGTGCTGACTCAATCAGCGTACACAAACTTGAGTCTATTCCACTCAAGGTGACGCCGGGAGCTTTCCCGGGGCAGGAACGGGAGCTTTCCCGGGGCAGGAAGAGGGAGGAAGAGGCGCCCGCAGGGCAGGCGGAGGCGGAGACGGAGCGGCGATCCGCGGAGCGGTGGCTATTTTCGGCCAGCGATCGAATCCGCTGATACCCGGAGGTTTCCGGGAAAACGACAGCGGCGTCACCGTGTTCAGGTCACGGTGACGCCGCTGCGGGGGGAAGCACCTGAGCGATCTGTTACGACGGGGGAATCGCGTCAGGCACTGCGGGGGGTGGCGGAGATGGCTCTGAGGACCGAGGGCGGTGCCGGCACCTGACGGTGGTCCCTCTGGTCCAGGTTGACGAAGATCATTCCGTAACGGACGGCACACCGTACGGGCTGCGGCGCCCCCCGAGGCCGCCGCAGACACCGGTACGCCCGTACGTCACCGTCGTCGTCCCTCGTCACGACGACCGGTTCACCGAAGACGGTCACCATCAGCGAGTCACCGCTGTGGGGGATGGCGGTGACCAGGTCGATGAAGTGCCAACCGGAGCGGTAGGCCGTGGCCATCTCGCGGCGGAAGGACCGGTCGTCGGGTGGAGTGGTCACATCAGCTCTCCAGAATCAACTGCCGCGGGAGAGCCCGGCCAGTGCGAGTCGGTAGGACCCGCGATCACAACTGCCGGCCAGTGGCTGTCCGCCCGATCGTCGCTCTTCGCACCGGAGTGACCACCCATCGCCCCGAAGACCGCAACGGCGGAGAAGGCGGCCACAAGCACCGAGCGAAGCATTCTCTTACGCATAGTCGGCTTCGTCCTCACTTGAAAGTCTCCTTTTCCCCCGTCGGATAAGACGATGGCTCATTCCAGCACGTCATGGCCACAGGATCGATGCATCATGTTCCTGCATGTTCAGGACCCTGGGGGGTGGAGATTTCGTGGCAAATCAGACTAAGGCGACGCATCCCCATGCGGTGACCGAACTTTGTGAGGAAGGTGGCCGACTTTACGCGAACGCCCTCCGCCTGGGGAGGATCCGCCGGGCGGATGCCGAAAGCGCCCCCTGCCTCGTGGAGTTCGACCTTCTCCACCCGGATCCGGACGACACGGACTGGCTGTGCCCGGTACACCCGTCGGTCGCGCTGGCCGAGCGGCTCCATCCGATCGAGCGGGAGATCACGGACCGCCGACGGCTGTCCATCCAACTTGCGGAGCTCTTTGAGCCGTTCCTCGCGCTCAGCGCGCAGTCGGCGACGACCGACCACTCCATCACGGTGCTGGAGGGAGGCGCGCGGATCAACGCCGCGCTCAACGCGGCCACGGCCCAGTGCCACGCCGAGATGCTCACCATCCAGCCGAGCGACGACCGCTTCTCCGAGCGCAGCCTCACCCAGGGCCTCGAGCGGGACCGGCCGCTGATCGAGCGCGGCGTGCGCATCCGGACCCTCTATCAGCACACCGCGCGCTACAGCCCCGAGAAGCTGGCCTACGTGGACCAGTTGTCGACGGGGAAGGCCGAGTACCGCACCATCGACGAGGTGGTGGAACGGCTCATCGTGTGCGACGAGACCGTCGCCTTCATCCCCGCCCGCGACGATCAGCAAGTCGCTCTGGAACTCCGCCACCCGGGCCTCGTCCGTTACCTCATCAGAGTCTTCGAGTTCATGTGGGGCCGCTCGGTCCCCCTGAGCGCGGGCGCCCCCTACGAGACCGCGCCCGGCGGCATCAACGACATCCAGCACTCCATAGCCAAGCTCCTCATCGAGGGCCACGTCGACGAGGCCATAGCCCGCCGCCTCGGAATGAACGTCCGTACCTGCCGGGCCCACATCGCCAAGCTCGCCGCCATCCTCGGCAGCGGCAGCCGCGCACAACTCGGCTATCTCATTGCCCAGTCGGGGATTCTGCAGCAGAAACACTGAAGCCACAGGGAGGACCGGGGTGGGCCCGACACGTCATCCGGAGCACGGCCCGGAGGACCTGTGCCCAGCGGGCACGGAGTTGTACGAACGCGCCCTGCGGAGCGGATGGGTGCGTGCGGGGGAGGCGGGCGGAGCCCCCTGTCTCATCGACTTCGGTCTGCTGCACCCGGCGGTCGAGGATCTCGACCGGCTGGAGCCCGTGGCGCCCGCCGCCGCCCTCCACCGACTACTGCGCGCCGCCGAGGAGCGCATCGCGGAGGAGCGACGGCGTGAGGATCGGCTGGCCCGGACCTTCGAGCCGCTGATGCGCATCGACGGCCGGCGCACCGGGAAGCCGGACACCTCGGCGCTCGTGATCCTCAGCGGAACACCGCGGATCAACCAGGCCATCACCGAGGCCATGGCCGAAGCGAGCGAGGAAGTCCTGTGCGTACAGCCGCACTCCGGCCTCCTCGGCCCAAGGGGCGAGGAGGCACATGGAGTGGCGCTGGACCGCGATCAAGCGCTGCTGGACCGCGGCGGGCGTATTCGCACCCTCTACCAGCACACTCTGCGCCATGTCCCCTCGATACCCGCCTACCACGAGAAGCTCACCGGCGATGTCGAAGCCCGCTCCCTCGACGAAGTCACCGACCGGCTCATCGTCGTCGACCGCAGCGTCGCCTTCGTCCCCGCCAACGCGGACGGCACTCTCGCTCTCGCGGTCCGCCACCCTGCCCTGGTCGGCCACTTCGCCACCGCCTTCGACCGTTTCTGGCGCCTGGCCACGCCCATGTACCCGCTGATCGTCCATCAACCGTCCGCCGGAGGCGTCACCCGCCGCCAGCGCGCCATCGCCGCCCTCCTCGTCGAGGGGCACACCGACGCCGTCATCGCCGACCGCCTCGGCATGAACGTACGCACCGCCCGTGAGCACATCGCCAAGCTCGCCGCCACCCTCGGCAGCGGCAGCCGCGCCCAGTTGGGCTACCTCATCGGACGGTCGGGACTTCTGGACCCGGAACCGTGAACGGGCCCACCCCCGCGGCGCGCGGCGGCCCGTCGAGCCCCGCCTGGGCGATCCGCACGCCCAACTGCGTACGGCTGGCCGCCCCCAGCGTCTCGGACAGCCGGGCGATGTGGGCCCGGCAGGTGCGGACGCTGATGCCCAGCCGCTCGGCGATCACCGCGTCCTGGTGGCCCTCGGCCAGCAGCGCCGCGATGGACTGCTCGCGGTGGGAGATGCCCTCGATGCCCGTGTCGGGCAGCGGCGCGGTCAGCGGGATCGCCAGCCGCCAGAGCCGTTCGAAGACCGTCCCCAGGTACTCCACCAGCGCGGGATGGCGCAGTTCCAGCGCCATCGTGCAGTCGGCGTTGGCGGGCACGAAGGCGACCGTGCGGTCGAAGAGGATCAGCCGGTCGATCACCTCGTCCAGCGTGCGCGCCTCGACCGCGTCGCCCAGCAGTTCCAGGTAGTTGAGCAGCCCCTGGCCGTGCCGGGCCACATGGGTGTACAGGTCCCGCATGCGCACCCCGCGCCCGCGCAGCGCCAGCGCCCGGTGCAGCCCCTCGGACAGTTCGTGCTCGCGGCGGATGCCGCCCGGCTGGACGGTGAGCACCTCGGTGGTGCACGCCTCGGTCGCCTCGTCCATGGCCGCCTGGATGCGGGACAGGCCGTCCAGGACCCGGATCGCCGTACCCTCCATGGCCGCGGAGGGCACCCGTGCCTGGCGGCCGAGCCCGCCGTACCGCTCGACGGCGGCCACCACCGAGCTCACCCGCCGGTGGCTCTCACTGACCTCGTCGTACATCCCGCGCAGCAGCCGGGTCATGACCTCCTGCGGCGCGGTCGGCACCAGGAAGCCCATGTCGTCGGGGTCAGGGTGCAGCAGGGCGAGTTCGAGCAGGCAGGGCACCGGCTCTGCGATCCGGCGCGGCACCCGGCCCCGTCGTACGGCCCGGGCGTACACGTGCTCTCCGGCCTCGCACAGTCGGTCGGCACCGTGTGGATGCTCCGCCGTCCCGTGCCCGGTCATGCCCCATCACACCCCCGGTCTCCGCGTCTTCCGCAGCGCAACTATGCGCGGAGCGGACCGGCTGTGCAACACGGCTCCTGTCGGCGCGACCCTCGAAAACCAGCGGTTTCGACCGGTGTGTACGGGCCGGTGTCCGGCGGATCGCGGCGTGATCGCGCCTGCTGTCGGACCCGAACGCGCCGGGTCCGACAGGCAGTTATTGCAGCACGAGACCGAGCGCCGTGCAGGACGCCTGGTACTTCGGGGTGCAGATGTCCTCCATCTTGTAGATCTTGTCGTCGACGACCGTGCTCTTGATGTTCTTCTGGGTCAGGGCCACCACGGAGACCAACTGGGCCGGGATGTCATGGTGGGTGGGGCTGCTGACCCGGTCCCTGGTGAGGGAGTCGAACTGGATGTCCTTGCCCTGGACCTTGGCGACCGCCATCTGGGCGGCGGTCTCGGCCTCCGTCGGGTAGGGCTTGTACACGCTCATGTACTGCTCGCCGGCCACGATCCGCTGCACGGCGTCGAGTTCGGCGTCCTGGCCGGTGATGACCGGCAGATCGGTGACGCCCACGTCCTTGAAGGCCTTGATGACGCCGGCCGCCATACCGTCGTTGGCGGAGTAGACGGCGGCGATGTTGTCCTTGCCGAGCGAGGCGAGCGCCTGGGCCATGTTCGCCTGGGCGTTCTCCGGCTTCCAGTCCTTGGTGTCGTAGGACTTGGCGATCGTGACCTTCCCGCCGAGCTGGGAGAGCGCACCCTCCTTGAACTGCTTGGCGTTCGGGTCGGTGGGCGAGCCGTTGATCATGACGATCTTGTCGGAGGTGCCGACCTTGGGGCCCAGCGCCTCGATCAGGGAGCGGCCCTGCACCTCCCCCACCAGTTCGTTGTCGAAGGAGATGTACGCGTCGATCGGGCCCTCGGAGAGCCGGTCGTAGGCGATGACCGGGATGCCCGCGTCCTTGGCCTTCTGCACCATGTCGGCGATGGCGTGCGAGTCGACGGCGTCGAGCAGGATGACGTCGACCTTGTTGTCGATCATTCGCTGCATCTGGCCGGCCTGCCGGCTCGCGTCCGCGTCCGCGTTGGCGTACTCGACCTTGCCCTGCTTCCCGGTCAGGGCGGCGACCTTCTCCTTGATGATGGGGTAGTCGAACTTCTCGTAACGGGTGTTGGCCGTCTCCGGCAGCAGCAGACCCACCGTCAGGTCGTTGCCCCTGGTCGGGCTCGCGTCGCTGCCGCTCTCCGACCCGCTGAGCGACCCGCAGGCGGCGAGCGAGAAGGTCAGCGTGGGCGCGGCCACGGCTATGGCGATACGACGCATCAAGGTGCTCACTTCTGGTGCCTTCCGGACGAGGGCGCAGCATTGCGACCCAGGTGACTGAAAAGCCAACGCGGAGGCGACCACCGGCGTCAAGCGGAACCACTTAACGAGATAGCAACGTAACGCTCCGCTGCAGCCGTGAAGGCTTTGCGGAGCCTTGCGGAATCACCTCCAAACCCCCTTTACGGGCAGCGCACGCGCAAGACACGACGAGGGGCCGGGAGGCTTTACGGCCTCCCGGCCCCTCGTCGTCGTCGAGCGGGTGCGTGTCAGTCCGGCTGCTGGCGCTTGGGCCGCCACACCACCAACGCGCTGGTCTGCTGGACCTCCTGATAGGGAACCAGGTCCCGGCGGTAGGAGGCGTGGACGGCGGCCTCGCGCTGCCGCATCGCCGCCGCCGCGCCGTCCAGCGCCGCCTGGAGCTCCGCGGCCCGGGACTGGAGCGCCGCGACTTGGTTCTCCAGTTCGATGATGCGCTTGATTCCGGCCAGGTTGATGCCCTCGTCCTGCGACAACTGCTGCACCTGGCGGAGCAGTTCGATGTCGCGGGCCGAGTAGCGGCGCCCACGGCCGGCGGTGCGGTCGGGGGACACCAGTCCCAGCCGGTCGTACTGACGGAGTGTCTGCGGGTGCAGTCCGGACAGCTGGGCGGCCACGGAGATGACGTACACCGGTGTGTCTTCCGTCAGTTCGTACGGGTTGCGGCGGCGGCCGTCCATCTCACTCATGCTCCCTTCGCGGCCTCGAACAGCTCGGCCCTCGGGTCCTCGCTCGCGGTGGCCTCGCGATACGCCTGAAGCGCGTCACGAGCCTTCCCCGACAGGTCCTTCGGAACACTCACCTCCACGGTGACCAGAAGGTCGCCGTGGGTGCCGTCCTTGCGGACCGCGCCCTTGCCACGGGCCCGCATCGTACGCCCGTTCGGGGTGCCCGGGGGCAGCTTCAGGGTCACCGGCGGACCACCCAGGGTGGGCACACGGACCTCGCCGCCGAGGGCCGCCTCGGCGAACGTGACCGGCACGGTGACAGTGAGGTTGTCGCCCCGCCGGCCGAAGACCGGGTGCTCCCCGACGTGCACCACCACGTACAGGTCGCCCGCGGGTCCACCGCGCTCGCCCGGGGCGCCCTTGCCGCGCAGCCGGATGCGCTGGCCGTCGCTGACCCCGGCCGGGATGCGGACCTGCATCGTCCGGGACGACTTGGCCCGCCCGGAGCCCATGCAGACCTCGCAGGGGTTCTCCGCGGTGAGCCCGCGGCCCTTGCAGTCCGGGCACGGGTCCGTCAGGGAGAACCCGCCGCCCGAGCCGCGCGCCACCTGTCCGGTGCCGACGCAGGTCGGGCACACCCGCGGGGTGCCGTTCTTGTCGCCGGTGCCCGAACAGGCCTTGCACGGCTGCTGACTGGACATGCGCAGCGGCACCGTCGCGCCCTCGATGGCCTCGGTGAAGCTCAGCGTGACCTCGGACTCGATGTCCTGGCCGCGCCGGGGCTGGGTGCGCGTGGTGCCCGCCCCGCCCCGGTTGAACAGGCCCCCGAAGACGTCACCGATTCCGCCGCCGAAGCCGCCGCTCCCGCCGCCGCCCTGGGCGCCTCCGAAGAGGTCGCCCAGGTCGAAGTTGAAGGAGCCGCCGCCGGCACCCGGTCCGGGGCGGAAGCCGCCGTTGCCGAACAGGGTGCGGGCCTCGTCGTACTCCTTGCGCTTCTTGGCGTCGCCGAGCACGTCGTTCGCCTCGGAGATCTCCTTGAAGCGCTCCTCGGCCTTGGCGTTGCCCTTGTTGGCGTCCGGGTGGAACTCGCGGGCGAGCTTCCGGTACGCCTTCTTGATCTCGGCCTCGGTGGCGTCCTTGGGGACGCCGAGGACCTTGTAGTAGTCCTTCTCGATGAAGTCCTTGGTGCTCATCCCCGACGTCCCTCCTCTCGTGCGTCGTCCGCTATTGCGTCAGCCCTCCTCCGGGCCACCGTTCTCCTTGTCCTCGCCCTGCTCGGCGGCCGGGGCCTCGCCGGACTCCTCGGCCGGCTTGACCGTCTGCGCGCCGGGCTGGGGCTCGGCCACCGCCACCCGCGCGGGGCGGATGGTGCGCTCGCCGATCCGATACCCCGGCTGCAGAACCGCCACGCACGTCGTCTCGGTGACGTCCGGTGCGTAGGAGTGCATCAGGGCCTCGTGGATCGTCGGGTCGAAGGACTCGCCCTCCTTGCCGAACTGCTGCAGGCCGAGCTTGGCCACCACGGTCTCCAGCGACTCGGCGACGGACTTGAAACCGCCCACCAGTTCGCCGTGGTCCCGCGCGCGGCCGATGTCGTCGAGCACGGGCAGGAGCTCGGACAGGATGTTCGCGACAGCGACCTCCCGTACCGCGATCCGGTCCCGGTCGACCCGGCGCCGGTAGTTCTGGTACTCGGCCTGGAGCCGCTGCAGATCCGCCGTGCGCTCGCCGAGCGCCGTGCGCACCTGGTCGAGCTGCGCCGTCAGCGCGGCCGACTGGTCCGCTTCACCGGCCGGGGCCGCGCCCTTGTCCTGGGCGGCGGCCTGCGCGGCGTCGTCGGGGGTGCCGGAGGCGGCGTCGGACTGCGGTGGAGGCTGCGGCTGATGCTCCTCGAAGCCGGGGGTCTCCTCCGTCACGCCGCACCGTCCTTGCGTTCGTCGTCGACGATCTCGGCGTCCACGACGTCGTCGTCGGCCCTGGCCTGGCCCGCACCGGCGTCACCGGCACCGCCCGCGGCCTGCGCGGCCTGGGCGTCGGCGTACATGGCCTGGCCGAGCTTCTGGGAGACGGCGGCGACCTTCTCCGTGGCGGTACGGATCTCGGCCGTGTTGTCGCCTCCGGCGGCCTCGCCCTTGAGCTGTTCCTTCAGCTCGGCGACGGCGGCCTCGACCTCGGTCTTGATCTCGCCGGGGACCTTGTCCTCGTTGTCCTTGAGGAACTTCTCGGTCTGGTAGACGAGCTGCTCGCCCTGGTTGCGGACCTCGGCGGCCTCACGGCGCTTGTGGTCCTCCTCCGCGTAGCGCTCGGCCTCCTCGCGCATGCGGTCGACCTCGTCCTTCGGCAGCGAGGAGCCGCCGGTGACGGTCATCTTCTGCTCCTTGCCGGTGCCGAGGTCCTTCGCCGTGACGTGCATGATGCCGTTGGCGTCGATATCGAAGGACACCTCGATCTGCGGCACGCCGCGCGGCGCCGGCGGCAGACCGGTCAGCTCGAACATGCCGAGCTTCTTGTTGTACGCGGCGATCTCGCGCTCGCCCTGGTAGACCTGGATCTGCACCGACGGCTGGTTGTCCTCGGCCGTGGTGAAGATCTCGGAGCGCTTGGTCGGGATCGTGGTGTTGCGCTCGATCAGCTTGGTCATGATGCCGCCCTTGGTCTCGATGCCGAGGGACAGCGGGGTGACGTCGAGCAGCAGGACGTCCTTGACCTCGCCCTTGAGGACACCGGCCTGGAGCGAGGCGCCGATGGCGACGACCTCGTCCGGGTTCACGCCCTTGTTGGCCTCCTTGCCGCCGGTCAGCTCCTTGACGAGCTCGGCGACCGCGGGCATACGGGTGGAACCACCGACGAGCACGACGTGGTCGATGTCGCTGACGGAGACGCCGGCGTCCTTGATCACGTTGTGGAACGGCGTCTTGCAGCGCTCCAGCAGATCGGCCGTCAGCTGCTGGAACTGGGCGCGGGTGAGCTTCTCGTCCAGGTGCAGCGGGCCCTCGGCGGACGCCGTGATGTAGGGCAGGTTGATCGAGGTCTCGGTGGACGAGGACAGCTCGATCTTGGCCTTCTCCGCCGCCTCACGCAGACGCTGCAGGGCCATCTTGTCCTTGGACAGGTCCACGCCGTGGCCGGACTGGAACTGCTTGACCAGGTAGTCGACGACCCGCTGGTCCCAGTCGTCACCACCGAGGTGGTTGTCACCGTTGGTGGCCTTCACCTCGACGACGCCGTCGCCGATCTCCAGCAGCGAGACGTCGAACGTACCGCCGCCGAGGTCGAAGACGAGGATCATCTGCTCGTCCTTGTCGAGGCCGTACGCCAGGGCGGCGGCCGTCGGCTCGTTGACGATGCGCAGCACGTTCAGACCGGCGATCTCACCGGCCTCCTTGGTGGCCTGGCGCTCGGCGTCGTTGAAGTACGCCGGCACGGTGATGACCGCGTCGGTCACCTTCTCGCCCAGGTACGCCTCCGCGTCCCGCTTCAGCTTCTGCAGCACGAAGGCGCTCATCTGCTGCGGGTTGAAGTCCTTGCCGTCGAGGTTGATCTTCCAGTCGGTGCCCATGTGGCGCTTGACCGACCGGATGGTCCTGTCGACGTTGGTCACCGCCTGGCGCTTCGCCACCTCACCGACCAGCACCTCGCCGTTCTTGGCGAAGGCGACGACGGACGGCGTGGTCCTGGCGCCCTCGGCGTTGGTGATGACGGTGGGCTCGCCGCCCTCCAGAACGCTGACGACCGAGTTGGTTGTGCCCAGGTCGATGCCGACCGCACGTGCCATGGTGATTTCCTCCAGCTGACTTGAGTGGAACGGACTCAAGTGTGCCCGAGGCTCACCGCCGGGTCAACAGACCTGAGCCGCATCGACTCAAGACTTATCCATCCCTTATACGCAAGGGCGCTCTGACCTGCGGCGATGTGGATTGCCTGGGCGGAGGAGGCGGGTATTCAAGTTGACGACGAGGCGTCTGCACCCCGGATACGCCGGGTCCGCCGGCCTCCGCGTCGTACGGAATCCGGCCGCGCGGGGCTCCCGCGGCGGACTGCCCCTGGGCGCGGAGGATGCCCCAGAAGGGCTCGCCGCGGGGGCGGGCGCCGGAAGCGCCGGCACGCGCGCGTGGCGGTGCCCCGCCACCGCCACCGAACGCCTCCGCACGCGCGCGCGTGGCACCACCCGCGGGAAGGCCCCTGGCCGTGCGCTCCTCGGGGCGCCCGCGGGTGCCGGGCACCCGGGTCTGCCCCCGGGTCCCGGGAGGCCGGGACTGCTCCCGCGTGCCGGGCAGCCGGGACTGGGTGCGCGTACCCGGGAGCGGGGACTGCACACGGGCGTTGCCGAGTTCGGTCGGGCGCCGCGGCGCGTACGCGGGCACCCGCAGCAGCCCGAGGACGGCCACCAGGGCCGCCCCGGCCACCCACGCCACCGCCTTCGGCCCGACCCAGCCCGTATGGACCAGCACCCCGACCAGGACCGCGGCGAAGGTGCCGAGACCGAGCAGGACGGTCGCACCCGGCGGGGTCGGCCCGAGCCGGCGCAGCCGGTGCGCGAGGTGGTCCGGGCCTCGGCGCAGCAGCGGACGCCCCGCCAGCTTCCGTGACACCAGGACCAGGACGGCGTCGGCGCTCGCCGTGGCGGTGAGCGCGAACAGCACCGCCACGGTGGAGACCGTGTCGTACCCGGTCCGGGTGAGCAGGGCCGTGGAGGCGAGCACGAAGCCGGTGAACAGCGAGCCGCCGGATCCGAAGGCGACCCGCGCCGGATGCCAGTTGTGCATCAGGAACCCGGTGAGGGCGGCGGCCAGCACGCTCAGCAGTACCGCGAGGTCGTCCATCACCTCGGCCGCCGCGCACGCGCCCACCCCGAACGCGGTGAGCACCCCCACCGTGCCCGCGAGGCCGTCCGCGTGATCGAGCCCCCGGAAGGCGGCGGCCACACAGGCGATCCAGGCGACGGCGGCGATCCCGGCCACGGGCCCGGTCTCGTCGTACGGCACCACGCAGGCCGCCGCGAGGGCCGTACCGACGAACAGGAACGGTGTCTTCAGCCGCCACACGTCCGCGGCGGTCCCGAGCAGGGCGACCGCGGCGCCCGCGGCGAGCAGCCTGCCCACCCCGTCGCCCAGCGGGGCGGTACCCGTCCAGCCGCCGGCCGCGGCGACCAGGCAGGTGCTGAGCACCACGGCCAGGCCGCCGAGCAGCGGCAAGGGGCGTCCCCGCCTCCTGCGGTCGACGAGGCCAAGCCGAAGCGCGAGCACTCGGAGCAGCGCCGAGAGCAGGGCGGCGAGGAGGAGAGCGGTGATGGCGGTGGCGATCCCGTATAGCACGGTTCTTAAATTAGGGGTATATGGGGCGATCGGGTGCGAATAACACGAACGGCGCGCTACCGGATCCCCGGGCGGGCCTCCCGTACCCCCGGACGGCCCCCACGAGGGCTTCCAGCGACCCAGATCACCCCGCGCCCGGCTGCATTGCGTCAGAAGATGGGGGTAGTCTCAAACGGACTACATAAGTTACTGATCAGTAATTTCGAGGCCGCATCAGGAGCCCCCATGCAACTCGCCGCGATCATCGTGTCGCTGGTCCTGACCGTGGTCGGCGTCGCGCTGCTCGCCCGTGCCATCGGCCAGTTCGTCCGGTACTTCAAGCTCGGCCAGCCCGTACCCGCCGGCACCCGCAGCGACAACCCCTACCAGCGCAGCGTGACCCTGGTGCGGGAGTTCCTCGGCCACACCCGGATGAACCGCTGGGGCATCGTGGGCGTCGCCCACTGGTTCGTGGCCATCGGCTTCCTGACGCTGCCGCCCACCCTCGCGCAGGCGTTCGGCCAGTTGTTCCGGGCCGACTGGACGCTGCCGGTCATCGGCGACTTCCTGCCGTTCGAGATGTACATCGAGTTCATCGGCGTGATGACCGTCCTCGGCATCGCCGTGCTCATGGCGATCCGGCTGCTGAGCCTGCCGTCCCGGCCCGGCCGCAAGTCCCGCTTCGCCGGTTCCAAGGCCGGCCAGGCGTACTTCGTCGAGTACGTCATCCTCACCATCGGCCTCGCGATCTACGTCCTGCGCGGTCTTGAGGGCGCGCTCCACCACGTGGGGCACTACGAGGCCGGGTACTTCGCCTCGTACCCGCTGGTGCTCGCCTTCAAGGGCCTGTCGGCCGGCACCCTGCAGAACCTGGTCTACCTGACCGCGATGATCAAGATCGGCACGTCCTTCGTGTGGATGATCGTGGTCTCCCTGAACACCAACATGGGCGTGGCCTGGCACCGCTTCCTGGCCTTCCCGAACATCTGGTTCAAGCGCGAGGCCACCGGCGGTACGGCCCTCGGCGCCCTTCAGCCGATGACCTCCGGCGGCAAGCCGATCGACTTCACCGACCCCGGCGAGGACGACGTCTTCGGCGTCTCCCAGGTCGAGCAGTTCTCCTGGAAGGGCCTGCTGGACTTCTCCACCTGCACCGAGTGCGGCCGCTGCCAGTCGCAGTGCCCGGCCTGGAACACCGGCAAGCCGCTCTCCCCCAAGCTGCTGATCATGTCGCTGCGCGACCACGCGCACGCGAAGGCGCCGTATCTGCTGGCCGGCGGCGGCAAGACCATGGAGGGCGAGGAGAAGGCGTCCGAGGAGCAGCTGAAGGACGTCCCGGCGTCCGCGCTCGCGGAGGCCGAGCGCCCGCTGATCGGAACGCTGGAGGCCGGCGCCGACAGCGCCTTCGCGGGCGGCGTCATCGACCCGGACGTGCTGTGGTCCTGCACCACCTGCGGCGCCTGCGTCGAGCAGTGCCCGGTCGACATCGAGCACGTCGACCACATCGTCGACATGCGCCGCTACCAGGTCATGATCGAGTCCGCGTTCCCGTCCGAGGCGGGCACGATGCTCAAGAACCTGGAGAAGAAGGGCAACCCCTGGGGCCTGGCCAAGAAGCAGCGCTTGGAGTGGACCAAGGAGGTCGACTTCGAGGTCCCGGTCGTCGGCAAGGACATCGAGGACCTCTCCGAGGTCGAGTACCTGTACTGGGTCGGCTGCGCCGGCGCCCTGGAGGACCGCGCCAAGAAGACCACCAAGGCCTTCGCGGAGCTGCTGCACATCGCGGGCGTGAAGTTCGCGATCATGGGCGGCGACGAGAAGTGCACCGGTGACTCCGCACGCCGCCTGGGCAACGAGCCCCTGTTCCAGGAACTCGGCATGGAGAACGTCGCCACGCTGAACATGGCCTTCGGCGAGGAGACTGACGACGAGGGCAACGTCACGCCCGAGTCCAGGAAGCCGAAGTCGGCCAAGAAGATCGTCGCCACCTGCCCGCACTGCCTCAACACGCTCGGCAACGAGTACCCCCAGCTCGGCGGCGACTACGAGGTCATCCACCACACCCAGCTCCTCCAGCACCTGGTGGACGAGGGCAAGCTGGTCCCGGTGACCCCGGTCGAGGGCATCATCACCTACCACGACCCCTGCTATCTGGGCCGCCACAACAAGATCTACACGCCTCCGCGCGAGATCATCGGCAAGGTCCCGGGCCTCAGGAACGAGGAGATGCACCGCCACAAGGAGCGCGGCTTCTGCTGCGGCGCCGGCGGTGCCCGGATGTGGATGGAGGAGCGGATCGGCAAGCGCATCAACGACGAGCGCGTCGACGAGGCTCTTTCCCTGAACCCGGACATCGTCTCGACGGCCTGCCCGTTCTGCCTGGTCATGCTCACCGACTCGGTCAACGGCAAGAAGAACGACGGCAAGGCCAAGGAGTCCGTCCAGGTCGTGGACGTCGCCCAGCTGCTGCTGGACTCCGTCAGGACGCCGGTCGACCCGGCGGGCGACGCGGCCGACGAGACCGAGCCGGAGCCCGAGCCGGTGAAGTAGGCGGCAGCCGGCGCACGACCGGGCGGCATGGTCGTCCAGCGTCCGACGCCCCCGTGTCCGTATGGGCACGGGGGCGTCGCCGTGTTTCCAGGAGCGGTCTCCCGCGAGCGGTCTCCGGGAGCGCTACGCGCTCTTGGGCGCGGCCTGCTGCACGACCTCGAAGGACCACAGGGTGGAACCGCTGGCTGCGGGCTTCGGCCGCTCCTCTCCCTCACCCTCACCCGCGCCGGTGCCGGTGCCGGTGCCGGTGCCCTGGTGCGCGGACTTCATCGGCCCTTCCATCCAGGCCTGGAACGACTCCTCGTCACGCCAGCGTGTGTAGACGAGATAGGTGTCGGTGCCCTCGACAGGGCGCAGGAGCTCGAACCATTCGAACCCGTCGGAGTTCTCGACCGCGTGCGCCCGGGAGGCGAAGCGCTTCTCCAGCGTCTCGCGCTGCTCGGCTGGCACGGTCAGTACGTTGATCTTGACTACGCTCATGGTCCCATCCTGCCCGGTGGCCCCCGGGCCGCCACTCAGCGCCTCCGTGATCCGGGAGGCGATCCGGGAGGCGAACCGGGAGGCGAACCGGAAGCTCCCGCCCGGCGCCTCGGACCGCCCGTGAGCCGTCTCCGAGCACCCCGCGGACACCCCTGAGAAACGCCCGGAACGCCCCTTAGGGGATGTCACAGCTCGGACCCAAAGCCCTGCCGGAACACCCGCTCCCGCACGGGATTCGGCGGGCTCGGGTACGTTCGATGACGTGGCTGGATTCAGGAGCGGACGCGGCGACCGGAACGACCGGGCCCCGCAGGCGCGGACCCAACGACCTCCGTACGGGCAGCAGGCACCCCAGGCCCCCTCGTACGGCTATCCCCCGGCGCAGCAGCCGTACCCGCAGCAGCGGCCGCCGTACGGAGGCGGGGGCGCCCAGTGGCCCCGGGCCGACGGCGGTGGCTACGGCGAGCCGGAGTACTTCGGCGGCGGCCACCCGCAGGGCGGACCCGATCCGTACGCGGCCGACAACCCCGGCCACACCCAGGCCTTCGCGGTCGGCGAGGACCCGTACAACGAGAGCGGGACCTACCGTGCGGGCTCGGCGCCGGCCGGTCCGATCGGTCCCCGGCTGCACTGGACCGACCTGCTGCGGGGCATAGTCCTGTCCCCCAACCAGACCTTCCTCCAGATGCGCGACTACGCGATGTGGGGCCCCGCCCTCATCGTGACGTTCCTCTACGGGCTGCTCGCGGTCTTCGGCTTCGACGGCGCCCGCGAGGAGGCCATCAACGCCACCCTCACCAACGCGATCCCGATCGTCCTGATCACCGCCGTGGCGCTGGTGCTCAGCGCCTTCGTCCTCGGTGTGGTCACCCACACCCTGGCCCGCCAGCTCGGCGGCGACGGGGCCTGGCAGCCCACGGTCGGCCTGTCCATGCTGATCATGTCGGTGACGGACGCTCCGCGTCTGCTCGTCGCGATGTTCCTCGGCGGCGACGCGGGCTTCGTCCAGCTGCTCGGCTGGGCCACCTGGATCGCGTGCGGCGCGCTGCTGACCCTCATGGTCAGCCGCTCCCACGACCTGCCCTGGCCCAAGGCCCTGGGTGCCTCGGCGATCCAGCTGATCGCACTGCTGTCGATCGTGAAGCTCGGCACGTTCTGACGCTCCGGCGTTCCAGCGGCCCACCAGCACAAGGGGCCCGGCGATGCGCCGGGCCCCTTGCTCGTCTCAGCTGGTCCTCGCGAGTCTTCTCCGGTCTTCGCGAGTCCTCGCCGGCTTGCGCCGGTCTTCGCTCGTCAGAGCTTGCCGCCGATCTCGCAGGCCCGGCACGGCGGCTGCCCGCAGGTGCACTGCATGACGGCTTCGACGACGCCGCGGTCGTGGTAGAGGCACTCGTCCTTGCAGGTGTGGCGCGGTATGAACCCCGCCGGGATCTCGCCGGGCCACGGCTCATGACCGTCCCGGCAGCGGGCGAACCGCTCGGGGTCGGTGGAGTGCAGCTCGTGCATGCCCGAACGTGCGGTGTCCTCCAGCTCCCGCACCCGCTCCACCAGGCTCTTCAGCTCGGCGGCGAGGCCGGCGTACTGGTCGGTGCCGGTCCTCACGTGTGCGGCCCGCAGGGCCATCGCCGCGTTGCCCAGAAACCTGCCGGCGTCCTGCAGGTCGGTCACGTGATGCAACTGAATGCCGTTCACGCCTCGTACCCACACGGCGTCCATGTTGCTCACCGATCCGCCCTCCTTGGCTTTCTGCGAGACAGTATGCGCGGCGCCTGTGCCTCCGCATAAGGAAAATCAATCTATTTATCGAAACTAAAGGTATCGGTCGCGCCCGTCCAGCAAAATCCCGAGTGAGCCGCCTCACCCCGCCCTCACAGAGGATCTTCCACTGGTTCCCCGCGGCACCTGAATGATCAATACGGCCGCACGATCATGCGCTGTTGCGCACCCCACAGACCGCCGGAGCAGGGGAGAGGGCGGACGGCCCCTCCCCGACTTGACACGCCCATTGACGAGACGTCTCCTTGAAGAGAGGAAACAGTTGCGGCACACGCTTTTCCAGCGCGCCGCACGCTCGGGTTCGTGAGCGTCCAGCCAATTTCCGGAGCAATAATGGCCACTTACGAATATCTGTGCGACCATTGCGGCCCCTTCGATGTGAAATTGACGATCGGAACGGCACCCAAGACATACGGTTGCCCTTCTTGTGCGGAAGCTGCGAGGCGTTTGTACTCCTCGCGCGGCCTGTCGACGACCTCGAGCGCGTCCGCCGCCCTCCGCGAACGGGAGGAGCAGGCCCGTGAGGCCCCAGCCGTGGTCTCCGAAGTTCCCTCGCGCACAAGGCCGGAGCGGCGACCGCACCCCGCGCTCTCGCGGCTGCCGCGTCCCTGACGGTCTCCACCCCACGCGGAGTCAGGAGGTGCGTCGCGGTGGGAAATGTGGGACTCCTGTTTGTCGGCGCAGTGCTCTTCATAAATGGGTTGCTGCTCCTCAACAAGGTCGATGCCCGGTCAGGAGCAATACTGAACCTGTTCGTGGGCACATTGCAGGTACTGACGCCGACCTACCTCATCTTCACCGCCGGCGGCGACCCCAAGAAGATTCTGGCGGCATCCGGTATCTACCTGTTCGGATTCACCTATCTGTACGTGGGTATCGGCCTGCTCGCCAACCTCGACACCACCGGCGTCGGCTACTACTCATTGTTTGTGGCAATAGCCGCACTGGGATATTCGTACGCCAATTTCCACCTCTTGCACGACGCCCCCTTCGGGGTCATCTGGCTCTACTGGGCCTTGCTCTGGTTCCTGTTCTTCCTGCTGCTCGGCCTCAAGATGGAGCACCTCAGGGCGTATACGGGCTGGATCACCGCGATCGAGGGCTGGGTCACCGGTGCCATTCCCGCGGCGCTGCTGCTCACCGGCTACTGGAAGCACCCCACCGAGACCGCCATCGCGCTGGGAGTGTTCGGCGTGCTGATGTTCGTGGGGCTGTGGCCGCGCACCCGTGGAACGCCCCGGCCGACCCGAGCCGCTCCGCCGGCCGGCAGCGCGGGTGCTCCAACGTCACCGGATCAGAAGTGAGGAGTTGTCATGCCCGAAATTCTCTTCAACGTGGACCAGAGCAAGTCGATGCGCGAGCAGGACGTTCCCGGACACAACAGGTGGCACCCCGACATCCCCAACGCCACCATGGTGAAGCCGGGAGCGGAGTTCCGGATCGAGTGCCGCGACTGGACCGACTGCCAGATCGGCGACAACGACTCCGCCAACGACGTGCGCGACATCGACCTGACCGTCCCTCACATGCTCAGCGGGCCGATAGGCGTGGAGGGCGCCGAACCCGGCGACCTGCTCGTCGTCGACATCCTCGACCTCGGTCCCGTGCCGCAGCAGCGCGGCGACGCGGCGGGCCAGGGCTGGGGCTACACCGGCATCTTCGCCAAGACCAACGGCGGAGGCTTCCTGACCGACTACTTCCCGGACTCCTACAAGGCCATCTGGAACTTCCACGGCCAGCAGGCGGTCTCCCGCCACCTGCCCGGCATCCGCTACACCGGAATCACCCACCCCGGTCTGTTCGGAACGGCCCCGTCCGCCGAGATGCTCGCCCGCTGGAACAGGCGCGAGAAGGCGCTGATCGACACCGACCCGAACCGGGTCCCGCCCCTCGCCGTACCTCCGGACGCCACCCACGCGCTCGCCGGCACGGCCACCGGTGACGTCGCCACCCGCATCGCCGAGGAAGGGGCACGTACGGTGCCGGCCCGTGAGAACGGCGGCAACCAGGACATCAAGAACATGACCCGCGGCTCGCGGGCCTTCTTCCCCGTGTACGTCAAGGACGCCAAGCTCTCCGCGGGCGACCTGCACTTCAGCCAGGGCGACGGAGAGATCAGCTTCTGCGGCGCCATCGAGATGGGCGGCTACATCGACTTCCATGTCGAACTGATCAAGGGCGGCATGGAGAAGTACGGCATCACCACCAACCCGGTGTTCATGCCCGGCAACGTCGAGCCGCGCTACACGGAGTTCATCAGTTTCATCGGTGTCTCCGTCGACCACGACACGGACACCAACTTCTACATGGACGCCACGCTGGCCTACCGGCGGGCGTGCCTCAACGCCGTCGAGTACTTCAAGAGGTTCGGCTACAGCGGAGAGCAGGCCTACCTGCTGCTCGGCTCCGCGCCCATAGAGGGACGCATCAGCGGCATCGTGGACATCCCCAACGCCTGCTGCTCGCTGTACGTCCCCACCGCCATGTTCGACTTCGACGTCCGGCCGTCCGCCGCCGGCCCGGTCAAGGCCGACCGCGGCCAGGCCGCGCTGACCAGCGCCTGACCCGACCACGCACAGGTACGGCCCCGCAGCGCCTGCTGCGGGGCCGTACGACGCTCGATGCGGGGTCTCGCTACAGGGCGTCCTTCGAGGGCGTGATCGGCGTACCGGCCTTGCGGCACGGAGGAAGCACGGACCAAGGGAAGTTGATCCAGTCGTCGGTGCGCTTCCAGACGTATTCGCACTTCACGAGCGACTGGGACTTCTCGTAGATGACGGCACTGCGCACCTCGGCGACGGTGTCCAGGCAGAAGTCGCGGACCAGCTTGAGCGTCTTGCCGGTGTCGGCGACGTCGTCCGTGATCAGGACCTTCTTGTCGGAGAAGTCGATCACGTTGGGCACGGGCGCGAGCATGACGGGCATCTCGAGCGTGGTCCCGACACCGGTGTAGAACTCGACGTTGACCAGGTGGATGTTCTTGCAGTCGAGGGCGTAGGCGAGCCCGCCGGCGACGAAGACTCCGCCGCGCGCGATGCTGAGCACGATGTCCGGCTCGTACCCGTCGTCGGCGATGGTCTGCGCGAGCTCGCGCACGGCGGTGCCGAAGTCCTCGTAGCTGAGGTTCTCTCGTATCTCGGTCATGTCGTGGGCGCGCCCCTCATACCTGCGTGCGGTGGAAGTTGAGGTAGGAGCGGGAGGCGGTGGGACCGCGCTGCCCCTGGTACCGGGAGCCGTAGCGTTCACTGCCGTACGGGGCCTCGGAGGGCGAGCTGAGCCGGAACAGGCACAGCTGCCCGATCTTCATCCCGGGCCAGAGCTTGATCGGCAGGGTCGCGAGGTTCGACAGCTCCAGGGTCACGTGCCCGGAGAAGCCGGGGTCGATGAACCCGGCGGTGGAGTGGGTGACCAGCCCGAGCCGCCCGAGCGAGCTCTTGCCCTCGAGCCGGGAGGCGAGATCGTCGGGAAGCGAGATGACCTCGTACGTCGACGCGAGGACGAACTCCCCCGGATGCAGGATGAACGGTTCGTCGCCCTCCGGCTCGACGAGCCGGGTGAGGTCCGGCTGTTCGACGGAGGGGTCGATGTGGGGGTAGCGGTGGTTCTCGAACACCCGGAAGTAGCGGTCGAGCCGCACATCGATGCTCGACGGCTGCACCATGGATTCGTCGAAGGGATCGATCCGCACCCGCCCGGCGTCGATCTCGGCCCGGATGTCCTTGTCTGAGAGAAGCACGTAGCGAGGATACGCAAGACGCGCGGAGCCCCCACAATCAGGACGACTCCACGCGCCGGTACCGCGTTGCTGCCGCTACCGCTTCTGCAGTCCCACAGGCACCACGCTGCGGAGCCTGGCACACCGTGGACACCTCATGAGCCGGCCGGGGCCGAGCCGCTCGGCCTGCTGCATCGGGAACGAAGCGGTGCTGAACACGTGCCCCTCGGCACAACGGACGACGGTGCGCTCCATCAAGTCCCTTAAGTCCCTTCCCCAGAACCGCGTCTGGCCTCTCGCCGCCTGACGACAAAAGCCACAGTACGGGATCAAGGAGACGTGCCACCAGACGGCACTCCGGCCCACAGGACCCCAGCCGCGCACCCCCACCGTACGCCCCAACTCCGTTCCCCCGCAGCGCCGCTCCCCCTTTTGAAACGCACACCGGCCCCACGGTTCGAGCACCGAGGGCCAGGGATGGGGTACAGTGAGCGCCGGACCCGAACTTTGGTCGGCGTCTTACGCGGGTGTAGTTTAATGGTAGAACATCAGCTTCCCAAGCTGAGAGCGCGAGTTCGATTCTCGTCACCCGCTCCATGATTCAGGCCCAGGTCAGCGACCTGGGCCTTGTTGTTGTGTGCGGTGATCAGTCGCTGCGTGCCGGATTCGCTTGCTGACGCTCCTCGTCGGAGCGTTGGTAGATCAGGGCTGGTCGCCAGGCCTCCAGCCCGTAATGTTGAGCACATGACGCGGTTGATCGTCGCAGCAGGAGGAGGTGGCGACGCAGTCGCCGCCGCAATGCTTCACGCCGCCCTGTACGGCGACGAGGACCAGGCGGTGATCCTCACGTACGCCTGGGACCGCCTGCTGGTCGACCCGATCCCGGGCCCGCGAGGGGCGGACAACTTCACGGGTCTGGAACCGGTCACCCGCTGCGTCTGGTCGGTGCCGGCCACGGCCGAGCCGATCGCCCCGGCGGGCTCCACTCTCCCCCGACTCGCGGCAGGGCTCCCCCACACCTTCGCCCTGCTCGACCCGCACCACGGCGCCGAGGGCGTCACACGCCAGCTCGAAGAGCTGATCGACCACTTGGCCCCCGTGTCGATCGATCTGCTGGACGTGGGCGGCGACATCCTCGCCGAGGGCGACGAGCCCACGCTCAAGAGCCCGCTCGCCGACGCCCTCACCCTCGCCGCGTGCTGTCAGGTCAACGCCCCGATCCGCTTGCTGGTCGTAGGCCCGGGACTGGACGGTGAAGTCTCGCCCGACGACTTGCGCCCCCTCTTCGGCCCCCTCGTCCACAGCTTCACGGCGCAGGACGTGGAGTCGGTCGGCAGCGTCCTGGAGTGGCACCCCTCAGAGGCGACAGCGATGCTCGCGGCGACAGCCCGAGGAGCCCGCGGCCTCTGCGAAATCCGGGACGCCGGCTTCGCCGTACCCCTCACCGAGGAGGGGCCCACGGTCCACGAAGTCGACTTGGATGAAGCCATCAGCCGCAACACCCTGGCCCGCGCCATCATGACGACGGCCACCCTGGACGAAGCCGAGGCATACAGCCGCGAGATCTGCGGCTTCTCTGAAATCGACTACGAACGCAACAAGGCGACATGGCTCACCGAGCAGCCACCGACGAGGCTCGACTCCGACGACGTACTGCCCCGACTCGCCCAGTTCCAACGTGAGGCACACGGCCGCGGAGTCACCCACACGACCTTCCGCCACATCACCGAGGCCCTGAACCTCAGCGGCTCTCACCGCGGCGAGCTGCGCCAACTCCTCATCAACAGCCGCCCAGATCAGTACGCGGCGCCCTTGTGGCGCATCCCTGCCGACGACTGAGTTACAACCTTCTTCACGGGTTCAAGCCCCGGCTGCGCTCCGCTCCGCCGGGCGCGCTCCGCGCGCGCTGCACCGACGCGCGCCCACGTGTGGATAGGGCGCCGTTCCCGACTGCGGGTCCGTAGGTGGCGTGCGCGGGGAGCTCCCATCCTGGGAGAGTGGTGGGCTGGTGAGCGTGGGATACCGGCGCCGAGTGGGAGAACCCGACGCTTGAGCGGTACCTCGAAGCGCTCGCGGCGTGGATCAGCTCCTCTCCAAATTGGTACCGGAACTTTGACCAGGAGATGCCGCCGTCCGGGGACTGGACATTCTTCGCACGGGCCCTGAGCACAGCAGTGGTGTACGAGTGATGCCACGAAACGGTGGCCGGTAATACCCGCAGCCGGGCCGTCCCTGGGCCGTCCGAGGCCGACCAACGTTGACAGGCGCTGGCAGAGGCTGACGGCAGCATGGCGGGTCACGCAGGCGAGCCAGGAAAGACGCCCGCGTGAGAGGTTGGCTGCACCACTGCCAGAAGAACTGATTTCGCAGCGGTACACGGTCTGGATCACAGGAGGAAGCGTGGCGGTGCACACGGGGCCCTGGTTGCAGGTAGTTCCGGAGCAAGGCGCACGCACTGCCTGTCGATCTACTGCTTCCCGTGACCGGCAGGACGTACGTAGCGCGTCTCGACGGCCGGGAGATGCGCGACACGGACGCTGTCTTCCAGCAGTTCTACAACGGGTTGAGGCTGCCTGATCACTTCGGGTGGAACTGGGATGCCCTGTCAGACTGTCTGGGCGATCTGAAGTGGTTGTCTGCGGACCACTGCGTGCTGATCGTCAAGGCCGCGGATGAGGCACTGCCAGGCGATGCCTCCGGGCGGCGGTTGCTCTTCAAGACGCTTCTGCGGGCAGGACAGCGATGGTCCTACATAAAGCGGCCCGAGGGCATCGAACTCAGCAGGCTAGTGGTTGTCATGTCATGCGAGGCCGCATCCGTCCCGTCCCTTGAGGAACAGTTGCGATCGTGCCTGACTCAGGACGCTCGTGGGGCAGCAGGGAGTTGAGCCCCCGGCGCGGCTCCGTTCCCGGAGGGGCAGGCCCTAGTCTGATCTCCGTGAGGCAGGCAGGCGCTGGGAAGGATGATCGGCGATGACGCCCCTGAGCAGCGGGGACCCGGATTCCATAGGCGGGTACACCCTTCTCCGCCGGCTCGGGGCGGGCGGCATGGGAGTCGTCTATCTCGGAGTCTCCGCCTCGGGACGGCAGGTCGCGGTCAAGCTCGTGCACGGGCCGTATGCCCAGGAGGAGGAGTTCCGGACGCGCTTCCGGCAGGAGATCTCGGCAGCGCGCAGAGTGAGCGGTGCCTTCACCGCGCCTGTCGTGGATGCCGACCCGGACGCCGACCGGCCGTGGATGGCGACGCTCTACGTGCCGGGACTCAGCCTCGCCGAAGTCGTGGAGAAGGGCGGCCCGCTGAGCCGGCGGGAGCTGCGCGCGCTGGGGCTGGGGCTCACCGAGGCACTGCGCGACATCCACCGGGTGGGCCTGGTGCACCGGGACCTCAAACCGGGCAACGTCCTGATGACCGAGGACGGGCCGCGCGTCATCGACTTCGGCATATCGCGTGCTTCCGACAACCAGAACCTCACCGCGACCGGGCGGATGATCGGCACTCCGCCCTTCATGTCGCCGGAACAAGTGGCCTCCGCCCGAGACGTCACCCCGGCCTCGGACGTGTTCTCGCTGGGATCACTGCTGGTGTTCGCGGCCGTCGGCACGGGACCGTTCGACGCCGACAGCCCGTACATAACCGGCTATCAGGTGGTGTACGGGACGCCGGACCTCGGCGGGGTGCCCGAAGCGCTCCTGGACATTGTCGAGCGCTGCCTGGACAAGGACCCGGCCGCACGGCCGGAACTGACGGACATACACCGCATGCTCCAGGCGCTGCCGGAATCCGACGCCACCGGGTCCCCTGAGACCGGGCAGTCCACGAAACCCCGGCGTCGCCCCACTTCTCGGAAGGCCGCCACCAGTTCCGCGGGTGCCGCGACCGGCACCGGCAGCGGCAAGCGCCGACGAGCACGGATGCTGCTCACCGGCCTCGGCGCGGCGCTGGCCGTCACGGGGCTGTGGATCGGGATGGGTGTCTTCGTGTCCGCTCCGGACACGACCACCACCGCCTCCGACGCCACCGCCACCGCCCGTGCCGCGTCACTGCCCGACGGCTGGCGGCCGTGGCGGACGAAGCTGCGGTACGACGTGACGGGTGTCCCTCTCGACTACGGCAGCCCCGGATGTGTGGCGGAGGGAAGCGACCTGTTCTGCGGCGGTACGGGATTCACGGCGGCCAGAATCGACGCGGCCTCCGGCCGCACCCTGTGGCGGACCGGCACCCGCCCTCAGGGGGCCCAGCCGATCGGCGTTCGCGACGGGCTGGTCTACATGTACGAGGAACCGGACGACGAGACCAGGCGGTTGGTGGCCCTCGACGCCGGTACCGGGCACCGGCGGTGGCAACGCGACATCAACCGGGCCGAAAAGGCGGTCCTGTACGACGGCGGACTGCTGACCCTGTCTCCCGACTCCTCGTGGTTCGTGGCCTACGGACCTTCCGGCAAGGAACTGTGGCGGGCGCCTTCGCTGGACGAGTACTGCACTCCGACGGCACTGGGAGGCGTCCCCTACGCCCTGTGCTCGGAGGGCACCGAGTCCGGCCAGGCCCCGGTCGACCTGATGAGGCTCGGACCCGGCAGCCTGACCGAAAGCGCCACACTGCCCAAGAAGGCGGAAGCGCTCGGCGCCGTAGGCGGGCGACCACTGTTCCTCGCCCCCCAGACCGCGAAGGACGTGTACGAAGCCGGGTACGAACGGCCGTACAACGCGCTGCTGCGGGTGGCCCCGGAAACCGGGCAGGTCAGACGGATACCGCTGGCACATCCGCTGACCGGCGCGGCCACCCTCGCGGACGGCGTCGTCTACTTCGTCCGGTCCGACGGGTCGGTCACCGCGGTGTCGGCGGACAGCGGCAGACAACTCTGGCAGAAGGTCACGGACATGGAGAGTCTGTCCGCGCCCGCGGTGTCGGCGACGTACAAGCGGGTCTATTTCTCCAACCGCTTCGGCCGTCTGCTGGCACTGGACAGCCGCACCGGGGCGGAGGTCTGGCGCACCTCCGCTCTGGACGACCCCGGGGACAAAGCGCAGGGTTACCCGCCGCGCGTGCTGCTCGTCAGGGACGCGATCGTGGCGATGGCCGGCGACACGGCCTTCTCGCGGAGCCCGGACGGGCCCGCCTGACCGGCCGAGGCAATCGCGCCCGGGCTGAGAGCGCTGGTTCGGTTCTCGTCGCCCGGTCCAGCGAAGAGAGCCCCAGACCGTCGGTCCGGGGCTCCTTTGTCGTCAGCGGGTCTGTGCCCACACCACCAGCAGACCGACCACGGCCGTGCCCGTCCCGTAGCACGCGCCGCGGAGGAACTGGTCGGCCGCGACGCGCCGGCGACGTGAGAACCATCGCGCGACGTCACACGTCATTCGGCCGCAGCGCACCACGGTGGCGGACAGCCGTCGTCCGATGGCCCGTCGGCCCGGGGGTGTCGCTTCCTCCGTGGAACACCCTGCCCGGGCGGACCTTACTTTCATGGCGGTTACACCTGCCTTTCCTGGCGTTGTGGGTTTTTTCTTCTCTCCGGGCGGCCGGGCGTGCTCGCTCGTGGCACGCCCGGCCCAAGTGGCTGCGGTCGGCTCTCCGGTGGAGGCACGCGGGAGAGCGCGTATCAGCGTCAGGCAAGGGCCGGGGCCGGGTGGACGGCCTGTGCGGCGCGGAGTTGCCGGAAGGTGACACGGCCGTCGGCGTCGACGCGGGCGCCGTGCACGGCGGGTTCGGGCAGGCTGTTGTAGTGGAAAGGCGTCGAGAAGTAGTAGGCGCCGGTGTCCGGGACGACGACGAGGTCGCCGACGTCGAGGAGGGGCAGCGCACGGTTGCGTGCCAGCAGGTCACCCGCGAAACAGCACGGGCCCGCGATGTCCTGTGGCACGGGCCGGCCGTGCTTGGCCCGGCCGCCGGGGTCGTGGGCCTCGATCCGCAGGGGCCATGCGTCGGGGGCGAACACGGTCCGGGTGGCCACCTGTGCGCCGGCGTGGGTGATCGCGATGGGACGTCCGCCGACGGTCTTGGTGTACTCGACGTACGCGGCGGTGAACCCGTTCTTGGCCAGCACGGAACGGCCGAACTCGGTGATGATCTCGTACTCGCCCGAGAAGAGGGCCGGCGCGTGCTCGCGCAGGTGATCCACGTAGGTGTCGAAGCCGGGCGTCGTCTCGTCGCTGTCGAAATTGACCGGCAGTCCTCCCCCGATGTCGATGCCGGTGACCTGCCGGCGGCCGAGGTGGGCGTTGATCTCCTCGGCGAACTCCACCGCCTTCGCGATGCCTTGGGCGATCAGGTCCAGGGGACAGCCCTGCGAGCCGACGTGTGTGTGCACCCAGGTGAGCCAGGGACGGTCCCGGTACGCCTGGAGCAGTCGTCGCCGGTTGCCCTCGTCCTCCAGCGGAATACCGAACTTCGAGGTCGACGTGGCCGTGCTCATGGCGGTGATCGAGCCGGCGCCGATCTGGGGGTTGATGCGCACACCGATGCGCGAGTCGGAACGACGGGTCGCCAGGATCTCGTCCAGCCGCGAGAGTTCCTGGAAGCTGTCCGCGTTCACCGCGACCCCCAGGCTCAGTGCCCGGACCAGTTCTGCCCGTGTCTTGGCGGGGGAGTCGAACACGATGTGTGCGGGTTCGAAGCCCGCCTCCAGCGCCTGGGCGAGTTCGCCGGCACTGGCGACCTCGCAGCCCATGCCGCTCAGGCGCACTTCCTCGAGCACGGGAACCAGGCAGTTCGCCTTGGCCGCGAACGCGTGCAGGACCCGGAGGGAGTCGGGGAACGCGCTCCGCAGGGACGTGACGGTGTCGTTGACGCCGTCGAGGTCGACGAACCCGGCCAGTACGGCCGTCTCGGGTTCCAGGAGTCCCTGCTCTACGGCTGCCCGCAGAATCCGCTCGCGCCGGTCGGCCTTGTCAGAACCATTCATCGTGCACTCTCCCCGAGCCGAGTTCTCGCCGCCACGGCTGCCGTGGGGCGGACCACCAGACTCTCGTCGGAGCGGTGCGGGTGTCTTCGTCGGGAGTCCCGGTTTTCCGCCGCGCGGTTCTCACCGGGGAGCGAAGCCGCGGACGTGCCACAGCCGCCATGGTGCTCGGGCACGAAGAAGCGGCTCTTTCTTCGTGGGGGCGCCCGAATGCTCACGCCTCCCGGCCACCGCGGTCGAGAAGGCGCAGTTGCAGTTGGGCGAGGAGCCGGGCGTCCGGACTGCGGAGATCCAGCCCGGACACCTCGGTGAGCCGGCTGATCCGGTGGCGGAGGCTGTTCGCGTGCACACCCAGCGCCCGAGCGGTGTCCGGCACGTGACCGAAGTGGTCGAGGTAGGCCCGCAGGGTCTGCACCATGGTGCCTCCGCCGTGCGCGGCGTCGAACGCCACCAGGCGTGCCACCGGTGTCTCCGGTGCCAGGGACGGTCCCGTCAGCGTGTCCAGCATCTGGTTCAGGGCGATCGTCTCGGCCACCTCGCTCGCGAAGGCGACGGTGCGGTGCTCTCCCGTCGAGAGCAGGGCTCTCAGTGCCAGGTCCGCCGTCCGGCGGGACTCGGGCAGGTCCGCCAGGGTCCCGACCACCGTGCCCAGACCGATTCTCGCTTCCGGCCCGAACGCGTCGGCCACCTGCCGGACCAGTGACTTCCCCAGACGTGCGACCTGTTCGACGGCCCGCTGCATGTCCTGGTGCAGCGCGCCCACCACGACCAGGGCCCCCTGGCTCACCGGCACCGCGACCGGCGTGAGGTCGTTCGCGCCGCAGTACACCGCCATCAGGGCACACAGCCTTACGGTTTCCTCCGCCTTGCAGGAGGCTCCGGGGCGTACCGACAGGACGGCGCAGTTCCCGCGCGCCGGAATTCCGGTGCGCTCGGTCAGCAGACCGGCGGATCCCCGTCCGTCGAGCAGCGCACGGGCCGCGTCCTCGACCAGCCGGGCGTGCGTACGGTGCGAGCGGTGGTGCAGCAGATGTACGGCCGCCACCCGCGCCGCCGACCGCAGTGTGTCGGAGGCGTGTGGCGGGAGGTCGCCGCCCGCGGCCGCCACCCAGATCGATCCCAGGATCTCTCCGCCTGCCCGGACGGCCACCACCAGACGTTCGGGATTCTCCCCGTGCGCCGGCCGGTGGATGACGTCCCCCGAGCCCCACAACGCGCGGAAGAACCCGGCCTCCCGCATGGCGGCCACGCGCCACTCCGGCACGCGGCGGCCGAGAATGGTCAGTCGGCGTAACTCGTCCACGTCCTCCTTCGTGGACGAGTACGCCAGGACCCGGGACTCCACGTCCTCGATCGTCACCGCGCCGCTGACCAGGACCGCCACCGCGTCGGCCAGCCCGTTCAGGTCGCCCGGCGTCACAGCCGGATCGGCGGGGACTCCGGACAGGACCAGACCGGCCCGCAGCGCGCCGATCAACTCGACCCAGCCGCACCACGCCGTCCGGAAGAGCACCGCCGTACCGGCGTCCTCGGCGGCCGCCCGCAGCGCGTCCGGGGGCCGTCCCGACCTGCCCGGCCCGAAGACCAGCGCGGCCGCTCCCGAGCCGGCGGCATCGCGCACGACGTCGACGGCGGCGGCCGACTGCGGATCCATGCCCACTGCCAGCAGCACCTGCCCCCGCGGCAGCCCCGACTCCAGCGGGTCCAGCACCGTGATTCCCTCGACCACGCCCCCCAGGCCCCGCGGAGCCGTGCACAGCTCCAGCGCACCGGCACCCATGACCGACAGAAGTCTTTCCAGCGTCGGCCCCGCTGCGGCGGCGTCCCCCTGCCCGGCCGTTCCGTTCAGCAGCATCAGGCCCCCTCGTGTCGATGCGCCGTGTGACGGTGAGTGTAGGAGGAGTCACACAAATGACGCGAGGTGTGTGCACGCGAGCCGACCA
The DNA here is from genome assembly GCF_035917575.1 of Streptomyces sp. NBC_01788. Classification (GTDB taxonomy): domain Bacteria; phylum Actinomycetota; class Actinomycetes; order Streptomycetales; family Streptomycetaceae; genus Streptomyces. The sequence goes on along the minus strand of NZ_CP109090.1, from coordinate 4,192,222 downwards.
CCCGCTCCGCGCCGAGGCCGTCGGGCCATGGCGGCCTCGGGCGCTTCCTCCCGTCGCCGGCGCGGGGCGGCGTAGCCGTGGCGGGCGACGGCGAAGGTGGCCGCCGCCGCTTCCACTGCCCGGCAACGGAAGCGGCGGCCGTGATGCGCTGCGGCCCTGGCCCGGGGCGGTGCGCCCTGCGGACAGCGCGCGGTTTGCGGGAGGGCGGGCGTCGGGCTTCAGGGCGGCGGCCCGTACCGCCGTCGCGCCTCGCGTCCGCACTCCGCGTCACGAGTTGCAGCGGAACGTCGGCGTCCGGACGAAGGGCGTATCAAGGCGGCATCAAGTGCGTGTAAAGATTGCCGGGAGCAGGCAATGTGTTGTCACCCGATCGCATGGCAATATGCGGGCGGGGGAGATCGTCGAGTGAAAGCGCGGCCCAAATGAACTGGTTTGTGGGTCTCGGTATCGCTGGACTGGTCCTGCTGGTGCTCTCGCTGATCTTCGACGGGATCCTGGAAGGCCTGTTCGGCGGGGTGCTGGACGGGTTGTTCGACGGGCTGCTGTCGCTGCCGGTCATCGCCGGATTCGTGTCCATGCTCGGCTTCGGCGGGGCGATCGCGCTCGGCACCACCGGCCTGGGGGTCACGGGGGCCACGGCGATCGGCGTGGTGGCGGGCGTCGCCACGGGCTGGCTGACGTGGAAACTCAGCCGCGCCCTGATGCGGGAGCAGGGCGCTGCCGCTCCGCGGGGCGACGATCTCGTCGGCGGCTCCGGTTCCGTGGTGACCGCTATTCCGGCCGAGGGGTACGGCGAAGTGCTGGTGCATCTCGCCGGGCAGCCGCTGAAGCTGGCCGCGAAGTGTTCGGTGCCGGTGGCGCGGGGTGCCGAGGTCTGGGTGGAGTCGGTGCTGTCCGCGACCTCGGTCGTGGTCCGGCCGGTCGACGACTGACCGTCGAAGCTGCGCGCCACACCACGAGGCCCGCACGCCCGCCCCTTCGTCTTCCTTCCGCGTCCGTTTCTGATCCGTTCCGATTCGCCGTCCCCCGGGGAGGGCTGAGGGGATTCCACATATGAGCCCTGTACTGATTGCCGTGATAGGAGCCGTCGTACTCCTGGTCCTGCTGGCCCTCGTGGTCGTCACCCGCTACAAGGTCGCGGGTCCCAGCGAGGCGTTCATCGTCACCGGACGGCGCGGCAAGAAGTCCACGGACCCCGAGACCGGCCGCGTCTCCATCGACAACAGCGGCCAGAAGGTCGTGGTCGGCGGCGGTGTCTTCGTCGTGCCCTTCGTGCAGCAGAAGTTCAGCCTCGACCTGTCCAGCCGGCACATTCCGGTGGCCGTCCGGGGCGCGGTCACGCTGCGCGGGGTGAAGGCCAACCTGGAGGGCGTCGCCATCGTCAAGGTCGGCGGCACCGAGGACTCGATCCGCGCCGCGGCCCAGCGCTTCCTGCAGCAGCAGGACGGCATCGTCGGGTTCACCCAGGAGGTGCTGTCCGGCGCGCTGCGCTCCATCGTCGGGCGGATGTCCGTCGAGGACATCATCCGGGACCGTGCCGCCTTCGCCGGTCAGGTCGCGGAGGAGGCCGAGGCCAGCCTGTCCGGGCAGGGGCTGGTGCTGGACGCCTTCCAGATCCAGGACATCACCACCGAGGGCTCCTACCTGGAGGACCTCGGCCGGCCTGAGGCGGCCCGCGCCAAGCAGGAGGCCGACATCGCCGAGGCCGTCGCACGGCGCGCTTCCGAGCAGGCCCGCCTCAAGGCGGAGGAAGAGATCGCGATCGCCCAGCGCACCTACGCCCTGAAGCAGGCCGAGATCAAGGCCGAGACGGACGAGGCAGCCGCCCGCGCCAACGCCGCCGGCCCGCTCGCCGAGGCCGCCCGGCGGCAGGAGGTCCTGCAGGAGCAGGAGAAGGTCGCCGTCCGGCAGGCCGCGCTGACCGACCGCGAACTGGACACCCAGGTCCGCAAGCCCGCCGACGCCGACCGTTACCGGGCCGAGCAGGAGGCGGAGGCCCACCGCATCGCCCTGGTCAAGGAGGCCGAAGCGGCCGCCGAGCGGGCACGGCTCACCGGTGAGGGCGAGAAGGCCCACCGTGCGGCGCTCGCCGACGCCGTTCGTATCGAGGGTGACTCCGAAGCGGCCGCGATCGCCGCGAAGGGCGCGGCCGAGGCCGACGCCATGCACAAGAAGGCCGACGCGTTCGAACGGTACGGCGACGCGGCGGTGCTCCAGATGCTGGTCGAGGTGCTGCCGCAGGTTGTCGCCAAGGCGGCCGAGCCGCTGTCGGCCGTGGACAAGCTGACCGTCATCTCCACGGACGGCGCGGGCCAGCTCCCGCGCACGGTCGCCGACAACGTCGCCCAGGGCATGGAACTCCTCAGCTCCACCACCGGCGTCGACCTCGCCCAGCTCCTCCAGGGCCTCGCGGGACGCGGCACGGCGAAGACCCCGGCACAGGTCGAATCCTCGACACCGGCGTCGGCCGAGCCGTCCCACGACAAGATCGACATCACCGAATAGAGCACAGAACGCAATAACACCGCTGACCACGGAGCCCGGCCGCCCGAGTGGCGCCCGGGCTCCGCTGTTTCCCGCTTCAGATGCCCGGCGGCAGCAGGTCCCTGGTCAGCGCGAAGGCCGAACGAGCCGCCACCAGGAGGGCGTTGATCCGGCCAAGGACCCGATCCGCCCGCGCCGGGTTCTCCGTCTGGACCGCCTCGGCCAGGTCGTCCGCGTACTCCTGCGCCCGTACGGCCTCGTCCGGCTCCGCGCTGCGTGCGTCCTCTCTCAGCGCGTCGATCAACTGCCGGTGGGAGACATCCCGCACTTTGGCGCTGTTGCCGACGCCTCCCTGGGCGACAGCGTGAGAGCTGTGGACATTCGCCACGACGAAACCGCCGGATCCGGCGGAAATGTTGACCACCTCACTGCCTCCTGACCACATGAAGTTCTTCCGGTACTCGTCCCAGCCCGTCCGGGTCGGTCCGTACATACCGAACCGCCATCCATAAACCTTGATCAGTCCGTGCTTCAGCGGCTCCGCGAGAATGAGCATCGCGTCCGCACGATTCCACCCCTGGTCCGTGAAGTACTCCGCCATGCGGACCGCCCGCCAGCCGGGCCCTCTGGATCTTCGGCAGATCTCGTAAAAGGCCTGGTTCTGGCACGCCGCCGCCTGCGCCGAGGTGATGGCCGGGGGAGGGAGCCGCCTTCTGTGGTGCATACCGCGGATCCATACGAACAGCTGGCGCAGCGCCAAGCAGAGGACGGTGATCAGGAACAGGACCATCAATTCCAACGCTCCCCCTCCTGCGCGGCGAACTCCCTTCCAATGTAGGGGAGTTGGATAAGCATTGGGTCGCAATGACGAGCCGAATACCCCTGGCCCACTCGGCAAGCGCGAAGGGATGTCGTCGCACGGCGGAGGCAACGGCCGCGGAAGTCCTTTTCGGGATCGGGGACTTCCGGTCGGCGGCCGGGGCGTCGGTCGGCGGTGGTGGACGTCCCGTTGCGTCCGGTCATCCCTCCCTGTCCGCCTTCTTCAGGCGCAGGGCGGAGATCAGGAAGAAGACGCCGCCCAGGAACGCGTAGCCCGCGAGGCTTCCCAGGAAGGCGTTCTCCCCGCCGGCCTGGGCGATGAACGACGCGCCCGCGACGGTGGAGATGGCTCCGCTCGCGATCATCGGCCACTGGCCTCCCAGTCGGCGTCGGACCGCCCCCACGACCAGTTGCACGAGTCCCGCGGTGATCGCCCAGAGTCCCCACACCCGCAGGACGGCCGGGATACCGGACGCGGCGGCGACCGCCAGGCCCATGCCCGCCAGCGTGCTGATCACGATGTTCGCGTACAGGCCGGTGGCCGCGCCGCCGTTCGCCCTCGCGGTACGGACGTCGACGACCGCGGCGGCCACATCGAACAGGGGGTAGATCACCAGCAGCGTCACGCTCAGCGGGCCCAGCGTCGAGGCCGTCGCGAACAGCACAGCGGCCCATACGGCCGCGAAGGCGAAGCGGACGAAGTACAGCTTGCGCAGGGCCAGGGGGGCCGTGGTGGCGCGGGTTTCCAGGGTTTCAAGGGTCTTCACGTGTGCGCCTTTCGGGGGCAGTGGAGTCGTCCGTCGCCGGCTCGCCGCGTGCTGTTTGCCGGCCTCATCGATCAGCTGCTTCGCCGGGCGAGGCGCGAAGGAGAACGTTCGGTCTTCTTCCCACTCAAGGCGACTGACGGCTCCGCTGTCAAGACCGAACGTTCTCCCTCATCCCCTTGGTACGCTGATCCGCATGAGTCGGAGCACAGAAGGCGGCAGTACCTCGGAAGCGCGATCGCGGCTGCTCAGCAAGGCGACCGAGATCTTCTACGCGGAGGGGATCCACTCCGTCGGCATCGACCGGATCACCTCGGAGGCACAGGTGACCCGGGCCACGCTGTACCGGCACTTCTCCGGCAAGGAAGACCTCATCCTCGCCTACCTCGACCAGGCCGACCGGGCGATCCGGGGGCAGGTGGACGCCGTCGCCGCGGCGAGCGGGCGGTCGGCGGCCGATCGGGTCCGTGACGTCGGCCGGTGCATCGTGGAGGGCATCGCGTCCCCCGGTTTCCGCGGCTGCGCTTTCCTCAACGCGGTGGCCGAGTATCCCGATCCCGACCACCCCGTCCACCGGGCGGTACTCGCTCACCGGCAGTGGTTCCTGGACACCGTCACCGACCTGCTCGCGCAGACCGGCGACACGCCCGCCGACGCCGCAGGCCGGCAGTTCGTCATGCTCAGGGACGGCGCGATGGCGGCCGGCTGCCTCTTCGATCCGCAACTGATCTCCGAGACGTTCCTGGACGGCGTCGAGGAAATCCTGCGGGCCCGCACCGCCCCCGAGTCCGTGTCGGGCCCGGCCGCTCCTCCCGCCACCGGGACGAGCGTCTGAGGGTTCACGCCTCGCGCCTGTCTCCGGCCGGCTCGAGCGGTCCGAGCGGGCCGCTGAATTGAAACCGTTCAATCGACCGACTCCACGCCGCGCGCCGGTCCCGCTACGCGTGACGGTCGAACACAGGCCGCGCACGAAAGTGCCCGCACACTGATTGACCTTCACCCCGCCCGCCCGTACGTTACCCACACTCACCTGAACTGAATCGATTCATCCATTCCTGGACGAGGAGTCGTAGTGATCAGTAGGAGGAGTGTTCTGGCGGGTGCGGCCGCCACCGTCGCGGCGGCGTCCTTGGACGCGATACCGGCGGCGGCCTCACCGGCCTCCGGGCACGACGGTCTGCGTGTCACGGCGCCGAGCGTGGAGTACGTCCAGCACCCCCTCGGTCTCGACGCACAACGGCCCCGGCTGAGCTGGCCGTTGGCTTGCGAGAAGCCGGATATGCGTCAGAGCGCCTATCAGGTCCGCGTCGCCACCACCGCGAAGGGCCTGTCCCGTCCGGACGTCTGGGACAGCGGGAAGGTCACGTCCGGCGAGTCCGTCCTCGTGCCGTACGGCGGTCCTCGGCTCGGGCCCCGGACACGCTACTTCTGGTCCGTACGTGTGTGGGACGCCGACGGCCGGACCTCCGGCTGGAGCGAGCCCTCGTGGTGGGAGACCGGTCTCATGGAGGCCGGGCAGTGGACGGCCGACTGGATCTCGGCTCCGGCGAGCCTCGCGAACGTGCCCTCCCTCGAGGGCAGTTCCTGGATCTGGTTCCCCGAGGGTGATCCGGCGAGCAGTGTTCCGGCGGTCACCCGCTGGTTCCGCGGCATCGCGAAGCTGCCCGAAGGGATCACCGCGGCGACGCTCGCCATCAGCGCGGACAACGTGTACGCCGTCTCCGTGAACGGGGTCGAGGTGGCCCGCACCGACCTGGAGACCGACAACGACGGCTGGCGCCGCCCGGCCGTGATCGACGTACTGGACCAGGTGCACACCGGCGACAACGTCATCGCCGTCTCCGCCACCAACGCGTCCCCGGGCCCGGCGGGACTCATCGCCGTTCTCACGGTCCGTACCGCTTCCGGCGAGCAGAGGACGGTCACCGACGCCTCCTGGAAGGCAACCGACAAGGAGCCTCCCGCCGACTGGCGCGGGCTCGGCTTCGACGACGGCGGCTGGCCGGCGGCGATGGTGGCGGCGCCGTGGGGCGGCGGGCCCTGGGGAAGGGTCGTCCCGGTGACGTACGCCGTCACGCAGGTGCGCCACGAGTTCCGGCTCCGCAACCGGAAGGTGTCCCGCGCACGGCTGTACGCCACGGCGCTCGGCCTCTACGAGGCCCACCTCAACGGCAGCCGCGTGGGCCGCGACCAGCTCGCTCCCGGCTGGACGGACTACCGCACCCGCGTCCATTACCAGACGTACGACGTCACCACGCTCCTGCGGCCCGGTGCCGCCAACGCCATCGGGGTGTATCTCGCGCCCGGCTGGTACGCGGGCGACGTCGGCATGTTCGGCCCTCATCAGTACGGCGAACACCCGGCTCTGCTGGCGCAGTTGGAGGTGGAGTACGCGGACGGGACGAGCGAGCGCATCACTTCGGGCGCCGGCTGGCGGGCCGTCTCCGGGGCGATCGTCGCCGCCGACCTCCACGGTGGCGAGACGTACGACGCCCGCAAGGAGACCCCCGGCTGGACCTCACCCGGCTTCGACGACGGGGGCTGGCCCGGCGTACGCGAGGCCGGCGACGTCGGCCCCGGCCTGATCGTCGCGCAGGAGAACGGTCCGGTACGCGTGGCCGAGGAGCTGACACCGAAGAAGGTGACCCAGCCCAGGCCCGGTGTCTTCGTGTTCGACCTCGGCCAGAACATGGTCGGTTCGGTACGCCTGCGGGTGTCGGGTGCCGCGGGAACGACCGTCCGGCTCAGACACGCCGAGGTGCTCAACCCCGACGGCACCGTCTACACGGCGAACCTGCGGAGCGCGTCGGCGACCGACACGTACACCCTCAAGGGCCACGGGGAGGAGAGCTACGAGCCCCGCTTCACCGTCCACGGTTTCCGCTATGTCGAGGTGACCGGATTCCCCGGTACCCCCTCGGCGAAGGCCGTCACCGGGCGTGTCATGTATACGTCAGCATCGTCCACGCTCGACTTCGAGACCGACGTGCCGATGCTCAACCAACTGCACCACAACATCATTTGGGGGCAGCGCGGCAACTTCCTCTCCGTTCCGACGGACACGCCCGCGCGCGACGAGCGCCTCGGATGGACGGGAGACATCAATGTCTTCGCACCCACGGCCGCCTACACGATGGAGTCGGCCCGCTTCCTGTCCAAGTGGCTCGTCGACCTCCGGGACGCCCAGACCGCGGAGGGCGCGTTCACGAACGTGGCGCCGGATGTCGGCGGACTCGGCGGCGGCACCGCCGGCTGGGGCGACGCGGGCGTCACCGTCCCCTGGTCGCTCTACCAGGCCTACGGCGACCGACAGGTCCTCGCGGACGCCTGGCCCTCCGTCCAGGCGTGGCTGACGTATCTGGAGAAGAACAGCGTCCGGCTGCTGCGCCCGCCCGAGGGATACGGCGACTGGCTGAACACCGACGACGAAACCCCCAAAGACGTCATCGCCACCGCGTACTTCGCGCACAGCGCCGATCTCGCGGCCCGGATGGCCACGGAGCTCGGCAAGGACCCTGCCTCATACCTCGATCTCTTCGGCCGGGTACGAGAGTCGTTCCGGAACGCCTACGTCACCTCCGACGGCAGGGTCAAGGGTGATACGCAGACGGCCTATGTCCTCGCGCTGTCCATGGACCTGATGCCGGACGGACTGCGGAAGGCCGCGGCCGACCGGCTCGTCGCCCTGATCGAGGCCAGGGACTGGCACCTCTCGACGGGTTTCCTCGGCACGCCCCGGCTGCTGCCGGTCCTGACCGACGCCGGGCGCACCGACATCGCCTACCGCCTCTTGCAGCAGCGCTCCTTCCCCAGCTGGGGCTACCAGATCGACAGGGGCGCCACGACGATGTGGGAACGCTGGGACTCCATCAGGACCGACGGCGGTTTCCAGGACCCGGGCATGAACTCCTTCAACCACTACGCCTACGGCTCGGTGGGAGAGTGGATGTACGCCAACATCGCCGGTATCTCGGCGGGCCGGCCCGGCTACCGCGAGATCGTCGTCCGCCCCCGTCCGGGCGGAGCCGTCACCTCCTCCCGCGCCACCTTCACCTCGGTCTACGGGCCCGTCTCCACCCAATGGCGGCAGCGCGCCGGCCGTTTCACCCTGACCTGCACGGTGCCGCCGAACACGGCTGCCGAGGTGTGGATCCCCGCGTCCACCCCGAAGGCGGTCACCCGCACGGGCGGGACGCTCCTGCGCCAGGAGGACGGCTGCGCGGTGTATCAGGTCGGCTCCGGCACACACCACTTCACCGCCTGACCGTCCGGCGATCCCACGGACTCACGGGCGGACAGGTGCCCGTGTCCGCCTCCCGTTGCCGGTGCCGCGGTCCGCCTGAACTCCTATCGGGCCGCCACCGGACCTTGCCGCCGAGCCGCACGCGCTGGTGGACGGTGTCGTCCAGCGACTGGGTCGGATGGAGTCCTTCCTGTTCGTCAGCCGTGATGTTCGGGCTTTCGGGGCTTCGTCGTGTGCGTGGCCGCCAGTCGCAGCAGTTCGTCGACCGGCCACTGGTCGTAGACGTGCTCGCCGTACGTGGCGGCCAGGACCCGGCCGTCGGGCGCGACGAGGAAGTCGGCGGGGAGGCCGAGGCGGCCGCCGTGCGGGCTGGTGGACGGTAGGCGCTCCCGCCCGCGGACGACCTCCCGGAGACCGCTCACGACCGCGCGGAGGATCGGCCACCAGGCGCGCGGGTCGAGCAGGGCGCGGGGTGAGCTTTCCACGCCGAACTCCCGGTACAGCCGCTTGTCCGGGTCGGCGACGACGGCGAACGGGAGATCGGTGGTGTGGGGCAGCAGTTCTTCGGCGGGCGAGTGGAAGAGCACGACCTCGCGGACACCGGCCGCCTCGATCTCCTCGTGCCGCCGCACCACCGAGCGCAGGTGCAGGTTGCAGACCGGGCAGCCGGCGAAGCGCCGGAACTGGAGGTGGATCAGCCGGTCGGGATCGGGCACGGCGACCTGCTCGCCGGAGACGGCGGTGAGACACCGCTCCTGGACGATCGAACCGGGCCTCACCGGACTGCGGGACATGGGCACGACGGGCTCCCTCCGTAGGCGTACGGCATACGCTTACCAGCGTAGGCGTATGCCGTACGCTGTCAACCGCCATGCCACGCCCACGTTCACTCACACCGGACCAGCCGGCCGCGGCCGCCCTCGCCGTCATCGACCGGGACGGGCTCACCGGACTGTCGATGCGCGCCGTCGCCAAGGAACTCGGCATGAGCACGATGGGGCTCTACCGGTACGTGGACGACCGCGAGGAACTGGAACGGCTCGTCGTCGAGCTCGTACTCGCCGGTGTGGACGTCGAGCCGCCGGACCCCGGCATGCCGTGGCGCGAGCGGATCGAGGTCATGGTGCGGCGGCTGCGCGACGCCGTGGCGGCCCACCCGGCGACCGTCCCGCTCGCCATCAGCCACCGGCACCACTCCCTCGGGGTACTGCGCTGGTCGGAGGCGGTGCTCGCCGTCCTCACCGAGGCGGGCGTCGAGGGCGAGCGGCGGGTCGTGGCCCTGCGCGGACTGCTCAGCTACGTCATCGGAGCCATCCAGCTCGAACACCTCGGGGCCCTGTCCGGTGCGGGCACCGTGGCCATCACCGAGCTGCCGGCCGCCGAGTTCCCGCACATGACGGAGACCGCCCGGCACGCCCGGAACGTCGGCGCCGACCAGGAGTTCCTGGGCGGGCTCGCGCTGCTCCTCGACGGCCTCGGCGGTCTCGGCGGCCTCCGCGCCTGAAGACGGCCCGCTGGGCCCCGCCCGCAGGAGCCGCCCGCAGGAGCCGCCCGAAGGGGCCGCCCGAAGGCTCCCCGCGCCCTGCCCCGCCGCCCCGTCTTGTCCTGCCCTGGCCCGGCCCCTGTCGGCCGGAGCCCGGGTGTGACGGGAGAGGGCCTCCATACGCTGAGGCAGTCGGAATGAGCAGCGAGGGCGTCGGATCCGTAGAGCGAACGAGTAGCTACCGCATGGGATGGACACGGGCATGGGCGACCGACACAGCGACGGTGGGGGCGTGGACCACCGACGCGCCGGTACGGGCGGCCACGGGTCCGGTGCCGACGACGGAACCCGCGCCGCCGCGCTGGAGTCCGCACTCCGCCGCGCCCTGCGCGCCGGGTCCCTCGACACATCGGCCGAACAGCGGGCCGTGGCCGCTTTCCGGGCCGCCCGGGCGGAGGGCGTCCACCAGCAGGCGCGGGCGCGGAGGCGGGACGACTGGCGGTCGCGGCACGTCCTGGGGCGGCGTTCGGTGCGGGCCGCCGTCGCCGTGCTCCTCGCCGGCCTGACGTTCAGCGGCGTGGCGATCGCGGCGATCGGCTCACCGGAGTCCGACAGGAAGGCGGAGGACGACGGCCGGGTACGGCGGCACCCGTCGCCCACCGCGCCCCGGGCCCCGGCGCCCGCGTCGACACCGGCGTCCGCCTCCACCGCCCCGTCCGGGCCCGGCTCCCCCACGCCCGCGCCCTCCGTGACCCGGGACCGCCCGCCCACGGCCAAGGACATCCTGGCCCACTGCCGCGCGTACGCGTCGGTGAAGGGCAGGGGCAAGGCGCTGGAGTCCACGGCCTGGAAGCGGTTCATCGAGGCCGCCGGGGGCGAGGACAACGTCGACGCGTACTGCGCCGACCAGCTGTCGCAGGCCGGGACGGGCAACGCGGGCAACGCCGGCAACGCCGGCAACGCGGGCAACGCCGGCAACGCGGGCAACGCGGGCAACGCGGGCAAGGGGAACGGCTCGGACGGCGGGAGCGGCCCGGCCAAGGACAACGGACAGCCGAACGGCCACTCGGCCGGCGAGAAGAACGAGCAGAGCAAGAAGAACGCCAAGAACGAGAAGCCCGGACAGGCCGGTGCGGCGAAGACCGAGTGACGGATTGGGTGTCTTGCCGCACGATTGTGTCGACTTCGTGTCAGTGGACCCGCACCCGTGACAGTCGGCGCTCGCGCCACGCTGAAACAAGTGACCCCCACGCGGGGTCGGGCCGTCTGCTCTCCGGGGGGAGGTACGCGGGCGGCATCGTGCAGGGGCAGACTCGTTCGCACCCCCCGTGGCGGGTCTGCCCCTGCCCAGTCGGCCCGAGCGGCCTCAGCGGGCCCGGCGGCGCATGAACCTGTCATCGAGGCGTTTCCCGCGGACCGCCTGGTCGCGACGCCGCCACTTCGAGTGACCTTGATCTCCTCGCGGGCAATGCGACGGCGCCTGAGGCAACCGGACCACCAACTGCTACCGTCTACCAATCTGTAGACGTCCATCCCTCGGACGGCCCGGCTTCACGAGGGTTCCACTTCTGCGTCCGCGTGTGTTCACACGCGTTCCCCGGAGCGCTCACGCACGTGGACCCATGGCCCGGAGATCCACCTGATGACGACTTCCCCCCCGCCCGCCACGGGGCTCGACGGCGCGGCCATCGACGGCGGCCTCTACACCGACGTCACCAACTTCGCTCGGGACACCCACTGGCTGAACGAGCCCGTCGCGGTCTTCTCCGACATCGGCATGGGCCTGTTCGCGCTCTTCCTGCTGGTGGCCTGGTGGCGGGCCCGGCGCCAGGGGAACACGGTCATGACCGCCGTCCTGGCCACGCCGTTCGCCGTGATCCTGGCGTACGCCCTCAACAGCGGGATCAAGAACGTCTTCCAGGAGCCGCGCCCCTGCCGGGCCCTCCCGCACGACTTCCTCATCGAGGCGTGCCCCCCGGTCGACGACTACGCCTTCCCCAGCAACCACACCACGGTCGCCTTCGCCTTCGCGGCGGCCCTGCTGCTCATCAGCCGGTGGCTCGGATCCATCGCCCTGCTCACGGCCGTGACGATGGGTGCCTCGCGCGTCTACGTCGGCGCCCACTACCCGCATGACGTCGGCGTCGGCGCGCTGGTGGGCACCGTGGTCACCCTGATCGTCGTCCTGCTGGCACGGCGGCTGGCCGTGCCGCTGGTGGAGCGCATGAGCACCGGGCCACTGAGCCCGCTGCTCGTCGCCAGGACCGCGAAGCGGGCCCGCCCATCGGCCCGCGCGAGCCGCGCGGCAGCGCGGGCCCGGGTGTAGGGCCTCTCGTCCGGACATCAGGAGCGGACCGCCCGGCCGGCCTCGGCCCAGTTCGCGTGCAACTTGTCGAGGTAGGACCCGGCCTGGCTGCCGGGGGTGGCCCCGCGGGCGAAGGCGAGCATGTTGCCCTGGCCGGTGTTGTAGCCGAGGGCCAGCAGGTCGTCCTTGCTGTACGGGGCCGCCCACTGGGCGGGCAGCACGGCCGCGAGGTCGTGCAGGTACCAGGCCGCGGCCTCGACGGCGAGGTCGCGGTCGTCGGGCAGTTCGTCCCAGGAGCGGTTCGCGAAGTCACGGTCCTTCCTGGTGGCGTCGAAGGTCGCACGGTGCATGTTGGCGATGCCGAAGGCGGCGTCCGGCTTGTACTTCTGCCAGGCCCGTTCGAGACCGGGCTCGTGGGGCTTGTACGACTCGTTGTAGAGGATCGCCATCAGCAGCTGGGCGCTGACGCCCGCCTGGCCGGCCCTCCGGCGCACCTGGGCGGCGTAATCGGCGGGGTCATAGGGTCCCGCGGTAGCCGTCGCCGAGGGGCTCACCGGAGCGGTGGGCGAGGCCGGGACAGGGGACGGGGCCGCCGGTACGGGCCGGGGGTCGGAGCCGGAGGGCAGCCCGCCTGCCACGCGCACGGCGACGTAGCAGGCGGCTGCCAGGAGCACCACCGTCGGCCAGCGCCGCCGCGACCGGGTAACCGTCATGTCCCGCCCTCCCTGCCCCGCTCCCCCGCTTCGCGCGGGCTGGTCACTCCTCGTAGTAGTTGTTGATCACCACGTCCGGCTCGTCGTCGTCGAACGCCTCGTTCAGCAGGGCCCCGCCGACCAGGCCGGCCGCGCCGGCGCCGATGAGCGCACCGGTGCCGAATCGGCGGCCGCCCTGCTGCTGGTCGCCCTGGGGGGCCGGGTAGCCCTGCTGCGGGTAACCCTGCGGATAGCCCTGCTGGGCCTGGGGATACCCCGGGCTCATCGGCTGGGGCGGGGTGTAGAACGGCGGTGCGGTGGTCTGGACGCGCTGCGCGCACTCGGCGCACGCCTGGACCGGCCGGGGTACGCCCCACTGCGGGTACCAGTCCACGCTCATCGTGCCGGGGCCGTGGCCGGGGTCGAAGAAGCAGGTCATGGCGGGGCTCCTCGTGGGGTGCGGGGGTGCGGTGACGGTCGGCGGCTGCGGGGACACCAGGGTCGGTGTCGGCGTCACGGGGACGGCCGGCGCGGGCGGGGCGGACGGCGCGGGGAGGGGTGGGGGCGTCGTGGGCATCGGGGCCGGCGGGACCCGGTCGTACGCTCCCGCACCGGAGGCCGGGCCCGGGACCGGACCGGACGCGGCCGGGCTCCCCTCCGCGTCCGTGGTCTCCCGCAGGACGTCCACGCCGTAGTCGGCGGCGATGCCCGCGAGGCCCGAGGCGTAGCCCTGGCCGACCGCGCGGAACTTCCACTCGGCGCCGTGCCGGTACAGCTCGCCGAAGACCAGTGCCGTCTCGCCGGACAGGCCGTCGGCCGCCAGGTCGTACCGGGCCAGTTCGGCGCCGCCCTCCTGGTCGAGCACGCGGATGTGGGCGCCGCGCACCTGGCCGAAGGCGTGCCCGCGCGCGGCTCCCTCGTAGAGCGAGACCGGGAAGACGACCTTGGTGACCTCGGCGGGGACGCGGGTCAGGTCGACGTCGATCCGCTGGTCGTCGCCACCGGCGGGGCCGCCGCCGCTGTGGCGGACCGAACCGTCGGGACTGCTCAGGTTGTTGAAGAAGACGAAGTGCCGGTCGGACAGCACCTTTCCGGACGCGTCGCACAACAGCGCGCTGGCGTCCAGCTCGTATCCGGCATCCGCCCGCCAGCCCAGTCCGACCGTGACCGCCGTCAGGCCGGGAGCCTGCTTGCTCACCGAGACGTTGCCGCCCTTGGTCAAGGGCACACTCATCGAACTCCTCCGCAGCTTTTCCGGTCCCCCGTGTTCACGGGACTCAACGCGCCTGCCCTCCCCGGCAGTTCCAGGGTTGCGCAATAATGAAAATATGTGCTGGATGCGGACCGGCCGGGCAACCACCGGCGCGGTAACTCGCGTCCTGGCCATTGCGGGCATCCGGAACCACGCGATCAGGCAACCCATACTCCTGGAGAAGAGGCGACGTGAGCATCATCGGCTGGATCATTCTCGGACTGCTGGCCGGGGCCATCGCCAAGATCCTGCTGCCGGGGCGGGACCCGGGCGGACTGATCGGTACGACACTCATCGGCGTAGCGGGCGCGTTCGTGGGCGGGTGGCTCTCCGCCAAGTTCCTGGGCCGCTCCGTGGAGAACAACTTCTTCGATCTCTACACCTGGGGCGCGGCCATCGGCGGCTCGCTCGTGCTGCTCATCGGCTACCGCCTCCTGTTCGGCAACTCGCGGAACTGATCCGGCGGCGCCGCCCGGGAGGCGCTCAGTCCTCCTCGGCCGGCGACGTGCAGCGGTAGGCGTGGGCACGGCGGCGGTCGCGGCGCACCAGGACGGTCGTACTGGCCGCCACGATCAGCGTGGCGGTGCTGAGCGGGACCAGGAAGGGCGTCATCACCGCCATCGCCGCGGTGACCGCCGTCATCGTCTCCATCGTCGTCACTCCTCCGTTCCGGGCTCGGCCGCGTGCCGGGCCCGGGAGGCGGTGCGGCCCGTGAGAGCGGCCTCGATGGCGCCCATCCGGTCGGCCAGCAGGGCAAGGGCGGCGGTCGCGCGCGTGAGGGGATCCCCGGCCGGGCCGCCGAGGGCCTGCGCGCGGATGTGGGCCGACTTCAACTCGGCCCAGCGAGTCGCCTGCAGCGGGGTCAGGGCGCCGCGCAGCTCGGCCAGTTTGAGCAGGTTGGCCTCGGCTCCCGTGGTGAGGGTCTGTGCCTCGGCGGTGAAGTGGTCGTCGAGGACGGCGGACAGTTCGGTGTCGTTCATGACGGGCCGCAGCCGCTGGGCGATCTTGTTCATGGTGCGGTAGGAGCCCTGGAGGCGGAACGGCGGCTCGGTGCGTGTCTCGTCGGACTGGGCGGCGGAGGCGATGTAGGCGGCATTGACCGCGAGGACCGTCTCGCGCGCGCTGAGCAGATGGCGCAGCACGGACACGATCTGCTCGACCTCGGCGGGCGCGTAGGGGTGCCCGAGCCGGTCCGCGCGGGCCGCGGGGTCGTTGCCCGCGAGGCGGAGGAACAGGTCGAGGTCGCGGCGGTCGCGGCCGGCCAGCGGGGCCAGCACCGCGTTCGCGGTGAGCGCGTTCTCCAGGAAGCTGACCGCGAAGACGTCCTCCTTGCCGGTGAGGACGTCGCCGAGGTTCCAGACGTCGGCGCGGTTGGCGAGCATGTCGGGGACGCGGAAGCGCTCGCCGGACTCGGTGTAGGGGTTGCCGGTCATGCAGACGGCGAACCGCTTGCCGCGCAGGTCGTAGGTGCGCGCCTCGCCGTTCCACACGCCCTCGACCCGGCGGGTGGCGTCGCACAGCGGGATGAACTTCTGGAGCAGTTCCGGCGAGGTGTGCTGGATGTCGTCCAGGAGCAGCAGGGTGTTGTTGCCCGCCGCCAGCGCGAAGTTGATCTTCTCGATCTCCTGGCGGGCGGTGGCGTTCGGGGCCTCGGCCGGGTCGAGCGAGGTGACGGCGTGGCCGAGCGCGGGTCCGCTGATCTTGACGAGCATCAGGCCCAGGCGGTCGGCGACGTACTCCATCAGCGTGGTCTTGCCGTAGCCGGGCGGCGAGACGAGCAGCAGCAGGCCGCCGGTGTCGGTGCGCTTGCTCTCGCCCGCGGTCCCGAGCTGGCGGGCGAGGCTGTCACCGATGAGGGGCAGGTAGACCTCGTCGATGAGGCGGTTGCGGACGAACGCCGCCATGGAGCGCGGGCGGTGGTCGTCCAGGCGCAGCCGGGCGCGTTCGGCGTCGACGAGGGCGGTGCGGCGGCGCTGGTAGGCGCGGAAGGCGGGGGCCTCCCGCGTCTCGAAGCGTTCGGTACGGGCCAGGAACTCGTCGATCCGCAGGGTGAGCGTGCGGTTCTCGATGCGCGGGTGGGTGCCGAGCAGGCCCTCGACCGTGGTCACCGGGGAGACTTCGGACTCGTAGCGGGGCAGGTCCGGGCACAGCTCGGCGGCGACCGCCTCGGCCAGGTCCCCGGCGGTGATCTCCGTACCGGTGGAGGTGACGTACGCCGACAGCCACGCCCCGGCGAGCTGGCGGCGCGCGGCGAGGTCGTCGAGCGCGGCCAGGTCCTCGTCGTAGGCGGAACTGCCCACGGTGTGGCGGAACTTGTCGAGCAGAGTGCGGGTGGCGGCGCTGATGACGAACCCGTCGGTCCCGCTCGTCAGCTCCTCGAAGAGGTACGCCGCGGCAGCGGGCGCGAGGTCGCCCGCGCCCAGAGGAGCCGCCCCGCGGCCGCCATCGGTCGACGGCCAGGTTTCCAGGGACGTCGCGAGTTCCGTGATGAGTTCGGGGATGGCGGGGGACGGGCCGAAGGTGTCGCGGGCGCGGGCCAGGGAGGCGGCGCGGCGGGTCCAGGCCGTGCGGGCCCCGGGGGTGGTGCCGTGTGCCCAGAACAGCTGGGCGGCGGCGCGCGCGGCGGGTTCGTGGCGCAGGGGCCCGGCCTGCTCGTAGAGGGAGAGCAGGGCGGTGAGGATCGCCGTCGCGTCGTGGTCGTGGACGCCGCGCTCGTAGCCCTCGTCGTACGCCTCCTCCGCGGCCCCGCGCACCAGGGCCGGCAGGTCGGCCTGGGCCGGCGCGGCCGCGCCGTGTCGGCGCAGCAGGCGGGCGGCGAGGTGCTCGGCGCGGTAGACCTCGGGCGACTCGGACGGCAGCCGCCGGTCCCAGTACGGGCGGGTGTCCGCGAAGGCCGGGTCGGTGACGGGAGCGCGGTAGTCGGTGCCGGACAGGGCGAAGGCGAGGCCGTCGCCCTGCGGGACCAGGGTGAGGTCGAGCGGCCGGTTGGTGACGGCGAAGCGGTGGGTGCCCAGGCGGATGGTGCGGCCGCCGTCGGCGTACAGGTCGGTGCGGTCGCGCAGCGCGCGGGCCGCCTCCTGGCGGGCGGACTTCAGCCGGCCGTCCAGTTCCTCGGCCCGTACGGGGTCGCCGAGTTCGCGGAGTTCCTCGGCCGTGCGGCGGGCCTTGGCGACCAGTGGGTCGGAGGCGAAGAAGGTGCTGACGGCGTCGGTGTCGGCGAGGGTGGCCGCGCGCCGGGCGATCGTCTCCAGCACCCGCCCGGCGGAGGCGGCGAGTTGTTCGGCGCGGCGGGCGCGGGCGTCCAGGAGGCCCTGCTTGCGGCCGGAGAAGGCCTCGTAGATCTCGGTGCGCCGGTCGGCCAGTTCGCCGAGGAAGTCGTCGAACTCCGCGAAGCGGGACTCCAGGTTCTCCAGTCGCACCATCAGGGAGGCGAGTTGCTCGTCGCAGGCGTCCGGATCGTCCGCGGCCGCGAGCGCGCCGGTGACGGCCTGGCCGAGCAGCGCGAACTCGGCCGCGAACTCGGCGCGTCCCTCCTGGTCGCGCAGTTCACGGCGGCGGGCGTCGAGCAGGGCGCGGGCGCGGTTGACGCCGCCGAGCACCTCGGCGATGCGTTCCAGGACGGAGGTGCGCACGGTGGCGTCGCCGATGTCGAGGCCGGCGACGACCTCGGTGACCGTGCGCAGCGTGCCGGCGAGGTCGTCGAGCCGGCCGGCGACCGGTGCCGCCTCGGCGACGCTGCCGATCGACTCGGCGTCGGCGGCGAGGCGTTCGACCTCCTCGTGGTGGTCGGCGAAGGCGTCCTCGCGGGCCAGGAAGGCGACCGCCCGCTGCCCGAACGTGGTGAGGTCGGCCTCCGCCTCGGCGGCGAGCTCGTCGATACGGGCGGCGTCCGCGTACCGCATCTCCTTCAGGGTCAGCAAGTGGCCCTGGGCCTGCCGCAGTTCGCTGAGGCCGCCGACCCACGCGGCGGCGCCGCGCGGTGCCTCGCCACGCAGCCGGCGCACCACCGCGGCGAGCCTGCCCGCGGCCGCTTCGAGCGCGTCCGCGGCCTGCCGGGTCAGCGTCTGTACGGTACGGAACTCCTCCAGCACCTGCTCGGCGGTGGCCCGTACGGCGTCCAGCGGGGTGCGCAGGTCGCCCAGTTCCTCCTCGTCCAGCCAGTGGTGGGTGTCGAGGGCGCGGACGCAGGCGGCGGCCAGCGCCTCGTACACCTCGACGGTCGGCGTGGTCTCGGCGACGGCGCGGCCGATGGACAGGCAGTCGGAGATGCCGCGTACGAGGTCGGCGTTGCCGATCCGCCCGAGGGGTCCGGTGCCCGTGGCGCCGGCGTGGGTGTCGGAGACGTAGGGGGAGCTCCACAACTGGAGGGGGTGCACACGGCCCGGCTCGTCGGGTCCGGCCGAGGGGTCCGTGCGCAGCGCCATCAGCGTGCCGTCGTCGAACAGCGCCCAGCCGTGGCAGGACAGCGGGGTGGCGACCTCCTCGCGGATGGTGTTGTACGACAGCAGCAGGCTGCGTCCCTCGGCGGGCGCGTGGAAGGCGTACAGCACGTCCTCGCCGTAGGGCGAACGCACCTCGCGCTCGAACTCCAGGCCCGAGCTGCCGAGTTCGTAGGTCTTGTGGGCGCCGGTGGCCAGGCAGTAGCCGCCGGGGAAGACGATGCCCTGGTCGTCGGGCAGGCGGCGGCAGGCCTGCCCGACGCCGTCGATGCGGACCACGGTCCTGGTGAGGGTGTGGAAGACGAGGTGGCGGTGGGCCTGCTCCTTGTAGGGGCGGATCCGCAGCAGGATCAGCGGGCCCACGCTCGCGTACGCGATATCCGCGTCGGCGAGGGCCTGCAGCGGCTCCTCGACCGGTTCGCTGTGGATGCCCTCGCCGGTCTCGGTGTCGTCCTCCGTCTTGACGGTGAGGCGGCCGCCGACGGTGGAGACGAAGACCTCGCCGCGCACGGAGACGTGCGGGTGGCGGCCGAGGACGTGGTCCTCACGGCCGGTCGCGGTCCACTCGAAGTCGTGGGAAGGCGGCGGGACGTGGTCGCGTTCGCCGCGCCCGTCCAGGAACGCCGCCCGGCCGTCGGCGGTGAGTGTCCAGCGCAGCACCCGGATGTCGCCGGCCTTCTCACCGGTCCGGAAGACGGCGAGGAGGCGGTCCTCGACGCGGCGCAGGCTCAGCAGCCGGGCCTGCCGGTAGTAACGGTGCAGGGCCTCGAACTCCCGCACGAAGGCGGGGTCGTCGAGGAGTCCGGGCACCGCGTCCTCGGGGAGCCGGTTCAGCTCCCGGTCGTGCAGTGCGAGGACGTCGCCGACCCGGGGTTCGGGCAGGTGGCCGTTGTATCCGAACAGCAGGCGGTCGCCGACGGCCACGACGTCGCGGGGCACGCTGGGGTGCTCGGTGCGCAGCCGGCCGGTGCCGGTGAGGTCCAGGCGCGTGGCACCGAACTCCTCGGCCCGTCGGGCGTTGAGTCGCTCGGCCCCGCGGGCGAGCTCGGCGGCCTGCGCGGTCAGCCGGTCGCGCAGCACCTCGTACGTTCCGGTGTCCACGGAGTCGTACGAACCCGTCTCCAGGGCGGTGGCCATGGGTGGTGCGTCCCTTCACGAAGAGGTGCGGGCCCGGGGGCAGGCCTGTCCGGCGGATCAGGCCGGCCCCCGTCGGCGGGGCCGGGTTCCCGGCCCCGCGTTCGCGGCGTGATCCGCGGGGGGCGGGCCCCCGACCGCCCCTTGAAGGCGGCGGCTCGGGGCCCTCCCGCGGGTCGTCAGGCCCGGGTGGTGCCGTTGAGGGCGGTGCCGTTGAGGGCGGCGAGCGGGGTGTCGGCGAGGCCCAGCTCACCGGCGCGGTCGAGGAGTTGCTGGAGCTGACCGGCGTTCGTGCCGCCCGTCTGCATCATCTTCATCAGCAGCGCGGAGACCGTCAGGTTCTTGACGTCGGCCGAGCCCAGATGCCCGAGCATCCGGCCGAGGTCCTCGGTGAAGTTCGACGAGCCGTCCAGCCAGGGCGCGGCAAGGGCCTGCGCGGTGCGGGAGTTCTCCACGAATCCGTCGATGCCCTTGCCGAACGAGATCGCGCTCATCAGGCGGTCGAAGAAGACCGACTCGCCGCCGACGATGTCGATGTCGGCGTGCTCGAGACCGGTCGCGAGGACCGTGGCCTGCGCCTCGGCGACCTGCCGCTGCGCCTCCAGGCCGGCCAGCCGGATCTCCTTCTCCGCCTGCAGCCGCAGCCGGTACTCCTCGTGCTCGCGGGAGGCCTCGTCCAGGGCGGCCATCGCCGCCGCCTTCTCGGTCAGGCCCGCCGCCTCGGCCTTCAGCTTCTCGCCGATCGCGGCGGCCTCCGCGAGCGCCTTGGCCTGGGCGCCCTCGGCCTCCGCGCGCAGCCGGGCCTCGGTGCCCCGGGCCTCGGCCAGTGCCTTGGCCTGCAACGCCTCGGCCTCGGCGCGGCCGGCCTTCTCGATGACCTCGGCCTCCTGCTCACGGACCCGGACGGCGGCCAGGCCCTCCGCGGCGGCCTCGGCCTGGACGGCCTCCGCCAGGCGCAGCTTGGCGCGGGCGTCGAGGTCGGCGGTCTTCAACCGGGCCTCGGCCAGGGTGAGTTCCTCGGCGGCGCGGTGGGTGGCGGCCTGCTCGGCGGCCTCGGCGGCCTTGATGTCCTTGACCAGCTTCTCCTGCGCCTCCGCCTCGGCGGCGATGATCACGGCCTGGCGCTCGCGCTCCGCCTCCTCCACGGCGCGCAGCTTCTTGATGGACTCCTCCTGCTCGGCGACCGTGCGGTCCACCGCGACCCGCTCGCGGACGACCTCGGCGATCTCCCGCTTCTCCGCCTCGACCTCCTTGTCGGCGGAGATCCGGGTGAGCTGGGTCTCCCGCTCCCGGGCGATGACCTCGAGGAGGCGGTCCTTCTCGATGCGCTCGTTCTCGATGGCGATGACCCGCTCGCGGTTCTTCGCGGCGACCGCGACCTCACGGGCCTGGTTCTCGCGCTGGACGCCGAGCTCCTCCTCGGTGCGCAGGAAGGCGCTCTGCGCGCGCAGCCGCTCCTCCTCCACCACGCGGGCGGTCTCGGCCTCCTCGCGGGCGCGGGAGGTATCGATCTCCCGCCTCTGCTTGATCTCGGCGTCCGCCTGGCGGCGCTCCAGCTCCAGGATGGCCTCGCGCGCGTCGACGTTCTGCCGGGTGATCTCCTTCTGCTCGGTGCGCTGTGCCTCGTTGGTGCGCACGTGCTCCACGGCTGTCAGCTCGGTGATCTTCCGGATGCCCTGGGCGTCGAGGACGTTGCCGGGGTCGAGCTGGGTCAGCGGCGTCTGCTCCAGATAGTCGATCGCCGCGTCCTCGAGGTGGTAGCCGTTCAGGTCGACACCGATGACCTCGATGATCTGGAACCGCAGTTCCTCACGCTTGGTGTAGAGGTCCGTGAAGTCCATCTGCTTGCCGACGGTCTTCAGCGCCTCGGAGAACTTGGCGTGGAACAGCTCCTGCAACGTGTCCCGGTCGCTGGCGCGGGCGGTGCCGACGGCCTGGGCGACCCGGACGACGTCCTCGGCGGTCTTGTTGACCCGTACGAAGAACGTGATGCGGATGTCGGCGCGGATGTTGTCCCGGCAGATGAGCCCCTCGCGGCCGGTGCGCGTGATCTCGATGGCCTTCACCGAGATGTCCATGACCTCGGCCTTGTGCAGCACCGGCAGGACGACCTGGCCGGTGAAGGTCACGTCGACCTTGCGCATCTTGGAGACGATCAGGGCCTTGCCCTGCTCCACCTTGCGGAACAGCCGGGAGAAGGTGAACAGCAGCAGCAGGAGAACGACGAGCAGGCAGCCCGCGACGAGTGCGCCGATGACATCCATGGCATACGTCCTTGACAGTAAGGAACGGTGAGTAAGGGAGAGACCGGGTGGCCGGGTGCGGCCCCCCGCGGTGTCCCGGCGGCTCGGGCGCCGGGAGACGGCGGGAGACGGGTGCGCCGCGGAATCGTCAGCCCCCTCTTCCCCCTGCGACGCACCGGGCGGCGGTACTTCCCCCCTGCCGGCTCCGGCAACGGACATCTGCCGATGCCCGGCACCGGAACCGTCCGCGGTGCTCCCCTCACGGCATGATGCCCGACCGGCCCCACCTCGCACATTGCCGGTTTCCGGCAGTGTTCGGGGGCGCTTCCATGCCGGTGAGCTGACAGAGCATCATCAAGATCGACCGGGCCGGGGTGCGGCACCCCCGGAGATCACGGGGACGGCGTCCAGCCGGGTGCGGTGCGGGCCCAGGCGCTGTCCCAGGCGGCCAGGTTGCGGCGGCGGAGCAGCAGCCCGGCGGCGCCGTACACCGCGGCGCCGGTGACCGGGACGGCCAGGGCGGCGAGGATCGCCCAGCCCTTGCTGTGGCTGCGCACCTGGGCGGCGCTCAGGGGCGGCTCGGTGATCCGTCCGTCGGTGTCGGCCCACACGTCGACGGGGCTTCCCGCCGGCAGTCCGGGCTCGACGTGGGTCCTCGCGGTGCGGGCGAGCCCGCCCGGGTCGGTGAAACGCACCGGCACCGGGTAGCGGGTCTCCTTCGCCTCCTCGGACCCCGGCTCGGGATGGCGGGGAGCGTCGTGCAGAAGGACCGCGGTGGTCTGCCACCGCGTCCTCTCCTGGTGCTCGGCCGCCCGCTCGTAGTGGCGCAGGGCGGTGTCGCCGACGAAGTGCAGGGCCACGGGCGTGCCGGCCAGCACGGCCAGCAGGATGCCGAGGCCGATCCACGCCTGGGCCAGGTCGCTGGGCCGGCGCATCGGGTTGCGCCGCAGGCGCCAGAGCACGCGGCGGGGGAGTTCGTCGGGGAGCGGGTCGTCGGGTGACAGTCCTTCGGGGGGCGGCTGGGCCCGCGGGATGCCGCCGGCCATGGCGCGGCCCTCCTTCGTGTCCTCGTTGTCCTCAGGGTGGAGTGGGGACGGGGGCTTTCTACGGGGCGGAGGGCTGGTCCCCCGGGTCCGCGGAGTGGTCGTGCGCGGAACGCAGCAGGGTGGCAGCGCCGCGGACGGCGGCGGTGTGCGGCGCCGCCACGGTTTTGAGGGGCGCGTGCAGCTTGCCGGTGAGGTGGTAGGTGATCTCGGGGCGCAGGGCGCCGCCCCCGGCCAGCAGCGCGCCCCGGCGCAGGGCGTCCACGGTGAGCGACGTACGGTCCTGCCGCAGCATCGCGGTCACCATGGTGGCCACCGCCTCGCAGATCTGCACCGGCGCGGCCGATTCGAGGTCGCTGGTGCCCAGCGCGGTGCGGCGCGCGTCGACGACGGCGCCCTCCGACAGCAGCACCACCTCGGTCAGATGCGCGCCGATGTCCACCACGAGCAGCGGGCGGGCCAGGTCCGCGCCCGCGGCCAGGGCGACGGCCCGCGCGCTGGGGATGGTCAGCACCCCACGCGGCCGCAGCACCTCCACCGCCGTACGGGCCTCGTTGCGGAAGGCCACCCCGTCCAGTACCGGGGCGGTGAGGACGACCAGGGGGCGGGTGAAGCGGGGCAGGCGGTTGCCGAGCAGGCGGTCGAGCATCCGGGCCGTGCCCTCGGTGTCGATGATCGTGCCGCGCTGTATCGGATACACCGCCCCGGAGCCGGGGAACGTCACCGTGGGGACGTCCAGGACGAGACCACGCCCGGCGACCCAGGCGCGGGTGCGGGCGCTGCCCATGTCGAGGGCGATGCCCCACCCCTGCCGGCCCAGCGGCCACGGCCGGTGCCGGGTGGCCGCGGCGGCACGCGAACGCTGGGTGACGGTCACCGCCCTGCCTCCCTGACCTGCTGGCAGCGCGCGCAGTAGCGGGCCTGCGGCACTATCTCGAGGCGTTCCCGCGCGATGGGACGCCGGCACAGGTGGCACATGCCGTAGCCGCCCTCGTCCATGCGCGCCAGGGCCGCCTCGACGTCGGCGAGGACCATGCGGGCCGAGGCCGCGAGTTTCACACGGACCTCCAGCTGCGAGGCGGCCTGCTGCTGGAGCAGGGCGTCCGCGCGGGAGGTCGCGGCGGCCGAGATCTGCTCCAGCTGCTCCTGGCGGAACAGGCGCTGCTCGTCGAGGTTCGCGCGCAGCGCGGCGAGGTCCTCGGCCGTCAGGTGCGTGTCGCGGTCGCCGATGATCTGGTTGTTCACCGTTTCACCCCTCGGGCAGGGCGGAGGACGAAGGCAGGACGGACAGGCGGACGGTTCAGGCGGTACGGCGCCGGCAGCCGACACAGTGCCCCGTGTACGGCAGGATCTCCAGGCGCTCCGCCGGCACCGGCTTGCCGCACTCCAGGCAGGACCCGTAGGTGCCGTCCTCGACGCGGGCGAACGCCTCGTCGATCTCCTTCAGCACCCGCATGATGGCCTCACGCTGGGAGGACATCAGGTGGTCGTCCGCCGTCTGCCCGGTCTCGCCGAGGGCTTCCAGCTGGACCAGCCGGGTCCCGCGGGCGTGTTCAAGGCGCCGGCGGGCCTCCTGAGCGGACAGGCGCTCGCGGGGTTCGGTCCGGGCGGCGTCGAGCGACATGGTCAGTGCCTTTCGTTGTGCAACGGGGGACGGGGGTCGGTCACACCTCAACCCTGGTCGAACCGGCCGCGGTTTCCCATCGGGTCCAGAACCCATTTGCGGCCGATCGGGGGATCCACTCGACCTGTGCATGGGTAGGCCGCACCGGGTGAAATGGGGACCGGGCCCCATCGCATGCGGGAGCCGGCGGACGGCACACTGGCGGCAGGCCCGGTCGGGACCACAGGGGCCGCGGCTCGTCCGGGATGCGCGATGACCGACAGTAGAGGCAGACCGCATCACGTAAGGAGGCGTGACCCTGGTGTCCCTGTTCTGGCGGATCTTCGGGCTCAACGCCGTGGTGCTGGGCTCGGCCACCGCGCTGCTGCTGTGGGCCCCGGTGACCGTCTCGGTGCCGGTCGTGCTGACCGAGGCCGTCATCCTGGTCGGCGGCCTGGCCGTCATGCTGGTCGCCAACGCCGCCCTGCTGCGCTGGGGACTGGCCCCCCTGGACCGGGTGACGAAGCTGATGACCACCGTGGACCTGCTGCGCCCCGGCCAGCGGCTGCCCGAGCAGGGCGGCGGCGAGGTGGCGGAGCTGATCCGCACGTTCAACGCCATGCTCGACCGGCTGGAGAACGAGCGGGCCACGAGCAGCGCCCGGGTCCTGCTCGCCCAGGAGGCCGAGCGGCGCCGTATCGCGCAGGAGCTGCACGACGAGGTGGGCCAGAGCATGACCGCGATCCTGCTCGCGCTCAAGCGGGCCGCTGACGAGGCGGACGCGCCGCTGCGCGACGAACTGCTCCAGGCGCAGGAGATCACGCGGGGAAGCCTGGACGAGGTCCGCCGGCTGGTACGCCGGCTGCGGCCCGGGGTCCTGGACGACCTCGGTCTGGTCGCCGCGCTGACCTCGCTGACCACCGACTTCGCCACTCACACCGGGCTGCAGGTGGTGCGCCGCTTCGACACCGACCTGCCCGCCCTGGAGCCGGAGACGGAGCTGGTCCTCTACCGTGTCGCCCAGGAGAGCCTGACCAACGTGGCCCGGCACGCGGACGCCGAACGGATCGAGGTCAGCCTGCGGCACACCGACGGCGCCGTGGAGCTGGCCATCACCGACGACGGGCGCGGCATCAAGGCGGCGCACGAAGGCGCCGGCATACGCGGCATGCGCGAGCGGGCCCTGCTCATCGGGGCCGGCCTCGACATCGCCCCCACCCCCACGGCCGGAACCGAGGTCCGGCTGACCGCGCCCGTCGTTCCCAGGAAGCAGACCTGACCATGTCCGAGCCGACCACGATCCGCATCCTGCTCGCCGACGACCACGCGCTGGTACGCCGGGGAGTGCGGCTCATCCTCGACCAGGAACCGGACCTGGAGGTGGTCGCCGAGGCCGGTGACGGCGCGGAGGCCATCGAGATGGCCCGCACCCACGACATCGACCTGGCCGTGCTGGACATCGCGATGCCCCGGCTGACCGGCCTCCAGGCCACCCGTGAACTGGTCGCGCTCAAGCCGGACCTGCGGATCCTGATGCTCACCATGCACGACAACGAGCAGTACTTCTTCCAGGCGCTGAAGGCCGGTGCCAGCGGGTACGTGCTGAAGTCCGTCGCCGACCAGGACCTCGTCGCCGCCTGCCGGGCGGCGATGCGGGACGAGCCGTTCCTGTACCCGGGCGCGGTGACCGCGCTGATCCGCAACTACCTGGACCGGGTCCGCCACGGCGAGGAGACCCCGGACCAGGTGCTGACGCCCCGCGAGGAGGAGGTCCTGAAGCTGGTCGCGGAGGGGCACTCCTCGAAGGAGATCGGCGAGATCCTCTTCATCAGCATCAAGACCGTCCAGCGGCACCGCGCCAACCTGCTCCAGAAGCTCGGGCTGCGCGACCGCCTGGAGCTCACCCGCTACGCCATCCGGGCCGGTCTGATCGAGCCCTGACCGCCCGCCCACGACCACCCGGGGTCCCGGCTGTCCACTCCCCGGCCGGGGTCCCGGGTACGACATCCGCGTCCGCTCACGAGTGCCACACGAAAGGGGACGGTGCATGCACCCAGCACCGAGCACCGACCCCGCCTCCCGTGCCCTGGCCTTCCTGACGGCCGCACTGCTCGCCCTCCTGGCGGTCTTCACCACCGGCAGCCCCCCGCCACTGCCCACCCCTGCCCCTGCCGCGGCGACCTCCGTCGCGGACCTCGAGCCCGGACAGCACTCCGGCTCCGCGCCCGGCGACGGCCACCCCGGCACCGACGAGCGTCCGGTGGACGCTCCGCACGCCGGGCAGGGGTGCACCGTCGTGTGCTCGGCGCAGGACGGGACCCGGCAGGAGTTCCACGGGGACCGGCCCGTCGCGCACGGGCAGTTCGCCACCACCGAGGACGTCACGGACGTTCCCCTCCCCGCACCCGGGCGGACGCGTCCCGTCCCGGTGACCGTGGCCGCCCGCACGGTGCACGTGGTGCAGGACGGCGGCCGGGCGCCGCCGCGGACCTTCGGCATCTGACACCTCCCTTTTCGCCCCTTTCGTCCCTCGACCGCCGTGACCGCGTCGGCCGCAGTCGCGGCGTGCCTGCCGGAGGCCTCCGTTGACCCCCAAGACACGCACGAAACGCACGAAACGCACATCCCGGTGGAGAGCGCTGTTCGCCCTCGCCGTGATCGCCCTGTCCGTGTACATCACCGCCACCGTTCCCGTCCGACTCGGGCTCGACCTGCGGGGCGGCACCCAGATCGTCCTGGAGACCCGCTCCACCGCGACCACCAAGGCCGACCGCGAGGCCACCGACCGCGCCCTGGAAGTGCTGCGCGGCCGGGTCGACGCGCTCGGCGTCGCCGAACCGACCCTCGTCCGCTCGGGCAGCAACCGGATCATCGTCGAGCTGCCCGGCGTACAGGACCCGAAGAAGGCGGCCGACGTGCTCGGCCGTACCGCCCAACTGACCTTCCACCCGGTGGTCGGCGTCGCCGACAGCGCCGAGGACCCCGCCAAGTCCGAGGCGGAGGCCTCGAAGAAGCCCGACGCCTCGAAGGGACCCGACGCCTCGAAGGAACCCGAGGCGTCCAAGGAGCTCGTGCTGCCCGACGAGTCCGGGCAGAAGCTGCGCCTCCAGGACAGCGCCATGACCGGCAGGGACGTCAAGGGCGCCCAGGCACGCTTCGAGCAGGAGACGGGCGCCGGCTGGACCGTCACCGTCGACTTCGACAAGGCGGGCCGGTCCTCGTGGGCCAAGCTGACCAGTGAGGCCGCCTGCCGCCAGGTCGGCGACCCCGCGCGCCGGGTCGCCATCGTGCTCGACGACCGGATCATCTCCTCCCCGCAGGTCGCCCCGTCCGTCGCCTGCGGCACGGGCATCGCCGACGGCTCCACGCAGATCACCGGCTCCTTCGACGACGCCGAGGCCCGCGAGCTGGCACTGCTCATCAACGGCGGCGCCCTGCCCGTACCGGTCGAGACGGTCGAGCAGCACACCATCGGCCCCACCCTCGGCGCCAGCGCCATCGAGGCCACCGCCTGGGCCGCGGTGATCGGCACCGCCCTGACGATCCTGTTCATCGTCACCGTCTACCGCCTCACGGGCTTCCTCGCGGCCGTGGCCCTGCTCTGCTACGGAGTGATCTCCTACGCCGCCCTGGCCGCCCTCGGCGCCACCCTGACCCTGCCGGGCCTGGCCGGTTTCGTCCTGGCGATCGGCATGGCCGTGGACGCCAACGTGCTCGTCTTCGAACGAGCACGTGAGGAGTACGCCGGTATGCACCGGCCGAGCCCGCGCTCGGCCCTCACCGCCGGATTCCGCAACGCCTTCAGCGCGATCGCCGACTCCAACATCACCACGCTGATCGCGGCCGGACTGCTGTTCTTCCTGTCCACCGGCCCGGTGCGCGGCTTCTCCGTCACCCTCGCCATCGGTGTCGCCGCGTCCATGATCAGCGCGCTGGTGATCACCCGGGTGCTCGCCGAGTTCGCCGTGGAACGTGCCTGGGTGCGCCGCCGCCACCTGCTCACCGGCCTGGCGACCACCGGGCGGGTCCGCGATCTGGTCACGCGCCGCAACCCGGACCTGATGAGCCACCCGCGTCGCTGGCTGGCCGTCTCCGCGGTCCTGCTGGTACTCGCCGGCTCGGGCATCGCGGCCCGGGGCCTGAACTTCGGCCTGGAGTTCACCGGCGGCCGGCTGATCGAGTACACCACCACGACCCCCGTGAACCCCGACCGGGCCCGTACCGCCCTCGCCGACGCGGGCTTCCCCGGCGCGCTCGTGCAGTCGTCCAACGACAACGGACTGACCGTGCGCACCGAGGACCTGACCGACGCCGAGGCCGCCAAGGTCACCGGGACCATCAGCGAACTCGGCGGCAAGACCGAGAAGGTCCGTGACGAGCTGATCGGCCCGAGCCTGGGCGAGGAACTGCGCCGCAACGCGCTCATCGCCCTCGGCGTCGCCCTCGGGGCCCAGTTGCTCTACCTCGCGGCCCGCTTCCGCTGGCTGTTCGGCACCGCGGCGGTCGCCGCTCTCGCGCACGACGTCGTCATCCTCGTCGGCGTCTTCGCATGGCTCGGCAAGCCCATCGACGGTGTGTTCCTGGCGTCCCTGCTCACCGTCATCGGCTACTCGGTCAACGACTCGGTGGTCCTGTTCGACCGCATCCGGGAACTGCTCGGACGCGACCGCAAGACGTCGCTGGAGCAGATCACCAACCAGGGAATCCTGCAGACGCTGCCCCGCACGATCAACACGGGCATGGGCGCGTTGCTGATCCTGATCTCCCTGACGCTCTTCGGCGGGGACTCGCTGACCGACTTCGCGCTCGCCCTCCTCATCGGGCTCGTGGTCGGCACCTACTCCTCGGTGTTCACCGCATCCCCGCTCGCCATCGAGCTGCATCGCCACCAGCGCGGCGGCCGGCGCCGCGGTCCGGGCGGCGGCTCGGGCGGTGGCAGGCCCGCACAGCGCGACGCACCGGCGGCGCGGGTCTGAGACCCGGACGGCGGGCGGCGGTGCACCCCGCCGCCCGCCGGAAATGGGTACTGCGACCGATGGCCGCCGCTTCCGCGCGCGGCCACGCTGGAGGGTCAGGAGGGGGGCCGTACGTCACCGCGGCCCCCCTCGTCACCGGCTCTTTTGCTTGAAGGGACCGTATCGCCGATGTCGTGGGAGACCACCAGCAGTGCCTCCGCGGCCGAGCGCCTGAGCGCGCACGATGCCCGGCAGCGCCTCGAACACGAGCGCAACTCCCGCCTCGCCCAACTGCGGGCCGTCCAGGAGGGCGAGGAGGGCGGTCAGGAGGCCGACGACCTCCTGACCGCGCAGAAGAACGCCCTGAAGCAAGCGCTGAAGGACATCGAGGCCGCCTTCGCGCGGCTGGACGGCGGCTCCTACGGGAACTGCGAGGACTGCGCCAAGCCCATCCCGGTGGAGCGGCTGGAGATCCTGCCGTACGCACGCTGCTGCGTGCCCTGCCAGCAGCGCGCCGGCTGATCCGTCCCCCGCACCCGCCGCCGGCCCCCGCGCGGCGCTCCCCGCCGCGGCCCCTGCCGCCGCTGTGAGGCCGTCTGTGGCAACGCGGCGGCCTGGATTACGGTCCATACGGTTGTGCGCACGAGGTGGGGGAACTGCTAAGGAGCCGGACAGCGGTGCAGCAGCACAGCGGTGTGAGGGACACGAGGGACACAAGGGATTGGGCGGAGCGTCCGGAGCGTCCGGGGGGACCGGGGGACGCCGGGCGGCGGGACCGCGGACAGTGGGCCGTCCGGCCACCGGACGGCCCACCGGCGAACGGCGCGGCGACGGGCGGCAGGCCGGCGGGCGACGCACCGGTACGGGTGCGTGATGTGGCGGTGCGGTTCGCGCGGTTCACCGTGCGGACGCTGCGCGCCGAGTGGCACGGCATCGTCGTCGACCCCGTACGGCGGTTGGCGCACCGGGGGCTGTCCGGGCTGGTGCTGGCCTTCGTGGCGGCCTTCGGCGTGGTCTTCTTCCACGCGGTGGCACAGCGGCCGGCCGGGGAGGCGGTCGTACGGATCGCCGGCGGCGTCCAGGCCGACCTGCCGCTGTGGCTGGCCCTGCTGCGCACCCCGGTGTCCCTGTACGTCCCGGCCCTCGACCTGCCGGTGTGGGCCGGCATCACCCAGCTGTTCCTCGCCTTCGCGCTGGCCGAACTCACCCTGGGCCGCGGCCGGACACTGTTCATCTCGTACGCGACCACCCTGGCCGGCACCCTGACCGTGCGGCTGATGATCGCGATCGGGCCCGGCTGGTGGGGGCTGGGGCTGCCGCCCGAGACCGGCCGGATCCTCGACACCGGCCCTTCGGCCGCCGTGGTGGGGCTGTTCACCTACCTGTCCGTGGTGCGGCGCGCCCCGGTCGTGTTCCTCCTGACCGGCGGCTCGATGGTGGTGGAGTCGGTGGTCAAGCCCAACCTGGCCGGGCGTGAACACCTGATCGCGGTGGCCGCGGCGGTCGTCCTCGCGCTCTTTCACGGCCGCGGCCCTGGATGGCTGCCGCGCCGGGCTGCCGTGCTGGTGCCGTGGCGGCGGATCCCGGCTCCGGCGGCTGCCCCGGCGGCTGCGGGTGCCCCGGCAGGCGCGCCGACAGGCCCGTATCCGCACCCCCGGCCGCCGCGTCCGCGACGCCACCCGGCCCTGCCAGGCGCGAACATCCGGGATTCCTCCTAAAATCACGAGGAACTCCACGGGGGGAAGGGTGAGGGCCGATGGGCTGGATCTGGTGGGTGCTGATCGTCTTCTGGACCGGCGGTTTCGCCTGGCTCGGGGACAACATCCGCACCGCGCTGCGCAACCGGCACGAGCGCAAGCTCGAACTGATGGAGGCGGCGAAGGCGGAGCGGCTGGCCGTCGAGGCGGCGCACAAGCCGCCGGAGCCGGTGTGCGGGTGCACCCACCATCTGGCCAAGCACGACAAGAGCGGCCGGTGCCACGAGCGCGTCGAGGTGCCGACGGCCTGGGACGAGAACAAGAAGCCGCTGCGCTTCGAGCCGGGGCAGTGCAACTGCCAGCAGTACGTGGGTCCGCAGCCGCTGTCGCAGGTGTACGCCGACGAGCTGACCGACCGGGCCTGACGGCCCGGCCGGTCGGGGTGCCGGGAATCCGTGCAGGAGCGTCACACAGGCTGCACACAGTCCATCGCGAGCCTTGTTAGCGTGACTGGCCGCTCGGCAGGCCTAGTCAGGAAGACCGGATGGACTACTGCTCCACGTGCCGTAGGCACCTCAACGGCGCCCTGGTGTGCCCCGGTTGCGGTGCGTACGCACCGGACATAGCACCGGACCTCACGGCGCCCCTCACGACCCATACAGCGACCGGGACCGCGGCCGTTTCCGCGACGGCTCTCGGAGCCGGCGTCGCGGCGGGCGGGGCCGCGGGCTCCGCTCCGGGCCTCGCACCCGTCGGCAACCCCGCCGATGTCCCCGGCGACACGCCCACGGGGCTTCCCGCCGACGTGCCGGACGCACCGTCACGGCAGCGGCCCGGGCGGGCGGCGCGGCGCCGCCAACTGGCCCGCTGGAAGAAGACCCAGCGCAGGGCCCTGGTGGCCACCGCCGTCGCCCTCGTCGGGGGCGGCCTGACCGTCGCCTCGATGGACCGGCACTCCACCGACCGCACGCAGGCGGCCCCGGCACCGGAGGTCCCGCACACGGGCACCGTCGGGGACAGCCGGCCGGCGCAGCCCGGCGACCCGGCCGCGACGCCCTCGGACGCCCGGCAGACCTCACCCG
The DNA here is from genome assembly GCF_035917575.1 of Streptomyces sp. NBC_01788. Taxonomy (GTDB): domain Bacteria; phylum Actinomycetota; class Actinomycetes; order Streptomycetales; family Streptomycetaceae; genus Streptomyces. The sequence continues at coordinate 4,159,984 of NZ_CP109090.1, read as the reverse complement.
CGGCCGGTGGCCGGCACCAGCGGTCGGCGCCGCGCGGCACCACGCCGCAGGACGTACGCCCGGACGCCGCCGTTCCCCGCACGGCGCAGGACCCGTCGGCACCCTCCGACGTGCCCGCGGCGCCGGCCCGGACAGAGCCGTCCGCCCCGCAGCAGGGCGCCACGGCACCGGACGCCGGCAGCTCCGCCTCCGCCGACCGGCCGGCCCAGTCGGTTCCGGCGGACCGGTCGGCCCAGTCCGGGCAGTCCGGTCAGTCCGGTCAGTCCGGCCAGTCGGCCTCGCGGTCCTCCTCGACGGCGACCCAGCGGACGGCGCCCGGGTCCACCGCGTCCACCGCGTCCGACGGCACCGCCCAGCAGACCCCGCAGACGAGCCCCACGGACAACCCCAAGTCGCCGTCCCACCTCTGCCTGCTCGTGGTCTGCCTGGGCTAGGCCTCCCCGGAGTCGTCGAAGCTGGCGAAGTACGCCGCGGCCATGTCCTCGTCGGCGTGGCCGCGCGCGGCGGCGCGGGCGAAGCGTTCGGCGCTCGCGGCGGCCACGTCGAGGCGGACGCCGTGGGCCTCGCCCGCCTGGACGATCAGGCGGGCGTCCTTCTCCGCGGTGGCCACCGCGAAGCTCGGGGGCAGGTACGCGTCGTCGAGGATGACGCCGGCCTTGGCGTGCAGGTAGCCCATGTCGAGAGGGCCGTCGGCGATGAGGTCGAAGAAGTCCTGGGGGTCCACGCCGAGTCCCTTGGCCAGGGCGAGCGCCTCCCCGGTCGCCGCGGTGGCCGCGACGACCCAGCTGTTGGCCACCAGCTTCAGCCGGGTGGCGGTGGCCGCCGCGGCGTCCTCGCCGGTCCACACCGTGCGGGAGCCGACCGCCTCGAACACCGGCGTCACCGTCTCCCGGCCCTCGGCGGGCCCCGCCGCCAGCACGGTCAGCCGGCCCGCCTCGGCGGGCTGCCGGGTACCGAGCACCGGGGCGTCGTAGAGGACCAGGCCGTGCTCGTCGGCGAGGGCGGCCAGCTCACCGGCCGCCTCCAGGCCGACCGTGGTCGACTGCGCCCAGACCGTGCCCCGGCCCAGCGCGGGGGCGGCCTCGCGCATGACCCGGAGCACCGTGCCGCCGTCGTAGAGCATCGTCAGGACCACGTCGGCGTCGCGCACCGCCTCGGCGGGGGTTCCGGCGACGTGCGCGCCGTCGGCGGCCAGGGGCTCGGCCTTGGCCCGGGTGCGGTTCCACACCCGGACGGTGTGTCCGGCCTTCGCGAGGTTGCGGGCCATCGCGGAGCCCATGATCCCGGTGCCCAGGACGCCCACGGTACGGGTGTCGGTCATGTCGTCCTCCTCCTGGCTCCTCCTGGTCGATGCGGCGGGCACCCCGCGGGGCCGCACGGGTGCCACGGAGGGGCGGGTACCCGTACCCGGCGGTTCGCTTACCGCCACCGCCTCGTGCCGGCGTGCCGCTACCGGGTCAGGCCATCCAGAAGAAGACCGCCGTCATGCGCTTGTCCTCCAGGCTCCCGCCGCAGTAGCCGGTCGCGCTGTGCACGAGGTTGGCGTGGTAGAGGAGCAGCCGGTTGGCCTTGTGCGGCACGCGGACGTCCTCCTCGAAGGCGTCCGGCGCGACGAACCGCGTGCCCAGGGCCTCGACGAGGTTCTGGTGCGGGGGCTGCACGACGTTGCCGCCGAGCCGGCCGCCGGGCAGACGCTGCCGGTAGAAGCTGGTCCCGCAGTCCTTGGGCACCGAGGGGTTGAGATAGAGGACGGCGGCGTACCGGCACAGCGCCCGCGAGTCGGTGTGCGGCCTCGGTTCACTCTCGCCCTCGCCCACCACCTGGACGCAGTTGTGGTTGAGGGTGCCGCCGCCCGGCGCCTGCTGCACCCACAGCTCCTTCGCCCCGGTCGCCTTCCTCACCAGCCTTTCGACGCGGGCGAGTTCGGACGGCTCAAGACCGGGCATGGTCCGCAGTCCGGGCCAGGTCTCGGAGGTGTACGGGTAGCCCTTCACCCAGTCGTCCGCGGCCAGGCAGCGCTGCCGTACGGCGTCCGCGTCGGGCAGGACGTCGTCCAGCACCCAGTAGTCACGGCCCTTGGTGGGCTTGCGGTAGGGCAGGACGGGGAGCGCGGTGGGCACACCGCGGGGCTGTGGGGGCATGCGGCCGAATGTAGGTCGGGCTTTCCCCAGAGCTCTCCCCACAACGGGTCAACATTTCGTCAACCTTGATGTATGAAAGGGGACTTGGACGCGACCGCCATCAAGGAATGCCGAACTGCTCACCCGCGTGAGCAGTCTCACGTCGTGTTCGATATTTTTTACCGAATCAAAAGGTTCTTCGGGCTTCCCGGCCCGTACATGTGGGTGTTCGAACCGCCCACGGCGGGACCTTGACCGGGCAGGAGGCACGGTGCGCTTTTCGCGGAACGCGACGGGAACTCTTTTCGTGGGCGGGGCGCTCAGTCTGACCCTGGTCGCGCTCGCCTACCCGGGCATGCTGGGCCTGGAGAAGGTCTCCAGCGACGGCTCCCGGGTCATCTCCCAGACCCAGTGGGGTCCACTGACGGAGTCGGACCGGGACTTCGTGGTCAAGGTGCGCGCGGCCGGGCTGTGGGAGTACCCCGTGGGCGAGATGGCGGTGAAGAAGGGGACCACCAAGGAGGTCGTCAGGGCCGGTGAGCACCTGATCGACGGGCACGCGGCGCTGGACGTGAGCTGCCGCAGGATCGCGCCTCTGCTCAACATCACGCTGCCGAACGTGGCCAGCCCGCAGCAGCAGGGCTTCGTCACCCAGCTCGCCGGGGACGACGGCAAGCAGTTCGACTCCGACATGGCCAACATCCTGCGCGTGACACACGGCTCGATCTTCAACACCATCGCGAAGATCCGCTCCACCACCAAGAACGACCTGGTCCGCGAGCTCGCCAACCAGGCCAACGCCACCGTCCTGGACCACATCACGGTCATGGAGGACACCGGCCTGGTCAACTTCGACCAGGTGCTCTTCATGCAGACGACCCCGCCCAAGCTGCCCAACTCGGACCTGACCCCGCCGCCCCCCTCCGGCGGACAGCCCGAGGTCGTACTCACCCCGCCGCCGAACGCCACGTCGAGCCCGCTCGTGCTGCCCGGCGACCCGAGCCCCAGCCCGGCGGCGGGCTGAGCCGGAACCCGCGCGCGGGAGGAAGCCCGCGCGCGGGGACCCGGACCCCGCGAGCCCGGCATGGTCCAAACGAGAGGCCCTACGCGAGCCACACGGTGGTGTCCGGGTCCAGCCGGCGCCCCGTCAGGGCGGAGCTGCTCAGCAGCACCTCCCCCGGCGGCAGCGGCACGGCGCGGTCCGACAGGTTGGTGACGCACCGCCGGCCGCCGGAGCGGGCGAACGCCAGCACCCCGGCCGGTCCGTCCTCCACCCAGGTCAGCGACTCGCCCTCCAGCAGCTTGCGGCGCAGCCGCAGCGCCGAGCGGTACAGCTCCAGGGTCGAACCCTCCACTCCGTCCTGCGCCTCGACGGCGTACGCGGCGAACCCCGGCGGCTGCGGCAGCCAGGCGGCGCCGGGTCCGAAGCCGTGCGACTGTCCGGTGCTGCTCCATGGCAGCGGCACCCGGCAGCCGTCGCGGCCCTTGCGGGTGTGGCCGGTCTGCTCCCACACCGGGTCCTGGAGGACCTCGGCCGGCAGGTCGGCGACCTCCGGCAGCCCCAGCTCCTCGCCCTGGTAGAGGTAGGCGGAGCCGGGCAGCGCCAGCATCAGCAGCGTCGCCGCGCGGGCGCGCCGCAGCCCCGCGGCCTCGTCGACGGCCGGGACGCGGCCGCCGGACAGCAGCCAGGCGTTCTCGTCGGTGCCGGCCGGGAGCATCAGGCGCGAGGTGTGCCGTACGACGTCGTGGTTGGACAGCACCCAGGTGGCCGAAGCACCCGCGGCCCGCGCGGTGGCCAGGGACTCGGTGATGACCTGCCGCAGCTGCTCGGCGTCCCATCCGGCTTGCAGATACTCGAAGTTGAAGGCCTGGCCCAGTTCGTCGGGCCGGGCGTACAGCGCGCGCCGGGCACCCGGCACCCAGGCCTCGGCGACCGCCGTGCGCGGCGGGGAGTAGGAGTCGAGGATCCGCCGCCAGTCACGGTAGATCTCGTGCACCTCGTCCCGGTCGTAGTACGGATGGCTGCCGGGCGGCACGAGCAGCAGCGCGCCCTCGCCGGTGGCGCCGATGTCCCCGACGTCCCGCAGCGGCTCGTCGAGGTCCTTGGCGAGCGCGTGCGCCACGTCGACGCGGAAGCCGTCCACCCCGCGGTCGGCCCAGAACCGCAGCGTGGTGCGGAAGTCGGCGCGCACCTCCTCGCTGCCCCAGTTCAGGTCCGGCTGCTCGGGCGCGAACAAGTGCAGGTACCACTGCCCGTCCGGCACCCGCCGCCAGGCGCTGCCGCCGAAGACGGACGGCCAGTCGGTGGGCGGGCGTTCGCCGTGCGCGCCGCGGCCGTCGCGGAACACGTAGCGGTCGCGGGCCGGGGATCCCGGGCCGGACCGCAGCGCCTCCTGGAACCAGGGGTGCAGGCGGGAGGTGTGGTTGGGGACGAGGTCCACGATCACCTTCAGGCCCAGGCGGTGCGCCTCGGCGGTCAGGGCGGCGAAGTCGTCCAGGGTGCCCAGGCGCGGGTCGACGTCGCGGTGGTCGGCGATGTCGTAGCCGCCGTCGGCCAGCTCGGAGGGGTAGAAGGGGCTGAGCCACACGGCGTCCACACCGAGGGCGGCGAGGTGCGGCAGCCGCCCGGTGATGCCGCGGAGGTCGCCGAGCCCGTCCCCGTCGGAGTCGGCGAAGCTGCGGGGGTAGACCTGGTGGACGACGGCCTGCCGCCACCAGTCCGGGTTCCTGGACGACAGGTCGGACGCGGTGTCCTGCGGGGAGTCGTGCGTGGTGGAGTGATCGGTCACGCGGTCTCCTCTTCGGTGCGTACGCGGACGTACGGATGCCTGCGGGCGAGACGAGAACTCTGTCCACAACTCTGTAAGTCTGTCCACATGGCCCGAAAAGTGAACACCGGCCGCACGGCGGAACGAGTCGCCCCCTATGTGACACAAGTGTGATGAAGGCGTGAAGTCCCTTTGTGGCCCGGCAGATTGACAGGCTCAGTCGCACGCACGAGCATGACCTCACACTGTGGCGCATGTGACCGATGGGCCCGCTGTCCTCTTCGGCCTTCCGTCGGCCCGTCCCGGTCCGTGCCATTGCCCCGCGACCAGCCACCTCGCGCACGAGCAAGATGGGATCCGTATGTCCATAGCCAGTCGTGTCTCCGCCACCCGCCTGCTGGGAACGGGCGTAGCCACGCTCGCCCTGTGCGCGGCCTCCGTCGCCGCCGCCTCCGGTGCCTGGGCCCACAGCGCGCCCGGCGGCGAGGGCTGGAAGGACGGCGGCCGCTACCAGCCCGGCACCGGCGCAGGCACGGTCACCGAGAGCGACCGCTGCCAGTTCTCGCTGGACGGCAAGAACTTCTTCGACGCCGTCAAGGTCGACGACCAGAACCTGCGGCCCACCGAGGACGGCAAGGTCCACGTCAAGGTCCGCACCGCGCACGACGCCACGACCTGCACCGCCTCCCTGGCCTCCTACCTCGCCCACGGCGCGACCTTTGCCACCTCCGGCGAGCAGGTGTTCGTCGACTTCGACACGGTGACGGTCAAGCGGGGCCAGACCGACTCCCTCGACATCGCCGTCCCGGACGCGGGCTGCTTCGCCCAGGTCGACCTGTACCGCGGCGCGGTCAAGTTCGACGGCAAGAAGGACGCGAACGACGGCTTCGAGCACGGCGACCTGCCCAAGGGCCCGGACCGCCCGGTCATCAAGGACAAGCTGATCGCGGCCTGGAACGGCGGCACCAAGGACTGCACGGCCGCCGAGGAGCAGCCCTCGGCCACGCCGTCCACGCCGGCCCCGTCCGAGTCCGAGTCCGACTCCGAGTCCTCCGAGCCGTCGTCCCCGGCCGAGGAGCCGACGACTCCGGGCACGCAGAGCCCCGCCGAGACGGAGAGCCCGTCGTCGGCCCCGGCGACGCCGTCGGACGAGACCCCGGCCCCGTCGGCCTCCGAGTCCACCACCGCGCCGGCCCCCGCCCCGAACGGCGGCAGCGGCGACCTCGCCGAGACCGGCGGCGGCAGCAACACCGGCCTCATCGCGGGCAGCGCCGCGGCGCTGCTGGCGGGCGGCGCGGCGCTCGTCGTCGTCACCCGGCGCCGGGCGGCGAAGCAGTCCTCCTGACCCCCGCACCACGGCTCGCATGACGCCGGCCACCACGGCTTGCCGACGGTGGCCGGAGTCAGTGCCGTCGGCCTAGGCACCGTCCGCGGTGCCCTCGACGGTGGCCAGGTACAGCCGGACATACCGCTCGGCGTCGATGTCCAACGCCACGTCCACGAGGGTCTGTTCGCGGGCCTCGCCGTGCAGTTCCGCCTCGCCCGGCCGCGGGCGCCGGTCGACGACCGTCTGCCCGCGGGCCGGGCCCGGCGCGAGGTTCACCTCCACCGGCAGCCGGTGGGTGGTCAGTCCCTCCGGGTCGGCCACCGAGCACACCGTGCCCGCGTCGCCGAGCCCGCCGAACGGGACGTCGTCGCCGGTGACCGGCTCGCGGTGGGACAGCAGCCGTCCGGCCAGCCGGGCGCCGGGCTCCTCGCGCCCGCACAGCCGCCGTACGTCCGCCTCCGGCACGAGCACCCGCTGGAACACGTCGAGCCCGTACATCGTGATCGGCACCCCCGCGGTGAGCAGGACGGCGGCGGCCTCCGGATCGTGCCAGACGTTGAACTCCGCGACGGGCGTGGCGTTTCCGGTGCCCACCGCGCCGCCCATGAACACGATCCGCTCGATGTTGCGGGTGACCTCCGGGTGGGTGCGCAGCAGCAGGGCGATGTTCGTCAGCGGTGCCGTCGGGATCAGGGTGACCGGGCGGTCGCAGGCCAGAATCTCGCGGCGGAGCAACGTCACCGCGTCCACGTCGACGGGCCGGCGGGCCGGCGCGGGCAGCCCGAGGTCGCCCATGCCGTCCTCGCCGTGCACATGGTGGGCGGTGCGCAGCGGTTCGAGCAGCGGCCGCTCGGCACCCCGCGCGACCGGCTCGGCGGGAGCGCCCGCCTCCTCCAGGACGGTCAGCGTGTTCCGCACCACCTGGTCCACGTCCGTGTTCCCGGCCACGCAGGAGACCGCGCGCAGGTCGAGGCCCGGATGGCGGGCGGCGAACAGCAGGGCGAGCGCGTCGTCGACGCCGGTGTCGCAGTCGATGATCACGGGCGTGGGCCGCGGGGTCACAGCGCGCTCCCTCCGTCGTACGGACCCCGTCGTACGGGCTCCGTCGCACGTTCCCTCGCCATGGTCCGTCGTACGGGGCTTTCACCATCGTCACTTCTCCGGCCCGCCACCGCGCGCCCGCTCCCGGTGGCGCCGCTCACCCGGACGGACCGGCGCGCTGGTGGCCGGGGCCGCCCGGTGGTGCCGTGGGAGGAGCGCCGCCGCCCGGACGCCAGGTCCGCAGTGCGGGTCCCGTCCGTCTGGAGGCCTCCATGTCCCGTACCCCGGCCCATGTCCTGGCCGCTTCCGCACTCTGCGCGGCCGCCCTGCTGACCGGGGCCGCCTGCACCGCCGGGCAGTCCGGCCGGACCGTCCACGCCCCCGCGCCGCCGGCCACCCGCCGGCCCGGCCCCGCCGCCGCGGCACCGGCCGCGGCGCTCACGGAGGACCAGGCGCGGGCGGCGCTGCTGACCCAGGCCGACCTGGGAGCGGGGTGGGCGCCGACCCAGGGCGCGGCGACCTGGCGGGACGGCATGCTCAAGGCGCAGGCCGACAGCTCCGAGTGCGGGCGGCTCCTCGACGCGCTCTACACCGAGGAACCCTTCGGCGCCCCCTCGGGCGCGCACGCGGTGGCCGCCTACGACGACGGCGAGAACGAGGCCCAGCTGCGCCACCAGGTGCTCGCGCTGCACGCCCCGGACGTGGACCGCGTCCTCGCCTGGCTCAGGACGATGCCGCAGACCTGCGCGGACTTCTCGGCCAGGACCACCAACTCCGGCGTCCTGGACGTACGGGTCGCGAACCTCGCCCTGCCGGACACCGGCGACGCCCGCCAGGGCCTGCGCCTCACCCTCACCGACGAGTCGACCGCGGACACGCTCACCGTGGACCTCGCCACGGTACGCGTCGGCGACGACGCGATCGTCCTCACCAACGGCACCCTGGGCATGCCCGCGCGGAACGCCACCGAACAGGCGGTCCAGCACGCCGTGGACCGCCTGACGACGGTGCAACGCAAGGCCCGTGCCCAGGCCTGAGCCAGACGAAAGACCCTAGTCCTCGTCGAATCTCATCCGGTGCGTGATCACCTCGTGGGCCACGTCGAGTGCCGTGCGGCCCTCCGCGAAGGCGTGGGCGCGCAGCAGCGCGAGCGCCTCGTCGGCGCCGACGCCGAGCTGGGCCATGATCATGCCGATGGCCTGGTAGACCTCGTCCTGTTCGGCGGCGACCACGCTCAGCCAGGACGCCTCCACGGCGGCGTCGTCGTCCTCGGCGGCCTCGTCGTCCTCGTCCAGGGGCAGGGACATCAGGGCCAGCGTCATCACACCGGCCACCAGCCGCGCGGTGTGCAGTTCCCGCCCGCTGAGCTCGTGCGGGGCGTCGCCGTACAGGTCGAGCGTGCCCACGCAGACGGCGTCGTCGCCCAGCGGAACGGAGTACACGGCCCGGACGCCGGCCTCGGCCGCCTGCTGGGCGAACACCGGCCAGCGCCGGGCGTCGCGGCCCGCGGTCAGGTCGGAGGCCAGCACGGGCGCACCGGCCTGAGCCGCGTACAGCGAGGGCCCGTCGCCCAGGGTGGCCTGGATCTCGGCCAGGCGGGCGGCCGCCGGGTCGCTGGCGCCCATCCGCACGGGCATGCCGTTGCCGCGCAGCGAGACGCTGGCGCCGGTCACCGGCAGCAGTTCCACCGCGACCGCGCACAGCCGGCGCGGGATCTCGGCGGCCGGTACGCCCCGCACGCCCTCGGCGATCACGTCGGCCACGTCCAGCGGGCCGCCCGTACGGCCCTGTCCGCGTGGCGTCCCGCCGGAGCGTTCCGGGTGGCCTTCGCCCCGGTCCGCCGGGCCGTCCCGGCCGGGTTCCTCGTCCGGGACGCCGAGGCCGTCGTCCCTGGACCGCACGGCCACCGCCTCCTCACGTCATCGGCGCGGCCGTCGTCGCCCGTCCGCGCACCTCGCCAGGACCGGGCGCACCCGCACACGCCGCACGAGGAGAACCGCACGTACACGCGTCCCCGGCCCGGGCACGCGGCGGGTACCCCCGGCCCATACCGGGAAACCGTCCGGAAACCGCCCCCGGATCACGCGATTCCGCCCAGGCCAAGGCTGTCACAGCGGCGGCTGCGCCGGGGCCGGGCCCAGGGTCGTGGTGCCGGGAGCGGTGCGGTGGCCGAGGCCGGTGCGGTAGGCGTCCAGGGCCGCCTCCACACGGCCGGTGCGGCGCAGCAGGTCGCCGAGGAGGCGGCACAGGTCGGCGAGGTCGCCGACGGCGCCCGCCCGCTCCAGCAGGCTCAGCGCCCGCACGTAGTGCTCCTCGGCGGCCTCGGTGTCGCGGGCGTCCTCGGCGATGATGCCGAGCAGCCGGTGCGCGGCGGCGGCGTGCACGGCGCCCCGCTCGGAGGAGAGGTCACCGAGGACGTTCCGCAGCAGCTCGGCCGCCTCCTCCGACTTGCCGCGCCGGTGCAGGACGTCGGCCAGCTCGACCGCGACCTGGCTGGTGTAGAGCGCGGCCCGCTTGGCGGACAGCATGGCCTGGGCGGCTCTCAACTCCTTTTCGGCGAGCTCCAGTTCGCCGTTCTGGGCGCAGACGTAGCCGCGCATCCAGTGGCAGTTGGCGAGTTCGGTGCGCAGTTGGAGGGTCCGGTACAGCTCGGCGGCCTTGGCGAGCGAGGCGTCGGCCTCGGCGATGCGGCCCTCGGCGAGCAGGGTGCGCGCCACCGACCGGTGCATCCGGGCCACCAGCGCGGGATCGCCGGCCTGCGGGGCCAGCGCGAGCGCGAACTCGGCGGCCTGGGCCGCCCGCGCGTGCGCCCCCATGTCCATGTACGGCCCGATGACACCGGCGTAGAGCAGCAGCAGCGCGTCCGGGTCGTGCAGTCCGCCCCGGTTGAGCTCGTCGAGGGTGGACTCCATCAGATAGACGGCGTACCGCAGCTCCCCCGCCAGGTAGTGGGAGACGGCGCGGCCGCGCAGCGCGGGGACGCGGGCGGGCAGCGGCGCGTCGGCGAGTGCCTGCTCGGAGCGTTCGAAGAACTGGCGGCCGCTCTCCAGCTCGCCGGTCTCCAGGGCGCATTCACCGAGCCCGAGCAGCGCCTCGGCCTGGACGTCGAGAAGTTCGTGCTCCTCGGCCTCCGCCAGCAGCCGGGTGTACTGCTCGGCCGCCTTCTCGGACTCCCCGGTGGCGAGCGTGCGCCGGGCCTCGGTCAGCCTCAGACGCAGGTCGGTGGCGAGATGGGCGGGGCGTCCGGTGGCGAGCTCGTCGAAGGCGACCCCGAGCCGCTCGGCGATGTGCCTGAGCGCATCGTCGGAGGGCCGGACCCGGCCCGCCTCAAGCGTGGAGATGTACGCGGGGGTGTACGCCGGCTCCGCCAACTGCCGCTGGGTCAGGCCCTGTTCTCGCCGTAGCCGCTGCACCCTGCGCCCGATGGTCTCCGGGTCGTCCCGCTTCGCCATGCGCTTCATCATGCCAGCAAGCCGCCTGGTGACGAGCCATGCAGGACTGACTCGGGGTCAGCACCGGACCTTACGCCCAGCGACCCCCAACTCACCCTGGCGGCCTTTCCGTTCGGCCTTTTCACCCCCTACGTTGGAGACAGCGTTAAACGCGCTTAATCCATCACTGTCGTTGCGAGGTCGGTTGCCGTGCTCGGACGCACTGTCGCGCGCCAAGGACACTTCTCCGCACGTTGCGTCAGAGGATTCGGCGCGGCCCTCATAGCCGTGGCCGCCCTGATCGCGGCGGCCAACGCCGGACCGGTGGCCTCGTCCGACCCGGTCCCCGCCCCGCAGGCCGTGCAGAGCCGCTAGCGGCCCGAGGCGGTCTTTCGGAGTGCTCGCGCTCAGCCCGGCAGGGCCCGGCGCAGCGCCTCGTCCAGCCGGCCGGCCAGCACCGCGTCGCTGGGCGGATCGTCGGTGAACAGGGCGCCCAGCTCGGCGGTGAAGGTCTGGGTGAACGCCCCGTAGAGCGGGGTGCGCGGGCGGGAGACCGCCCGCTGGAGGGCGGGCAGCAGGATGCCGCGGGCGTAGCCGGGACGGCCGGCCGCGTCGCGGGGCACGCGGTCGGTGCTCTCGCCGGTGGGCGAAGCCGACGGCGAACCGCCCGAGCCCGAGGATGCCTCGCAGCGGACGTGGTCGTCGGTGTACGCCGACGTACGGGTGGCGGCGAAGCCCGCGTCCAGCAGGCAGCGTTCGCTCTGGGGGCTGGTGAGGAACGTGATCAGCTCGGCCGCCTTCCCGGCCCGCTGCGAGGACCGGGTCACCGCCAGGTTCTGCCCCCCGAGCACCGCCCGGCCCGGCAACGGGGCCACGCCGAGATTCTCATCGGTGAAAGTCTGGTGGAGGGTGCCGTAGGCGTACGGCCACTGCCGCAGGAAGGCCGTGCGGCCGTCCTCGAAGTCGCTGAGCGAGGACGCCTCGTCGGAGCTCAGGGCGCTGTCCAGCGTGTACGGCCTGCCGGTGCGCCGGCGCAGCTCCGCGATGCCGTCGGTCAGCTCCCGCAGATCGCCGCTGTAGCGGCCGGAGTCGTCGGTGAGCGCGAAGTCGTCGGTCGCCGAGGCGAACGCCTCCACGGCGTTGACCGTACGGCCCTCGTAGGCGTCCAGCTGCGTGGTCCAGAGCTTCTCGTACCCCTTGGGCGGCTTCGCGCCGAGAGTGTCGCCGAGGCCGAGCAGGTCGTGCCAGGTGTGGATCGCGTCCGGGCCGGTGCGCTGGACGCCCGCCCCGCTCAGGTAGTCGCGCCGGTAATAGAGCAGACCGACGTCGCTGTTGAACGGCACCGCGTACACCTTCTCCTTCCAGCGGGCGGTGCCGGCCACGGACGCGATGACGTCGCCGTCGACGGCCTCGTCGGGCAACTGCCTGACCAGTTCCGCCTCGGCGAACTCCGGCACCCAGGTGACATCCAGGTTGACCACGTCGTAGCGGGCACTGCCCGACTGGAGCGCGCCCAGCAGCTGGCTGCGCTGCTGGTCGGCGGAGCCCGGCAGTTCCACCAGACGCGCGTGGTAGCCGGAGTCCTGCATCTCCTGCTGCCGGTTCCAGACGTCGATGAGCCGCTGGCGGACGCCGTTCTTGCCGGTCACGTCCCGGCCGCTGGCCACCACGATGTCCCCGGGCGCGTCGGCGGCGGGCGTCTGCCCGTCCCGTGGGCCGCCCCCGGTGCAGGCGGTGGCCACGAGCAGCGGCACCGCCAACAGCCGGGCGAGCGTCACGGCCGGTCGTCGTGCCATCAGTGCTCCCCCGTCCCCACTCGGGCGACCTCGTCGCGCAGACTCCTGCCGGGATCGTCGCCCGCGTCCAGGCAGCGGCCGCCGCTCGCCTCGGCGATCCGGGCGCCCGGTCGGTCCGCGACGCAGGAGCCGCTGTTCAGGGACACCATGTCCACCGGCACCTGCGGCTTCTGCCGCGCCCGGTCCAGCAGGACCTCCAGGTTCTTCCCGGCCAGCCGGTCCTTGTACTCGCCGTCGGTGATGTAGACGATCAGCCAGGGCCGCTGGTCGTCGGTGCCGCGATTTTGCATGGACTTCAGCGCGTCGAGCAGCGACTTGTACGGGTCGGCCTGGGCGTAGTGCCACTGAGCCTCGTCGATGACGCGCTCGGCCTCGGCTCGGGGGTGGGGCCCGTATGGAAGCAGCACCCGGTGGGTCCGGCCGCCGGAGGTGTCGTGGACCGCCCACACCTCGTACTCGTCCCGGTCACCGAGCCCGCGCAGGGACTGCTTCAGGATGCCGGGGGCGCCGCTGGGCCCCGGCCACTGCGTGGACATCGAGGCGGAGCTGTCGAGGAGGTAGAGGACCCGGCCGGGGCCGTGGGCGCTGCGGTACCCCGTGAGGGCCTCCTCCATCGCCGTCCCGCGGGCCGCGCCCGGCAGCGGTCTGGGGTTGCGCAGCACGCCCACGCCGACGTGGTGCGTGTCGAGCAGCGGGTGGCCCGGTTCCGTCGCCGACCGGAAGCCGGCGGTGGAGAAGACCTTCAGGCCCTCCTCACCGGTCAGCCAGTTGCGGAAGCGGCCGACGGCGTCGTCCCGGGCTGCCGCGTCCCGGTCGCCGCCCTCCCAGCGGACCCGCACGAAGGTGGGCGTCAGCGCCGGCACGTCGACGGGGTACTCGGCGCTCCGCGCCACGCGGGTCGTCGATGCGCAGCCCACCCCGCTCCTGAGCAGGAACTCCGGGACGAGCGCGGCGGTGCGGACGTCCGCGTCGTGGCTGGCCGGCAGCGCGCACAGCAGCGCGGCGGCGGTCGGTGAGGGCGGTCCCGCGGAGCGCACGGGCCGCTCGGCTTCGCGCGAGTCGGTGGTGGAGCCGTACAGGCCGATGGTCGCCAGCAGGGCGGAGTCGGTGATCTCCGGGTCGGGCCGCAGCACTACGGCTTTCTGCTCATTCGCCTTCAGTTTCTCGATCAGCCGGGACAGCGGCAATCCGACGATCTCGTCCAGTTTCTGCCCGGCGACGTTCTGCGGGACGGCCAGCACGACGGGCGAGTACACGAACGGCTTCTCGTCCGGTTTGAGTTCGAGGTAGCTGCGGGTGGTCCAGTCGGCGGTGACCCGGGCCGTCTCGGTGCCCGAGGCGGGGATCCACACGTCCGGCTGCGGCCCGACGTCCCGCTGCGGGTTGGTGTCCTCCGCGCGGGGTTCCTGCCAGGCGTCGCTCTGCCGGCGCAGCGCGGAGACCGCGGCGGCCGCGCCCGCGCTGTAGACCGTGATGCCGCTGCGGCGGCAGCCGGGCCCGGTGGTGTTGGCCCGCGAGGTCAGATAGGCGTCCGCGGCGGCCCGGACCGTCGGCTCCAGGTCGGGGTCGGTCAGCAGACGTATTTCGAGCGGCAGCGCGCAGGAGTCAACGCCGGGGCCGAGGAGTTCGTAGCCCCCGGCACCGAGCGCGGCGAGCGCGAGCGCCAGCAGCGCGCTCACCAGGATCCGGGCCCTGGTGCGCAGTCCGAGGAACCACTCGATCACGGCACGTGCCCGGGTACGCAGCGCGGCGAGCAGGGCCGCCAGGAAACGGACCGGGCTCCCCGTACCGACCTCGGGCTCGGATCCGGGCCGCCCGCCCGGCGGCTCGGCACCCGGCGGCTCGGCACCCGGCGGCTCGGCGCCCGGCGGCTGTTCGGAGAACTGCGCCGAGGGCCCGGGCTCCTCGGACGACTGCGCCGGGACCGACGCGGGCGGGGTCGGCCGCCCCGGCTGGTCTTCCTGTTCCCGCCGGCCCTTCTGCCCGGCCACCGCCCCGTCCTCCTGCTCGCCCTTCCGCCCGTCCCCCCGCGCCGTCAGCAGCACGTCCGTACCCGGCTCGGCCGCGGACTGCGGCTCCCACAGGTCCCCGAGCGGGGTCCTGCGGCCCGCTTCGGCCATCTGCCCGCGCAATTGGTCGGACAGCTCCACAAAGGACAACTCCTCGTCGATGTCGAGGAGTTGCACGAGTTCTTCGGTGAACGGGGTGGCTCTCGTGCCGTCGCCCGAGTCGATGAGCCGGTTGGCCTGCACGCTCATCAGCAGCAGGATCCGGTGCCGGCGGTCGGCGAAGTCGTGCCACACCTTGGCGGCGTTGCCCGCGTAGCAGCAGTCGAGGATCACCACGATCCGCTCGGCCTGGCTCCCGGCGAGCACGGTGAGCACCCCGGTGAACGCGTCCGCGCCTGGGAACACGGCCCGGCCGCCGGCGACCACGCGCGCGTTGCGCATCTGGAGAAAGAGCTCGTTGCCCGCGCTCGGCACGGCGCCGTGCCCGGCGAAGTAGCACAGCAGCAGCCCCTCGGCGTCCTGGGCGGCGGTGCGCAGCGCCTCGCTGAACTGGTCCAGGGACGGCGAGCGCAGGACGGTGATCCCGTCCCGCCCGCCGCCGTCCTCCTGCCCGCCGTCGCCGTTCCGCGTGCCGTGCGCGCCGAAGATCCCGCCCCGGCGCAGCACGCCCTCCAGCCGCCTCAGGTTGTGCCGGACGGCCGGCAGTTGACCGGGCACGCCCTCCGGATCGTCCGGCTGCGTGTGCTCGTACTCCTCCACACCGACCAGCAGCGCCCGGTTCACCCGCCCCCGCGGGTCGAAACGGTCCACGGGGCTACCCCTCGTCGTGGTGCACCGGATCGACGTGGGTCTCGGGTGAGTCGCCGGACTCCACCCGACGGCGGTTCTCCAGCCAGGCCGCCACCGCCCGCTTGGTCTGCGCCACCAGCTCGTCGAACGCGGATTCGGCGGCCGCGCCGAGCAGGAACAGCAGGATCTCCATGCCGGCGCCCATGCGGCCGGGCGGCACGTCCGAGCGCGGCCGCTCGTCGATCCGCAGCAGCCCCTGCCGGACCAGTTCTTCGAGCGGTCTCTCCCGCTCCAGCCACGCCTTCAGCGCGCCGATGTCCTTGCTGCTCGCACTTCCGTCCAGCCGGACCCGTACACCTCGGCCGGCCACGCCATCCCCCTCAGCCATAAGTCACCATTCTGGCACCGGGGCACGACTTCCCGGGAGGGGGCATTTCGGCCACACCGGACCCGTACCATCCGCGGCGAGACCGGGGCCGGGTCCGCGCCGCAGCCGCAGCCGCAGCCGGGTATGGGAGCCGCGTCAGGCCTGTGCCTGCAACTGGCTGAGCTGGCGGCGCACATGGTCAAGGGCGCCCTGTCGCCGGCCCGGCACCCGGCCGCGCAACTCCGCGAGCACCGACCCGAGTTCGCGGGCACGTCCGGGGTCGTGGATCTGCCCCCACTGGTGGTGGGCGCGGTCGACTGCGGTCTCGACCGGCACGGCGTCGGCGGCCTGGCCCATGTCCAGGCGGGTGGCGGCCACCGTCAGCCAGGCCCGGCAGCTGCGGGCGGCGTCGCCCGCGAACATCGCCAGGTCCGCGCGGACCTCGGCCCAGTGCAGCGCGTCCTCGGAGGCCGCTCCGTGCGCGAGGGCGGCGGCCCGCTCCCAGCGGGCGGCGAGCGCGTCGGCGTCGCCGTGCCGGCCGGACCGCACGCAGGCGGCGATGGCCGTGTGCGGGTCGGCCGGCACCGGGCCGGGCGCGGTGATTACGAGGCCGGGGCGGCCGTCCTCCTCGGTGAGCCGCGACAGCGCCTGCTCGTGCAGCTCCGCAGGCGGCGGCCGGTGCCCGCTGCGCAGGATCGTCGCCACCGCCCTCATGTACGCCGGTGCCGCCACCGTGCGCCGGGCCGGCGGCGGTGCGACCCGGCCGTACAGGGCGGTGTTGCGCCCGCAGTCCAGGGGGCGCCCGCGCAGCAGCGCCCAGCTCTCCGCGTCCGCGTGCAGATCGGCCACGACCGTGGTCGTGCCGTCCGGGCGCAGCCGCAGTTCCTCGCGCAGCCAGTGCCAGGGCAGGGCCGTGTAGCGGACGGTCGCCGGTGCGGTGCGGGCGAGCGCCAGGTGGAGCAGACGCTGGCGGCGGTCGAGCTGGAGCTGTCCGGCGACGAACACGGTCAGCGGGCCGGGCGCCGCCGCGGCCGCGCGCAGCCGGGTGAGCACGGCCTGCGGCTCCAGCGGGTCGGCGAGCTCCACCACGGTCGCGGTGTCCGTGCCGGAGAGCACGGAGGGCGCCACGGCGGCCAGCACCGGCAGCACGGACGCGGCGTCCACCAGACGTCCCCTGC
Source organism: Streptomyces sp. NBC_01788 (assembly GCF_035917575.1). Classification (GTDB taxonomy): domain Bacteria; phylum Actinomycetota; class Actinomycetes; order Streptomycetales; family Streptomycetaceae; genus Streptomyces. The sequence goes on along the minus strand of NZ_CP109090.1, from coordinate 4,143,158 downwards.
CCACGGGCGCGGCCGCGAGCAGCAGCACGGTTCCGGGCATCGTCCCCCCGTGTCGTGATCCGGTCGGTCGCTTACGTCAGCACGTTAACGGCTCCACCGACTTGCCAGGGCCCCTTCGCCGGTGTGCTCTGGATGCGGGGGGCGAGGAGAGAGAGGAGCGCTCTCATGGCTCACGTGGCACCCGCGTCCGGCATCACCACCCGCACCACCCGCCCGCCCAACCTGTTCAGCGCCCGGGCCCATGCCATCGGCCGGTGGGCGGGACCGCTGGCGCTGGGGCTCGTCTACGGCTACTGGGCCGCGGCCGACCGGCGCCACGGCGGGCCGATCACGGGCTGGAACGTGCTGTTCGGCTTCGTGACCACGATCGTTTTCACGGTGCTCCTCGCGGCCGTCCTCATCGTGGGCCCCCGGTTGCGGCGAGAGCAGCACGCCGCAATGTGGTTCGCCTTCATCGGCGTGACGTTCGGCTTCCTCTTCAGCCAGAGCGGCCACGCGATCGTGTCGGTGGTCGGCCTGTCCCTGGGGATCGGCATCGTCGCGGGCCTCTTCTGCTTCTACTGGTTCTACACGCACGAGGACGCGGCGGGCCGTCGCGTCGGTTGACCAGCTGACCCGCTGACGCGCACCGGCCGGCGCCCGGCCGGCCCGCTCGCCCCCTCCCGGTCACCCGAATGCCGCCCCTCCGCTCGCGGAGGGGCGGGCGACGGCCTTGGCTGAGAACGTGTCCCGACGTATGCGAAGCGGCCTGTCGGCCGTGCTCATCGCGCTCTCGTGCCTGCTCGTGCCGTTCGGCGCGCTGTCGGCCTGGGCGGCGTACGGGCTCTCCGACACCAGCCGCTACGTCACCACCATGGCGCCGCTCGCCGACGACCCGGACGTGCGCGACGCCGTCGCGGACACCGTCGGGAACGGGATCGTCCAGGAGTACGGGCACCAACTGGACACCTACGTGCGCCGCGGCACCATCACCCCCTTCGTGCACGACGCGGTCCGCTCGTTCACCGGGACCGAGGCCTTCCGCACCGCGTGGAACGAGGGCAACCGGGCCGCCCACGACGCCGTCCTGCGGGCCCTGCGCGACGAACGCGACCGACGCGAACGCCCGGTCACCGTCGATCTCGCGCCCGTCACCGCCCAGGTCAAGGCCCAGCTCGCCCAGGACCACGTACCGCTCGCGAACCGCATCCCCGTCCAGCACACCGAGGTCGACCTGCTTCCGGCCCAGCAACTGGGCCGCCTTCGGAAGGGGTTCCACGTGCTCGAAGTCGCCGGTTTCTGGCTGCCGATCGCGGCCGTCGCGTTCGCCGTGGCCGGCCTCGCCCTGGCCGCCCGCCGCCGTCGTGCGCTGACCGCCACCGCGCTCGGCACCGCCCTGGGCGGGGCGCTGCTCGCCCTCGCCGTCGCCGTCGGACGCAGCCTGACCCTCGCCGACCTGCCCGCCGAGGTCTCCCAGCCGGCCGTCGGCGCCGTCTACGACGCCCTCACCGCCACCCTGCGCACCGCCTCGTGGATCCTCGTCGCCCTCGGCCTGACGGTGGCCGCCCTGACCTGGCTCACCCGCCGCCCGCGCCTGCCCTTCCGCCGCCGGGCGTCTACGGCCCCCACCGCCCAGAGCCGCCCCGAGCAGCCGCCGCCGCGCGTACGCGTCTGACCCGGCGCCCGGTCCCGCGCACAGGACCTCCGGGTCCCGTGCCGACCCCGTAGGCTCGTCGGCGTGATCAAGCAGGGGGGACTGTTCGCGAGTTGGTGCGCCGGGCTGATGTTCGCCGGGGTGAGCGTCGTCGTCGGATGCCGGATCGCCGACAGCGACGGCATCACGCCCGTACCGCAGCTCCTCGCCTTCCTGCCCTGGCTGCTCGTGCCCACCGGGCTCGGCCTGGCGCTCACGCTGCGCGGTCGCCGGTGGACGGGGGCGGTGTGGGGCGTGGCCCTGCTCGGGCTGCTGGCCTGGTACATCGAGCCGTACGGCAAGGTCTCCGCGCCGGCCGGCCCGGCCGTGGCCCGGATTCGGGTGCTGACCTCGAACGTGCAGTTCGGGCGCGGTACCCCGGCCCTCGTCCCGGTCATCCGCCGCGAGCGGCCCGACATCGTCTTCGTCGAGGAGTGCGAGCACACCTGCCAGTCGACGCTGGACCGGGAGGTCGGCGGCGACTACCCCTACCGGCGGGCGGTCCGGGCGGGCGGTTCGGAGGGGTCCCTGATCCTCAGCCGCTACGCCCTGCGCGGCACCGCCGGGGTGCGCGGCACGATGGGCATGCCGGGCGCGGTCGCCGACGTGCGCGGGCACGCGGTGCGCCTCCAGCTCGCCCACCCCATGCCGCCGCTGCCCGGCCAGATCGCGCTCTGGCACCGGGAACTCGCCCGGCTGCGGGCCTTCGCGGCGGCGGACCGCACGACGCCGACCGTGCTGGCCGGCGACTTCAACGCCTCCCAGGACCACGCGGCCTTCCGCCGCATCATCGACACCGGCCTGCGTGACGCGGCCCGGCTGTCCGGCGCGGAACGCGACCCGAGCTGGCCGTCCCGCACCACGCCCGCCCTCGGCGCCCAGATCGACCATGTGCTGGTCTCACCGGACTTCTCCGCGACCGGCGCCCGCTTCCTCGCCGTGGCCGACACCGACCACCGCGCGCTGCTCGTCGACGTCACGCTGCACGACGGCCGAGGAACGCATTGACAGAAGCAGCCTCCGGATGCTTGCCCCTGCCCAAGATCACCACTGAGGGCCGCTAACCTTACGTGTCCGTCCTGGCCAGGGATTGACGGGCATCAACTCACGAAGGGTTGCGCACATGGGCATTCTCACTCTCCTGCGGAACGCGTTCGGCCGACCACGCAAGGGGCCCAAGGCCGAGGCAGAGGGTGCGGAACAGGCTCCAGCCCAGGAGCCGACACCCACCGCTGCCCAGCAGCCGGAACCGAAGGTCCCCGCCCAGTCGTCCTCGGACGACGAGCACGAACTGGTCTCGGCCGCCTTCGACAACATCGCGGTCCCCAAGCCCGCGACCCCCGCGGACGCAACGGAGGAACCGACAGCCACGGCCCCGGAGCCCGAACCGGCCGCTACGGCGCAGGAGTCGGAGCCCGAGGCAACACCCGCCCCCGCCGCCACCGAGCAGCCGGAGCCGGCAACCGAGGAGCCGACCCCGGAGCCCGAACCGGCAGCTGCGGAGCAGGAGTCGGAGTCCGAGCCGACCCCGGAGCCGGTGGCGGAGGAGCCGACGCCGGCTCCCGAACCGGAAGTTGTGGAGCCGCAGTCGGAGCCCGACCCGGAACCGGCCCCGGAAACGGTGGCCGAGCAGCCGGCGCCGGAACCCGAACCGCAGGTTGAGGCCGAGGCGGAGCCTGAGGCGGATGCTCCGCAAGCCGCCGACGGCGAGGAAGCCCCACAGGGGCCACCGGCACCCGACGACGAAACCCGCACGGGTGGTGCGGGTGGGAACGACCCGGCCGAAGGCGAAGCCGAGGCCGAACAGCCGACTACGGAACCGGTGTCCGAAGAGCCGACGCCAGAGCCCGAGCTTGAGGCCGAGGTGGAGCCCGAGGCAGACACCCCGCAAGCCGCCGACGGCGAGGAAGCCCCACAGGGGCCACCGGCACCCGACGACGAAACCCGCACGGGTGGTGCGGGTGGGAACAACCCGGCCGAAGGCGAAGCCGAGGCCGAACAGCCGACTACGGAACCGGTGTCCGAAGAGCCGACGCCAGAGCCCGAGCTTGAGGCCGAGGTGGAGCCCGAGGCAGACACCCCGCAAGCCGCCGACGGCGAGGAAGCCCCACAGGGGCCACCGGCACCTGACAACGAAACCCGCACGGGTGGTGCGGGTGGGAACAACCCGGCCGAAGGCGAAGCCGAGGCCGAACAGCCGACTACGGAACCGGTGTCCGAAGAGCCGACGCCAGAGCCCGAGCTTGAGGCCGAGGTGGAGCCCGAGGCAGACACCCCGCAAGCCGCCGACGGCGAGGAAGCCCCACAGGGGCCACCGGCACCTGACAACGAAACCCGCACGGGTGGTGCGGGTGGGAACAACCCGGCCGAAGGCGAAGCCGAGGCCGAACAGCCGACCACGGAACCGGAGCCCACGGCCGAAGCGCAGCCGCAGCCGGACGCCGAGGAGAACACGACTCCCGCCGTCCCCCCCACCCTCACCACCGCCTACCACGCCGCCGCATCCGCCCTCGCGAAGTACGACCTCACCGGCACCCGTGCCACGGTCTACCTCGTCCTCGACCGCTCCGCCTCCATGCGCCCGTACTACAAGGACGGCTCCGCCCAGGCCCTCGGCGAGCAGACCCTCGCCCTCGCGGCCCACCTCGACCCCGAGGCGACGGTCCAGGTCGTGTTCTTCTCCACGGAGGTGGACGGCACCGGCGAGCTGACCCTCGCCGAGCACGAGAACCGCGTCGACGACCTGCACGGCTCCCTCGGCCGCATGGGCCGTACGAGCTACCACGCCGCCGTGGACGCCGTACTGGCCCACCGCGCGGAATCGGCCGGCGACCCGGCGGCCCCCGTCCTGGTGATCTTCCAGACGGACGGCGCGCCGGACGCCAAGACCCCCGCCACCCAGTCCCTCACCGACGCGGCGAAGAACCACCCCGCCGTCTTCTTCTCCTTCGTCGCCTTCGGCGAGCACGAAAACAAGGCGTTCGACTACCTCCGCAAGCTGAAGACCGACACCGCGGCCTTCTTCCACGCCGGTCCCACCCCCCGCGAGCTGACCGACCAGGAGCTCTACGAGGGCGTACTGGCCAACTGGCGCCCGTGACCCACGGAACCACGCGCCCGTAACCCACGGCACCCGCACCGCACCAGGGCCGCCCCTTCCCACCTCTTAAAACGGGAAGCGGGCGGCCCACCCGTGTCGGCTACGATTTCAAGGTTCCGTAGACGACCCGCACCCGACGAGATCGTCACCCCACGTAGCGACTTGGGAGCAGCCCGCGATGGCTCGACACCTCATCACCAGCGCCCTTCCGTACATCAACGGGATCAAGCACCTGGGCAACATGGTGGGGTCCATGCTCCCGGCAGACGTGTACTCCCGCTATCTGCGCCAGCGCGGCCACGACGTGCTGTACATCTGCGCGACCGACGAGCACGGCACCCCGGCGGAGCTCGCGGCCAAGGAGCAGGGCCTCCCGGTCGACGAGTTCTGCGCGCAGGCGCACGACGCGCAGAAGGCGGTCTACGACGGCTTCTCGCTCGCGTTCGACTACTTCGGCCGCAGCTCGTCCCCGCAGAACCGCGAGATCACGCAGGAGATCGCCCGCGAGCTCAAGGCGAACGGGTTCATCGAGGAGCGGGCCATCCGCCAGGTGTACTCCAACACCGACGGCCGCTTCCTGCCCGACCGGTACATCATCGGCACCTGCCCGCACTGCGGCTACGACAAGGCGCGCGGCGACCAGTGCGAGAACTGCACCCGGGTCCTGGACCCGACCGACCTGATCGAGCCGCGCTCCGCGATCAGCGGCAGCAGCGACCTGGAGGTCCGCGAGACCAAGCACCTCTTCCTCCTCCAGTCCGTACTGGCCGGCGAGGTCGAGGCCTGGGTCGACGAGCGCGCCGACAACTGGCCGGTGCTGGCCTCCTCGATCGCCCGCAAGTGGCTCACCGAGGGCCTGCACGACCGTGCGATCACTCGTGACCTGGACTGGGGCGTCCCGGTCCCGGCCGACACCTGGCCGGAACTGGCCGCCGAGGGCAAGGTCTTCTACGTCTGGTTCGACGCCCCGATCGAGTACATCGGCGCCACGAAGGAGTGGGCGGACCAGGACCCGGAGAACCGGGACTGGCGCTCGTGGTGGTGGGAGTCGGACGCGGACGTCCACTACACGCAGTTCATGGGCAAGGACAACGTGCCCTTCCACAGCGTGATGTTCCCGGCGACCCAGCTGGGCACCCGCTCGCCGTGGAAGAAGGTCGACGTCATCAAGGCCTTCAACTGGCTCAACTACTACGGCGGCAAGTTCTCCACCTCGCAGCGGCGCGGTGTCTTCACGCACGACGCGCTGGAGATCCTCCCGGCCGACTACTGGCGCTACTTCATGATGGCGAACGCTCCGGAGTCCGACGACACGTCCTTCACCTGGGAGCACTTCACGGCCACGGTGAACAAGGACCTGGCGGACACGCTGGGCAACTTCGTCAACCGGGTGCTGTCCTTCTCCCGCAAGCGCTTCGGCGACGAGGTCCCGGAGGGCGGCGAGCCGGGCGAGGCCGAGGCGCGGCTCGGTGCGGAGATCGCCCGCCTCCTCGCGGAGTACGAGGAGCACATGGAGGCCATCCAGTTCCGCAAGGCGGCGGCCTCCCTGCGCGCCCTGTGGTCGGCGGGCAACTCCTACCTGGAGGAGAAGTCCCCCTGGCTGGAGATCAAGACCGACAAGGACGGCGCCGCCCTCACCCTGCGCACCGCGATGAACCTGATCCACCTCTACTCGGTGGTCTCGGAACCGTTCATCCCGACCTCGTCGGCGGCCATGCGCGCGGCGTTCTCCCTGGACGGCGACACGGCGACCTGGGTGACCCCCGCCGAGGCGGCCTCCCTGGCCACCGTCCCCGCCGGCACCCCGTTCACGGTCCCCCCGGTCCTCTTCGCCAAGCTCACGGACGACGACCTGGCGACCTACAAGGAGCGCTTCGGCGGCGAGCCCGCGTAAAGCGGAAGAGCACCGAGCACCACGACTCCCCGCGACCGGACGCCCGGTCGCGGGGAGTCGCTTCTCATGTTCCGGGGCCGTGAAAAGAGATGGAAAACTCCTGGTAAAGTCCGCCCACTTGGGCGAGGGCAGGGGACTCTCGCCGGGAGGGAACCTCACGTGGGCAGACACGCCCTGAGACGGGGCGGACTGACCGCTGCCGTCACCACACTCGCGGTCGCCGTCGCGGCCGCGTCCGTCACCGTCCTCGCCGGGGGCGGTGACCCCGCCCAGGCCGCAGGCGCGCAGAACGCGGCCGGCACCACCGAGATCACGTTCACCGCCCCGACCTCGGCCACGGCCCAGCCGCGCTTCGACCAGCCGTTCGCGGCCGGTGCCGGCGGCTTCCTGCACGGGCAGTCCGGGATTGCCGGGCTGCTGTGGACGAGCTACGCCGACGGCACCACCGTCCGAGTGCGGACCCCGGACGGCCTCTTCGAGCCGACGGGGCCGTGCAGTGTCCTGGGCTCGACGTGCTACGAGGCCTGGTACGGCTCGGACGGCGACCTCGTCGCCCTGCCGACGACCAAGTCCGACACCACCGTCACCCTGTGGGATCCGGCCACACGCAAGACGTCGACCGTGACGTCCCGGTACCCCTACCGGGCGCTGGCCGGAAACACCGTCGTCACCAGCCACACCCTCATCGACACCGTGGACGGCGAGCGCCGTGAACGCCCCTTCACGCCGGCAGCGGTGACCGTCAACAGCGGCTACGTCATGGCCGCCGACGCGGCCGGGGTGCTGGTCAGGTCGGGCACCAGCCTGTACTACATCGACATCGAGTCGGCCGCCGTCACCCAGGCGTTCAGCCGCGTCTCCCCCACACAGCCGTCCGTCATGAGCGAGGGCCGGATCGGCTGGTACGGCGACGGCGGTCTGCACTTCAAGCCGCGCAGCGAGCCGGGCGGCGAGGAGGAGTTCGTCGAGCTGCCGGGTCACTACTACGGTCCCAAGCCGATCCTGACCGGTGACTGGCTGCTGCTGCCTCCGCAGACGTCCGGCATCAGCACCACCAGTCTGACGGCCCTCTCTCTCGCCGACGGCTCGTCCCGCACCCTGCTGGACAAAGCCGGCAGATCCGCCGTCGCGGTCCGCGGCCCGGGCGACACGGCTCTCGTCACCGGCGGCGGGAGCGCCACCGACTGGTGGGTGCAGCGTGTGAGCCTGAACGCGGACGGCACGCCGGAGCTGACGAAGCTGTACAAGGTTCCCGCAGTGGAGAACGCCAAGACGGGCCTCGCCCTCAGCCGTGGCAGCCTGCGGGTCGCGGAGCGCAACCCCAAGGACACCAGCGGCTTCAGCGCCACCTCCGTACGGACCCTGACGACCAACGGCGGTACGGCGCTCACCGCGTCCGCTGCCACCGACAGCTTCAAGTTCCTCCGGGAGTGCCCCTCCCCGGACACCCCGTGCCCGGCGCTGTGGGGCAACACGGTCACCTCACCCCGGGACGTGTTCCTGGAGGAGTCCTGGAGCGGCCCCGCGCCGGCAGACTCGGACCAGCTGGTCTCGATCGGCTACCACCCCCTGTGGTTCAAGACCACGGGCGGCAGGATCGTCGACGTCTCCGACGACTACGCGGTCTACAACTCCGGCGGTGCCGCCCCGGCCCAGTACGTCGGCCGGTTCGGATACGGTCAGTTGCTGAAGCGCCCGGTCCAGACGGCCGCCCTCAACGGCCCCGTGCTGTGGAGCGCCACCACCACCGCCGGCCGGGTCACCTCCTACAGCCTGACGCAGAAGAAGACCCTCAGCACGGTCACCGTCCCGGGCGCGGGCTGCGTCCCGAGCGAGCTGCAGGCGGCGGGCCGCTGGCTGTACTGGGCCTGCGGCACCGCCTCGGCGGGCGTGTACGACACCAAGGCCGGCACCTCCCGCGCCGTCCTCCCGGGTGACGTACTGCTCGGCGACGGCTTCACGGTCCGCCACGACCACGGGGCCGACACCCTCGTCCTGACCGACGCGGCCACCGGCGCCACCCGCGTACTGGCCTCCGATGTGCCGGACACCGGCCTGGCCGCCGACCGCCGCCACCGCTGGGCCGTGGACGAGTACACGGGCCTGGTCGCCTGGTTCGACCTCCATGAGCGCACCCGCGTCGCCACGACCGGCTTCACCCCGTCGGCCCCGACCGCGTTCGAGACGGACGCCGGCACCTGGACCGACCTGACCACCTCGACGCCCTGGACCGGCACCTGGCTGCTGTCCCGCCCTGTCACCTCCTGGTCGCTGACGTTCACCTCGGCGGAGAGCGGCGAGGCCGGCAAGGCCACCCGCACCTTCACCGGCGGCGCGGCCACCGCTCAGGTGGCGGCGAAGTGGAACGGCAAGACGGCGGGCGGCGTCCGCTTCCCCAACGGGCAGTACAAGTGGACCCTCAAGGCGACCGGCCTCGGCACCTCCACGGCCGTGACCGTCGGCAGCGGCACCGGCTCGCTGACCGGGGGCTCGCCCGTACGCCACGACTACGGCTCTCCGGACGGCGTCGACGGCGTCGGCGACCTGCTCACCATGAACTCCACGGGCTCCCTGACCATCCACCGGGGCACGGGCAAGGGCACCCTCTCGTCCAAGATAAGCGGCACCGGCTGGCCGAAGGGGACCACGGTCGTGCCGTTCGGCGACCTGAGCGGCGACCGCTGCAACGATCTCGTCGTGCGGCCGAGCAACGGCTCGCTGCGGCTGTACAAGCCGAAGTGCGGGGCCGCGCTGAAGGCATCGACGCCGTACACCACGCTCGGCAAGAGCGGCTGGAACCAGTACGACGTCATGGTCTCGACCGGTGACATCACCGGGGACGGCCGCCCGGACCTGATCGCCCGCCAGGCGTCCACCGGGGACATGTACCTCTTCAAGGGCACCAGCGCGGGGAAGCTCTCCGCCCGCGTGAAGATCGCGAGCAACTGGAAGAAGTACAAGAAGATCGTCGCCGTCGGCGACATCACCGGTGACGGCATCGGCGACCTGATCGCCCAGGACAAGTCGAACAACCTCTACCGCTACGACGGCAAGCGCACCGGCACCTTCAAGGCCCGCGTCAAGACCGCCGCCAAGTGGGGAGCCTCGTACAACGCCGTCGTCGGCGTGGGCGACCTCAACCGCGACGGCATCGGCGACCTGATCTGCCGGGACACCTCCGGCAAGCTGTTCCGCCTCTACGGCAACGGCAAGGGCGGCTTCGGCGCACGGACGCAGCTCGGCACCGGCTGGGGCGGGTACAAGGCCCTGTACTGAGTTCCGTCAGAAGGAAAGCGGCTCGGAACCGGACACCGGTCCCGAGCCGCTTCCATGCGCGTGCCGTCGTCGGGTCAGCGTTCCGAGGCGTAGGTCACGAAGTCCGCCCAGGCGCCGGGCGTGAGCGCGAGCTGAGGGCCTTCGGTGTTCTTGGAATCGCGGACATGGACGGTGCCGGGGGTGACGGCGAGCTCAACGCAGGAATTGCCATCCGTGCCGCTGCTGTAGCTGCTCTTGAACCATGCCAGTTCGGAGGCGTCCCTGGCGGAGGCCTTACGGATCATGTTTCTCCCAGCAGTTTCTCGATGAAGGCCAGCGACTCCCTCGGGGGGAGCGCCTGCGCCCGGATCGTGCCATACCGCAGCTCAAGGATGCGCAGCTGCTTCGGATCGGCAATCGTCCGCCCGTTGAACGCCCCGTCGGAGCGTCCCACTGCCGTACCGTCCGGGAACTTCAGCAACTCGATCCTGCCGTCCACTCCTGGATGAGCATCCGTGTTCGTCGGCATGACCTGAAGCGTGACGTTGTTCAACCGCCCCACCTCCAACAGACGTTCGAGCTGGCGCTGCCACACCATTGTGCCCCCGACCTGTCGGCGCAGAGGTGCCTCTTCCATCACGAAGTGGAGCGACGGGGCCGGGACGCGTTCGAAGACGCACTGCCGGGACAGCCGCGCGGCCACCATGCGCTCCACATCGTCCACGGAGTAAGGCGGTTGTGCCGCCTCCATCAGGGCTCGGGCGTGCTCCGGTGTCTGCAGCAGCCCATGGACGCTGTTGCACTCGTACACACCGATCTCGACCGCCTTGGCCTCCAACTTCCCCAGCTCCCGAACCCTCTTCGGGTACCGGACCTTCTTCACGTCCTCCCAGGACGCCGCGATGAGTCCGCCCGCGTCCAACACCTCGTCGGCCTTGTCCAGGTACTCCGGTCGGGGAATCCGCTTCCCGCCCTCGACCTTGTAGACAAGGTCCTCCCCGTAGCCGACCGCCTCCGCGAACTCGGCGGCCCGCAGGCCCTTCGCCTCCCGCCGCAGCCGCAACTGACGCCCCACGGTGGTGATGACGGCGACTCCCCACTCGTCGTCCGGGTCCACCTCCCACCCCGGCTCGTCCACCTCTTCCCCGAGCCGTACCGCCTCGCCGTCCACCGACATGCCGCACCTCTCCGTAGTCCCGCGCCGTACCGCGACGCCCTACCCCTACGAACGGTGCCGACGGCCCGGACAGCACCGGACAAGCAGCCGACAGTCACCATACGCAACCACTCAGTCACTCCTCACGGTAGGCGTACTCGGCCACTCTGAGTGACGTGAATCAGGAAATCGCCGACCTCACGGCCGAACAGGGCGTCCAGTTCCCCAACTTCAGCGTGCTTCTGTCGTCCACACGGCGAGGCGCCCGTCTCGCACGCCTGCTCGCCGAGGCGCAGCTGCGCCGCTGGGGGCTGCCCACGGAGCCCGCGAACCACCTCGTGGCCGAACTGGCGGCCAACGCCATCACGCATGGCCGCGTCCCCGGGCGGGACTTCCGGCTGACGCTCTACGTGATCGGCGACACGCTCCGTATCGAGGTCGCCGACACGCGCGGTGACCGTCTCCCGGCACCCCAACAGCTCGCCGAGGACGCCGAGTCGGGCCGTGGCCTGCTCATCGTGGCCGCGCTCGCGGACCGCTGGGGCGTGAGCGAAGACCGGTTCCCGCGCAAGCGGGTGTGGGCCGAACTGCGCTGCTCACCACCGGCACCCACCCCCACGGGTTCCGGTGCCGAAGGCGGTCTCTTTTCCAAGAACTCGTGGGAGAAAGAACCACACCAAGCCCCACCCCTCCCGCCCGTCGCGCACCGTCACTCGGGCGGGTGAACATCCCCGGCTCAGCTGGATTTCGCGTCCCCCAACTGCCCTACGCTCAGCGCACACAACCCCACACATGCATCGGCCCCCGGCCGGGACTAGCGATCCCGATCGAGGGCCTGACCACCGAGGAAGAGAAGAGCTTCCTGATGGGTACCCACGACCCTAGCGTGCCCCCGCACGCCCAGTCAGCCGTTGCCGTCGACGAACCCCACTCCCGGGCGAATCCACGCACACGTAACCGCCCGCGCGGCTACGGCGTCACCCACGACAACACCCGCCACACCACCCGCTTCACGGTGATCGGCAACCACCTCGCCCAACACCCCGAGTTGTCGGGACTCGCCATCGGGCTGGCGGTGCACATCCAGTCTCTCCCCACCGGCGCCCCCGTCGACATCAAGACCCTTACCGCCCGCTTCCCCGAGGGGCCGACCCGGATCGCCGCCGCCCTGCGCGAGCTGGAGACCCACGGCTACCTGCGCCGCACCCGCGAACGGACCGAGACCGGCCGCATCGTCACCCGCACCGTCTCCTGCAACCAGCCGGGCCACCGACACGACCGCGACGCGTCCGAAGCGGCACCGCCGAGGCCCCCTGCCCGCCGCGCGGCCACCGCCCCGCAGCAGAAACCCGCACGTCGCGCAGCCCTCCCCGCCGTACCGAAGCCCGCGTACAGCTCCCCCGCCCTGCTCCAGGCGGCCACCGAAGTCCTCGCCGGCCTGCGCCGCACGGACCCCCGCCTGCTCCTCTCCGCCACCGACGCCGAACACCTCGCACCCGGTGTCGCCGCCTGGCTGGAACGGGACCTCACCCCGACCGCCCTACGCCACGCCCTGACCAGCGGCCTGCCGCCGGAGCCCCTGCGCCGCCCGGCCGCCCTCCTGGCCCACCGCCTCACCGCCCAGTTCCCACCCCTGCCGCCGTTCCGCGCTCCCGAGCAAACCCCGCCCGTCAGGCACCCACTCCGCAACTGCGACACCTGCGACCGCGGCTACCGAGGCCCGGACCCGCGCAACTGCCGGGACTGCCGCGAGCTCCGGCAACCGACTCCCACGGCCGCCTGACGAGTCGGCCAGGACCCGGCGCCCGCTGGAGATCGGCTCGCAGGCGCCTTCACCCCTCCAGGTGAACATCACCAACTGCGCTCCTGCCGGACCGAGTTGCGCTCATATGCTCCCCCGCAGAACACGTATTGACATGTGCCAGAGGCAATGCCCTTTCCGTTCCTTACCACCTCACTCTCACAGGAATCCGTATGGTCAGCTCGCCCCACGAGGCGATGCACCGCATCTTCCAGGAATATCCGAGCCTCTTCTCGGGGGTGTCCGAGGTACTCGGCATCGACTTCCCCCCACCCACCTCGGTCACCGTCCTGCCCAACGACCTCACCGAGACCAGCCCCGTCGAACGCCGCGTGGACACCCTCCTGCGGCTGGAGGCGGAGGACGACGAGCCGCTGCTCCTCGCGGTCGAGGCCCAGGGCAGGAAGGACCCGGACAAGCCCGCCAGCTGGGCGTACTACGCCTCGTACCTGCTCACGAAGTACCGGCTGCAGCCGATGCTGCTGGTCGTCTGCCAGGACCACGCCACCGCGGAATGGGCCGCGCGTGAGGTCACCTTCGGTCCTCGCCAGTGGCCCCTGCTGACCCTGCGGCCGCTGGTCGCGGGACCGCACAACATGCCGGTGATCACCGACCCGGCCGAAGTCCGCAAGGATCTCGCCCTCGCCACGCTGTCCGCGATCACCCACGCCACGCATCCGGGTGCCGGGGCCATACTCAAGTCAATGACGACCGTTCTGCGGGACACACCGCAGAGCATCGCCAACCCGATCATCGAATTCATCGCACAAGGCCTGGGCAAGCACCCAGCCGCACAACTGTGGAGGAAACTGGTGGCCGTGGACCTCTCCTTTTACAAGTCACCCCTCTCCGAGGAAATCCGCGAGGAGGGCCGAGCCGAGGGCCGAGCCGAGGGCCGAGCCGAGGACGTCCTGGATGTCCTGGAGGTGCGCGGCATCGAGATCCCAGAGGCGATCCGGGAACGCATCACCGGCTGTGGCGACCCAGAAGTCCTGCGCGACTGGCACCGGCGCGCCGTCACAGCCCCGACAGCCGAAGACGTCTTCACCGACAAGTAGCCCCCGGCCCTTGGCGGAGAGGCCGACCCGGTACGCGGACGTCTGGATGCAGGGCGGTGGACGGCGAAAGCCGAGCCACCGCCGCGCACCTGCGGTGAGGGCCGGCCGTCAGCTCGCCGCGGCCGACGGTGGCTGCGACGCGGTCGGGCGTGGGCCGTCCTGGCCGTCGTTGGTCGCGCTCGGGTCCACGCCCAGGGTCAGTTGGGCGCGGACGCCGCGGGCGATGTGCTTCGTGTCGTAGCGGAGGTGGAGCAGGCCGCTCTCATGGCCGTTGCCCGGGTAGATGCCGTCCTCGTCGAGGGTCGTACGGGTCACGGTATTGGTGGAGTACGGCTCCACCGACTCCGTGAGCGACACCGAGTCCTCGTCGAAGAACAACTGACCGGTGTGGCAGGTGCGGCCCCCCTCGTAGCCGGAGTCCGTCCACTTGCCGTCCACATGGACCTTGACGTGGATGTGCACGCAACGGCCCTGGTACCAACCGGGGAAGACCGTGCGGAAGGCGACCTGGCCGTTCCGGTCCGTGTGCCAGGTGCCGCGCAGGAAGCGCTCGTCGTCCGTCGGCTCCTGATGACCGCCGCCCTGGCCAGGACCGTCGGTCGGCGGTTCACCGGTGGGCATGCCCGAAGGCGGGGGGCCCGTAGGAGCCGGGCCCCCGCCGCCGTTGCCGCTGTCCCCGTAACCCGAGTAGACGCCCACCGCGTTGCAGTGCCAGATGTCGACGGCCGCGTTACGCAGGGGCCTGCAGCTCTCGGCGTCGATCACCTTGAGCGTGAGGGTCAGCGGGATGCCGTCCTGGTCCTCGGTGACGTCCCGTCGGAGCTTGTCGGCGTCGATGTAGTAGGGGCCCTCGACCAGCTCCGAGGTGAGCATGTAGCAGCTCTCGACCGTGGTGGCCCTGGTGGCCGCAGCCGCCTCGCCCGCTGCGGCGTTCAGCGCCGACGAGCCGGCCAAGCCCACCGCGGTCACCGCCGCACCGCCCGCCAGCAGCACCTTGCGGCGCGTCAGGTCCGAATGGGATGAGGGTGCCTTGTTGTCCGTCATGGCCCGCGAAACTAGGCAGGATTCCTGTCAGCCGGATGAGAAAACAGCACCTGCCCGCCATGTACGAACGAGAAGGCTCGAAACCGACGCCGGTTTCGAGCCTTCCCCGCCCGCCTGTGCCGTACTACTTCGGCTGCGGCTTGCGTACCGACAGGTGGAGTTCCCTCAGACGCGACTCGTCCAGCTCGGTCGGGGCGCCCATCATCAGGTCCTGGGCGTTGCCGTTGAGCGGGAAGGCGATGGTCTCGCGGATGTTGGGCTCGTCCGCGAGGAGCATCACGATGCGGTCGACGCCCGGCGCGATGCCGCCGTGCGGCGGGGCGCCGAAGCGGAACGCGCGGAGCATGCCCGCGAACTTGTCCTCGACGGTCTCACGGTCGTAGCCCGCGATCTCGAAGGCCTTGAGCATGATGTCCGGCTCGTGGTTCCGGATGGCGCCGGAGGACAGCTCGACACCATTGCAGACGATGTCGTACTGCCAGCCCAGGATGTCCAGCGGGTCCTGGGTCTCCAGGGCCTCAAGACCGCCCTGCGGCATCGAGAACGGGTTGTGGGAGAAGTCGATCCCGCCCGTCTCCTCGTCCTTCTCGTACATCGGGAAGTCGACGATCCAGCAGAAGCGGAAGACGTTCTCCTCGAACTGGCCGGCGCGCCTGGCGGTCTCCACCCGCACCGCACCCATGATCTTCGAGACCTCGTCGAACTCGCCCGCGCCGAAGAACACCGCGTGGCCGGGGGCCAGGGAGAGCCGCTTGGTCAGCTCCGCGACGTTCTCCTCGGTGAGGAACTTCGCGATCGGGCCGGTCAGCGCGCCGTCCTCGCCGACCCGCACCCACGCCAGGCCCTTCGCGCCCTGCTCGACCGCGTACTCGCCGAGCTGGTCGAAGAACTTGCGCGGCTGGCCGGCGGTGTCCGGCACCGCCAGCGCGCGCACGTGCTTGCCCGCGAACGCCTTGAACTCCGAGCCCGCGAAGACGTCGGTGATGTCGACGAGTTCCAGCTTGGCGCGCAGGTCCGGCTTGTCGGAGCCGTACTTCAGCATCGCCTCGCGGAACGGGATCCGCGGGAAGGGCGAGGTGACGTGGCGGCCGCCGCCGAACTCCTCGAAGAGCTCCGTCATGAGCTTCTCGATGGGCTGGAAGACGTCCTCCTGCTCGACGAAGCTCATCTCGACGTCGAGCTGGTAGAACTCGCCCGGCGAACGGTCCGCGCGGGCGTCCTCGTCACGGAAGCAGGGCGCGATCTGGAAGTAGCGGTCGAAGCCCGAGATCATCAGCAGCTGCTTGAACTGCTGGGGTGCCTGCGGAAGGGCGTAGAACCGGCCCGCGTGGACCCGGGAGGGGACCACGTAGTCGCGCGCACCCTCGGGGGAGGTGGCGGACAGGATCGGCGTCGCCATCTCGTTGAAGCCCATCGCCGACATCTTCTGGCGGATGGCGGAGATGACCGCCGTGCGCAGCAGGATGTTGCGGTGCATGCGCTCGCGGCGCAGGTCCAGGAAGCGGTACTCCAGGCGCCGCTCCTCGTTGACCCCGTCCTCGGTGTTGATGGTGAAGGGGAGGGGCTGAGCCGCGCCGAGCAGCTCGACCTCGGTCACCTCGACCTCGATCTCGCCGGTCGGCAGGTCCGGGTTCACGTTCTCGGTTCCACGTGAAACAACGCTGCCGTCGACGCGGACCGTGGACTCCTTGGAGAGCTTGTCCAGGGCCTCGTACGCGGGCGTGCCCGGGCGGGCGACGAGCTGCGTGATGCCGTAGTGGTCGCGCAGATCGATGAAGAGGATGCCGCCCAGGTCTCGCCGATTGTGCAGCCAGCCACTCAGCCGGACGTCGGTGCCGACGTCAGAGGCGCGGAGCTCGCCGCAGGTGTGGGACCTGTACCGATGCATCGTCGTTCATCCAGTCTTCGCGGATCGGGGATCACCGGGCGGGCATGGCCCGGACCTACCAAGCGTACCGGGCGGCTCAAGATCGGCTCCCCACAATAAGGAGCGGCCCCCGTCCGGTCCCGGGCAGTTCCGGGACCCTGCGGCCGTACGCCATCGGTGGCAGTGTCCGATCGTCTCTTCTTACAGTGGGGCAATGCGCACTGGTGAGCGCCTGCCCGCCGTGGGGGACGTACTCGCCTCCCTCGCGACCGGGATGTGGCACTGGGACACGGCCACGGACCTGGTCTCGGTCGACGCCGAGGCGGCCCGGCTGCTCGGGCTGCCTCCCGAGAAGACCACGCTCACGGAAGCCCAGGTGCGCGCACGCCTCCATCCCGTCGACTGGAACGAGATCACCGGCGTCGTGCAGCTCGCCGCCGCCGAGGACAGCCTCGCCGAGGTACGCATCCGC
Organism: Streptomyces sp. NBC_01788; assembly: GCF_035917575.1. GTDB lineage: Bacteria > Actinomycetota > Actinomycetes > Streptomycetales > Streptomycetaceae > Streptomyces. The sequence goes on along the minus strand of NZ_CP109090.1, from coordinate 4,125,839 downwards.
ATCATGGACGAGCACAACCGGATCATCCGCGTCGTGCGCAGCCGCTCCAAACCGGCCTTCGACGCCCGCAAGAGGGCGTACAAGCTGATCGGCACCCTTCAGGAGGTCGCCGAGCCGACACCCGGCTCCCCCGCGGGGCGACGCGCGGTCACCGGCGACTGGCGGCGCTCCCGGGAGGCCTTCCTGCTCGACGCCGGCCGGGCGCTGGCCGAGGCCCGCTCCACGGCCGAGGTGCTGCGGGTGGCGGCGGGCCTGTCGATGCCGGGGTTCTCGCCGGACGGCCTGGCGGTCTTCGGCGTCCAGGGCGACCGCCTGACGATCATCGGCCACCACGGGCAGCGGCCCGGCGACGAGGCTCCGTTCCTGAACATGGCGCTGGAGACGGACTACCCGGCCGCCGAGGTGGTCCGCAGGGGGCGGGCCGTCTACCTCTCCTCCCCGGGGCAGTACCAGGCCCGCTATCCGCTCACCTGGCCGCTCGCCGAACGCTTCCACCGCCACTCCTGGGCGTTCCTGCCGCTGACCGTCGCCGGCCGCACGATGGGCGCCTGGCTGGCCGCCTTCACCTACCCGGTGGCCTTCACCCCCGACGAGCGCTCGGTGCTGACCACGGTGGCCCGCATGCTCGCCCAGGCCCTGTCCCGGGCCGGGACCGCCGAGAGCGAGCGGGAGCTGAGCGAGGGCCTGCAGCGCGCGATGATGCCCACGCTGGGCCCCGAGGTCCCCGGCATGGACATAGCCGCCCGCTACGTCCCCACCGGCGGCGGCCTCCAGGTCGGCGGCGACTGGTACGACATGATCCCGCTGCCCGGCGCCACCTCACGGTCCCGCACGTCCACCGGATCGGGGCGCTTCGCCCTGGTCATGGGCGACGTCCAGGGCCACGACGTACGCGCCGCGGGGCTGATGGGCCAGTTGCGCATCGCCCTGCGCGCCTACGCCTCCGAGGGGCACCGCCCGGACGCGGTGCTCTCGCGCGCCTCCCGCTTCCTGCACGGCGTGCTCTCCGCCGGCGACGGCGGCGGAGACGACGGTCACGGCGGTGACGGTGGTGACGGCGGTGACGACGAGGTGCCCGACCTGCGCTTCGCGACCTGCCTGTACGCCGAGGTCGACCCGCGTACCGGGGTCCTGGAGGTGGCCCGCGCGGGGCACCCGGACCCGGTGATCCGGATGGCGGACGGCACCGTGCTGCAACGGCTGACGGCGGGCGGGCTGCCGCTCGGCATCGACCCGGACTCCGACTACCCGACGACCCGGTTCACGCTGGAGCCGGGCGAGACGATGATGATCTGCACGGACGGCCTGATCGAGACCGGCGGCCACGACCTGGACACCGGCTGGCAGCGGATCCGCACGATCCTGGAGCGGCACGGCGGCGACACCGAGGAACTCGCCGACGCGCTGGTACAGGCCGTGCACGGGCCCTCCTCGCACCACACCACCGGCCCCCTGGCCGACCGCCGCGAGGACGACATCGCCGTGCTGCTGCTCGGCCGGCACCGCGACGGCCGGGCGGCCCGCCCCAGACTGCGGCACACCCTGATGACGGTCGCCCAGGCCGAGCCCGAGCGGATCTCCGTGGCCCGCAGGCAACTGCGGGAGCTGCTGCACGACTGGCCGGACGAGGAGCAGGTGGACTCGGCGGTGCTGCTGCTGTCGGAGACCCTCGCCAACGTCCTGCTGCACACCGACGCCGACGCGCTGGTGCTGGCCGAGGTCAGCGGGGAGAAGGGGGAGCGGCGCCTGCGGGTGGAGGTCACCGACGCCGGCGACGACCTGCCGCACAAGCGCCGGCCAGGCGAGCTCGCCTCCTCCGGGCGCGGACTGGTGCTGATCGAACTGCTCGCGGACGCCTGGGGCGTCGTGCCGCGCGGCAAGGGCAAGAGCATCTGGTTCGAGCTGTACGAGCCCTCGGCGGCCGGGTGAGCCGCTCTCCGGGGTGAGCCGCTCCCCGGGTGAGCCCTACGACGCGGCCGCGTACCGTTCCCGCAGTTCGTGCGCGGTCCCGAAGGCCGCCGCCGTCAGCGGCACCGCAAGCAGCATCCCCACGATCCCGGCGACCGACGCGCCCCCGGTGATCGCCAGCAGCACCGCGGCCGGATGCATCTGCATGGTCCGGCTCTGGATCACCGGCTGGAGCACGTGCCCCTCCAGCACCTGGACCGCCAGCACCACCCCGAACGCCCACAGTCCGACGACGAGGCCGCGGTCGGCGAGGGCGACCAGCACGGACACCGTGCCGGAGAGGAAGGCGCCCAGATAGGGGAGGTAGCCGCCGACGAAGACCAGCGCGCCGAGCCCGAGCGCGCCGGGCACCCTCAGCAGGAGCAGGCCGACGGTGATGCACGTGGCGTCGATCAGCGCGATGAGCGTCGTGCCACGCATGAAGCCCTCCACGGCCGCGAAGGCCCGCCGGGCCGTGGCCTCCGCGGTGTCGCCGCCGCCGCGCGGGGCGAGCGTGCGCAGAACGGCGGCGGCCTTGTGCGAGTCGCGCAGGAAGAAGAACACGAGCAGCAGGGCCAGTACGGCCATGGCGATCGACTCGCCGACCAGGCTGACCCCGCTGATGACGTTGGAGGCGGCCGTCCCGGCGAACTTCTCCAGCAGCCGTCTGCCGTTGGAGGCGAGGTCGTCCAGCGAGGTCCCGGCCGCCCCGAAGTGGGTGGCGAGCCACTGCGCGGCCTTCCTGAGCGAGGCGACGATCTGGTCCCCGCTGTCGATCAGGGCGGCGACCACGATGTACACCACCCCGCCGACGAACACGACGACCGCCGCGCAGGTGATCCCGGCGGCGAGCGACCGGTTCATCCCCGTGCCCGCGAGCCGCCGGAAGAGCGGCCGCAGCAGCGCCGTGCCGAGCAGCGCCAGCAGCACCGGGATCACCGCGGTCCGGAAGAGCACGCACAGCTCGGCCCCGATCCACACCACCCCGGACACCAGCAGAACAGCGGCGCACCAGGCGGCGAGACGCCGGACGGGCTCGGGCAGCAGCGGAGCGGGGGCCTGCACGCCTCCAGACGACCACACCCCGGACGTGCTGTCCTGCACGGACGGCCCACCCGGGTGACACGGCGTCGGCTACGGGCGCTGCGGGTGCCGCCCGGCGACTGGACGGCTCGGCGACTCGACAGCCGGGAAAGGCCTACAGCCCTGCACAACATGGCTCACGCCACATCTGGCCCGCACCGGCACGAATTGGTGGGGCAGCCAGGGCACGCGGGCCATCATCCGTGAGACCGGTCCGGGCCGGCATACAACGTGTCCCGGCACCCGTAGCGCATCCCGCCGGTATCGACAGCCGCTTCGCCGAAGACGGAGTCGTCCCCACAGCCACCCTGGCGTGTGCGGAGTACGGTGGAATGTGCCGAGGGCATTTCGCACACCGGTCTCCACGCCGGGTCGTTCTCGGCGAAGGATGAAACTCGGGTCGTCGCAAAGGCGGCCCGGAGACGGGTCCGCATCATGTCGGCGACCTTGCACCAACCCCTGCCACACCATGAGCCCGTCGCAGCCCCTGCCGCGCGTCTCGCGCTGAAGACCGACGGCACCTCCCGCGGCCTCCTGGACGGTGCCTGGTGGCCCCGCTCCCGGGATCTGCTGAGCGAGCTGCCCGCGCTGACCGATGTGCTGGACCCCTTGTGGGGCCGCATCACCCGCATCGCCGTCAACCCGAAGTACTGGCCGGTCATCCCGCACAAGGTTCCCGTGCGCGGCCACATCGTCAAGGTCGGCTGGTTCACCCCCGAAATCGACCCGCACAAGCTGCTGCTGCTCTCCTACGGCACCGGCCGCTGGGACCTGCTGGTCATCCCACCCGAGACCGGGGCGGCGTCGGCGGCCCGCCTGATGGCGGTCGCGTCCGACTACGCCGGGCCGCCGCTGACCGCGAGCGCGCTCATCACCGCGGACAAGGCCCGGCACGCCGTCTCCGCGGCCGACCGGCCACTCGATCCCGACGAGGCATGGGAGTACGAGGGCGGCGCCTCCTCGACCTCTGCGGCCGTACCGGCACAGGCCTGCGGCGTCAGCCGCCTGATCATCGGCATGTGAGACGGCCGCCATGAACACCTTCCTGACGACCGCCGCCTTCCTGGTCCTCATCGCGGCGGCGGCATTCGTGATCCACCGGCTCAACATCGAGCACGCTTTGTTGTGATCGGCCTCCTGGCCGTCGCCCTTTCCGTGAAGGTCGTCCGCAGCAGAGAAGTGTGAGGTCCCCGCCCCGGAGAGCCGATTCTCAAGAAGGTCCGCCGACTGATCGAGTCGGTGAACGGCACCCCGAAGAGTCAGTTTCACCTGGAATCACACCGCGGCCGCACCTGCAAAGGTGTCGCCGTGCGCGTCGCGCGGCGCGGTCCTCGCAGGTGCGGCCGCAGCGATCTGGCAGTGCGGACCGGCCAGGCGGTCAGTTGCTCACTGACCGCCCACGACCACTAAACGTGTTCGGAAGGACTCGTCCAACTAACTCTCGTGGCCCTTGCCCTCGCCATCCTTGCTCTTGTGTCCGTGGCCCTTGTGACCGTGACCCTCGTAGCCGTGGCCCTTGTGACCGTGGCCCTTGTGACCGTGACCCTCGTAGCCGTGGCCCTTGTGACCGTGGCCCTTGTGACCGTGACCCTCGTAGCCGTGGCCCTTGTGACCGTGACCCTTGTGACCGTGGCCCTTGTGACCGTGGCCCTTGTGACCGTGGCCCTTGTGACCGTGGCCGGACGGTCCAGGAGGCCCGGACGGCCCGGCAGGCCCCGTCGGCCCGGCAGGCCCCGTCGGTCCGGCAGGCCCGGACGGCCCAGCAGGCCCCGTCGGTCCGGCAGGCCCGGACGGCCCAGCAGGCCCCGTCGGTCCGGCAGGCCCGGACGGCCCAGCAGGCCCCGTCGGTCCGGCAGGCCCGGACGGCCCAGCAGGCCCAGTGGGCCCCGTCGGTCCGGGAGGCCCGGGCGGCCCTGTCATGCAGACCGCCCTCGTGATCACGTTACTGTCCAGCGTGACCGCACCATTGCGTGCCAGCACCCGGCCCTCGACCGCGGCGTTGGTATTCACCGTGATGGATGTCAGGGCCAGGATGTTGCCCTTGAAGAAGGAATTGGTGTCCAGGGTGGCGGAACTGCCCACCTGCCAGAACACGTTGCAGGCCTGTGCTCCGTTGACGAGCAGGACGTTGCTCCCCGGAGCCGTGATCAGAGTGGAGCCGATCTGGAAGATGAAGACGGCGTTGGGATCACCCTGGGCGTCAAGGGTGACCGTCCCGGTGAGATTCAGCGACGACGAAGCTTTGTAGACGCCCGGGGTCAGCGTGAGTCCGCCGATGTCGCCCGGGGAGGTCAGGTTGGTGGTCGGGGCTCTGCCGGCCGCGTCGTTGTAAGCAGTGGTCAGGTCGGACTGGGCCTGAGCGGCGGCAGCATCGGCGACGTGCTGCACTCCGTTCACGATTCCGGGCGGGAAGCCCGTCACCGAAGACCCAGGGCTGACTCCCAGGTCGCCGTTGACGACTGTGGGACCCGTGTTCGTGACCCCTGAACCGGCCAGGACCGCGTAACTCGTGGCGGTTCCCAGTCCCACCGGGGCCTCGGCTGCGCTCGCGAGGTTCGAGATCAAAGTAATCGACATCAGCAGCGCGACCGCGGGCAGCATGACGACAGTCGCTCTGAATCTCAATTTTCGTCGTTTTCCCGGAGGGTCGGACGGGAGGGTATCCATTGCCATGGACGAGTCCTTTCTCGTCAGCATTGACGCAGTCGCCGGACGTCCTAGCGTCCAATGCAGTTCGGTCAGGTGACAGGCCGCTGAACTCACGACGGCATCTCACGGATTCGTGATGAACCGTCACTCGCCAACGTAAGTTACTCGTATCCACACACAAAGACGCGTATAGGTGCGGAAAGAAATGCGATGGCGTGGCGTCGCTCTGCCAGGAGGACCAACGGATCACCCGCCATCGGCTGCACCATGCCGAGCACAACTCACCAGCAGGCACCACTCATCGAGGGGCACAAGTCCGTGAGCCTCTTTCCACTTGGTTGGCCGGCCGACCAGTTGGCGTGGCGGGATTGGTAACAGCCGGCACCTCTTGACGAGCTGCTGAGACACGTAAGGGATTTCCGGGTGCGCGCAGGAGCGCTATACGCGGAAGGGCACGGCGGTGATGACGATGGGGAGGGACCGCAGGGCTCGGCCCAGGTGTGGGGGCGGTGCGGCTGTGGAGGAGTTGGTGGCTCCGGTGCCGGGTGATGCCCCCCGTTCGTCTCCGGCTGTGCCGCGCGCCGCCGCGGGACGGGGCCGCGTCCGGCACGGCGGGGCCCGTACCCGGCCCCACGGCGGTGTGCGCGGGCAGTTCGACGGTGTGCGGGCGCAGGCGCAAGGGGTGGCAGCTCACGGGTGAGGGAACGGGAGCGAGGCCGCCACATGCCGTCCAGCCCGCCCGTCGCGGGCGTCAGGCACAGGCGAGCCGGCAGCGACGACGCGCGCCTACCCGATGTCGTACCCGGTCGATGGTCACGGCCATGGCGCGGACCTGTCCCCGGGCTCGTGAGTTCGGCCCGGCATCGTCGATCACCCGAAACGACACCGCCGCAGCTGATCGCCCCGCTGATCGCGGAAGAAGTGGCCAGGGTCGGTGGCCGCGACGTCTCGATCCTCCTGCAGGACTACGGCCAACTGGTGCTGGTGCCGCTGCCGGGTCGGCGGCTGATGGTCGGCGATCCTGAGCCGATCGGTGACTCTCCCGCCGGCACGGCCTTCCTCCAGGCGACCACTGTCGAGGTGCCGCAGTCCGACGGCGTCCGGATGTACCTGCCGTTGCTGGACGGCAGCGACCTGGTGGGAGTGATGGGCCTCACTCTCAACACCGTCGATGACGACGACCGGCGGCTCCTGCGCAGGCTCGCCGGTCTGGTCGCCGACATGCTGGTCACCAAGCACAGCTACACGGACAAGTACTTCCTCGCCCGGCGCCGCGAACCGATGAGCGTGGCCGCGGAGATCCAGTGGTCCCTGCTGCCGCCGCTGGCAATGTCCGTCCCCCAGGCAGAGGTGGCCGGCATCCTTGAGCCCGCCTACAGCGTCGCAGGCGACAGCTTCGACTACGCCCTCAACGAGGACATCCTGCACCTGGCCATCGTCGATGCGATGGGCCACGGCCTGGACGCCGCCACGATGGCGACCGTCGCCGTCGGGGCCTACCGGCACGCCCGACGTGCCGACATCGGCCTGTCCGGGATCTATGCGTTCATGGACCGGGCCATCGCGGAGCAGTTCGGGCCCGAGCACTTCGTCACCGCGCAGATGATGCGTCTGAACATCGCAACAGGCCACCTGCAGTGGGTCAACGCGGGCCACCCCGCACCGCTGCTGATCCGCAACCGCCAGGTCGTGCGGCAACTGACAGGCCCGACCACCTTGCCGGTCGGGTTCGGCGGTGAAGAGCCGCAGATCAGCGAGCAGATGCTCCGACAGGGCGACCGGGTGCTGTGCTTCACCGACGGCCTGATCGAGGAGCACGAAGCCGGTGAGGAGCAGTTCGGCGAGGAGCAACTCATCGACTGGGTCAACCGCATCGAACACGCAGAGAAGGGAGTACGCGCGGTGGTGCGCGCACTTTCCCACGCTCTGAAGCAGCAACGGGGCGGACGCACCAGCGACGACGCGACTCTCTTCCTGATCGAATGGCGCGGGGGCGCCGCCGACCACCTCGCCCTCCTGGAGTGAGCCGACAGCCGCACCACCATGGACATGGCCGACGGCATGCTGACCGTTCCACTCCCGCCGTGTTTGCGAACGTCCTACCGGCGGAGCCGGCTCCGCCTTGGGGCGGGTTCACTTCTCTGTGCGGTGCCATGGCGAGAACCGCCACCGCCGGGTACGGCCGGAGGCCAGCGTCTCCATGCGATCAGCATGGCTCGCGGTGAACAGTTGAATCACGATCACACCAAAGACGATCATCGCGAGGAGCACACTCACCGTCACGAAAGGTGTCAATATCTCTCACACTCCTACTGCCGGGGTGGGCACGTGACCGATGACCGATCCGTCAGGAGTACGTGAGGCCGGGTGGCGGGCGTCATGCCCGCCTTCGGAATCCCAGACCGCCTCCCGGAACGAGTCCGAGTCGGCCGCTGCCTCTGCCGCGGCCCGGAAACCTTCGGCCTCATGGATCAGGCCGGTCGCCGTGAGGCTCCGCGACGGGTCAGTGGCCGTGGCCATGAGCCGAGCTGCGGTGGCCGGGTCTGTCTCCGGTGGGATCACCAGCAGGTCCCAGCGGCCGAACGCGCCGACCGTCGGCGAACGACGTGACCACCGCGACGGGGGCCGCGGCCGCTTCCCACCGCGCCGCCGCCGCGACCGCACCACTCACCACGGGTGACGAGGCAATGTCCCCGGCCTTGCGCACCAACCGTCGGCGCGGCCCGTAACGACGGATTTCGGCCCTGCCTCACGAACCGACGCAGCCACATGCAGGGATCATGCAAGCCCTGATCGCTCTCATCGTCGTGATCGGCCTCCTGGCCGTCCTGACCCTCGCCCTGTCCGTGAAGGTCGTCAAGCAGTACGAGAAGGGAGTGCTGTTCCGCTTCGGCCGACTCGTCGGAACACGCTCTCCGGGGCTGCGGTTCATCATCCCGTTCGTCGACGCCCTGCACCGGGTGTCGCTGCGAGTGGTCACCATGCCGATCCAGTCACAAGGCATCATCACCTGGGACAACGTGAGCGTCGACGTGTCGGCGGTCGCCTACTTCCGCGTCGTCGACGCCGCGAAGTCGGTCGTCGCCGTAGAGAACGTCAACGCGGCGATCAACCAGATCGCCCAGACCACCCTGCGGAAGGTCGTCGGCCGGCACACGCTCGACGAGACGCTGTCGGAGACGGACCGTATCAACCTGGACATCCGCCAGATCCTCGACGTCACCACCGTCGAGTGGGGTGTGCAGGTCACGCTGGTCGAGCTCAAGGACATCCAGCTGCCCGACACCATGAAGCGCGCCATGGCCCGCCAGGCCGAGGCCGAGCGGGAGAAGCGAGCGAAGATCATCAACGCGGAGGGCGAATCGCTGGCCGCAGCCGCGCTCGGCGACGCCTCGGACACGATGATGGCCCACCCGCTGGCCCTTCAACTGCGCAATCTGCAGAGCCTGGTGGAGATCGGTGTCGACCAGAACACCACCGTCGTCTTCCCCGCCCCCTTATGAGCACCATCGGCGAGCTCGGCTCCTTCCTCGGCCGGGAAGCCGCGGCCGCTGCACCCGCCGCCGCGGCCCCCGCCGCGGCAGCGCCACCGGCTGGCAACGCGCCCGGCACCACGGCGTGACCGACTACGGCCCGCACCAGGGCGGACTCATGGACGACGCCTGTCGCGCGCGTCCTGCGTGCAACGGCTCATGATGGGAGTACGGCCGAACACGCGGAGCTGATCATGACGGGTTGGCGGGTCAGGGACTACACCCCGGACGATCTCGAAGCGGTGATCCGCGTCGATGCGGAGAGCGGCACGACCGAGGAGCCGCCGCTCTTCCCGCTCTCGGACGCCGTGACGGCCCTGCAGGCCCGCCACCCGGCCGTGGTGGTCACGGCCGACGACATATTGATCGGCGCCGCGGTGAGCAGGGTGGAGGGTGACCGGGCATGGATTCTGCGCATCTGCATGGCGCCCGGCTGGCGGCAGCGAGGGCTGGGCAGTGCCCTGATCACCGCCCTTGAGCAACGGCTCTTCGCCGACGGCGTCCGCGCGGTGCACGCGGTCCTGCCCGAGGGCGAGACCGGTGCCACCGCTCTGCGCAACTGCGACTTCGGCGCCCGCTCCGGACTGGTGTTCTTCGAGAAACGGGGGCCGGTGACCCCGCAGTCCGTCGGCATGCTGTCCTCGCTCGGCGCCGAGTTGTCACCCAGGGGCTTGTGGCAGAAGGTCGCCGGCATGCAGAACGAGAAGCGGCTCATCGAGCGGCGCCTGGTCCTGCCGCTGGCCCATCCCGAACTGGCCGCCCAGCACGGAGTGGAACTGCCACGGGCGGTGATGCTGTTCGGCCCGCCCGGGACAGGCAAGAGCACGTTCGCGCACGCGATCGCCAGCCGGCTGGGATGGCCCTTCCTCGAACTGTTCCCCGCCCGTCTGGCCGCCGAGTACGGCCTGGCGACCGGGCTGAACCGGCGCTTCGACGAGATCGCCCGCCTCGACCACGTCCTGGTCTTCATCGACGAGGTCGAGGAGGTCGCCGGGACTCGCAGCGGCGCGGACGCGACCGCTGTCGGCGTCGTCAACGAACTGCTCAAGGCGATCGTCCGGTTCCGAAGCCAGGACGGGCGGCTGCTCGTCTGCGCCACGAACAACGTGACCACGCTCGACTCCGCGTTCCTGCGGCACGGCCGCTTCGACTACGTGCTGCCGATCGGCCCTCCCGACCACACCGCCAGGACCGCGCTGTGGGAGAGCTACCTGGCCCGAGCGGGCGCGCGGGCCGACAGCGTGGTCCTCGCGTCCGCCAGCGAGGGGTTCACCCCCGCCGACATCGCCCATGCGGCGCGAACCGTCTCCCAGGCCCAGTTCGAGCGCACCGTCGACACCGGAACCCGGACCGCCCCCACCACCGACGACTACCTGGACACGATCCGCGACACCAAGCCCACGGTCAGCGCCGCCATGGCCCAGGAATTCGCCCAGCAGACGGAGAAGTTCGCCCGCATCTAGCGTCCAGGCCGACGGGGAGCCGATCCGCGACGGACGTGTCAGGCCGGCGTAGGCGGCGTGTCGCCGCCCGTATCGATGAGGATCTGTTGGCCGGTGACGTTGTCGGCCCGTACGGCCCTGGCCATCGCGGCGCGTGCCGCGTCGGGCGACGTGTCCGGAGGGACCAGCAACAGGGAGAAGAGGTCCCGCTCGCCCCGGGTGATGAGGACGGTGTCGTCACCGACCGGGAAGGAGTCGATGTGCACGACTCGGCCGTCGACCACCACCCGGGTCGGCAGTCCGTCCCAGGCACTGGCGTCCAGACCGACCCGGGTGATGGGCCCGAGATGCTCGGTCAACGCGGTGATCAGCGAGGGGAGCTCGGCACCGATGTCCCGGGACCGCGGCCACCACGCGCCGTCCAGGATTCCCTCGCGTGCGTGTGTCGTCTCCAGCCGAAGCAGGGCCGTGCCGGGTCTCACCGACCGGTGGACGGCGTCCGGCAGGAGCCGGGGGAGGTGGTCGGGGGTGTCTGAGTCGGCCATGATGTCCGCCCGTCCGCAAAGAGCAGCGCGACCGCAGAGCGTGCGACCGCGATACGACCCCGCTCCCTCACCGTACTCCGCACGACGCTCGCGCGAGCGCCTCGCCGCACGGCGCGGTCACGGAAATAGGCAACGGCTCCGGCGTATACCCGCCGGAGCCGCCCTTCCGGGTCATTGCACGTGAGCATGCGCCGACCCGCTTCCCACGTTACGCCAAAGGGATTACTCCGGCATGAACAACCCCTGCGAAGGCTCACTTCGGTCCGAGAAGCCGACTCAGCCACGCCCTTCCTCTTCCGTCTCCATCCGCCGAATCCCCTGGTGCGTCAGCGTGACCATCGCGGGCGTGTTGCCCCTCCCCCAGTCCACGACGACCCAGCCTTCGCCCGCCAGGTACATACAGGCAGCGGCCATGTCCTGCTCAGGGATACCGAGGTCGGTGCGGAGCTTCGCCCCATCGACGCCCAGGAGCCGATTGCCCTCGGCGGCTTGGTACAGAGCCTGCATGATCCTCTCGCGATACGTCTTCCGGTCTCGCAATATCGCCATGACGCGCCTTCCTCTACCACCCCCGGTCGGGCCGAAGTCGATGTCATCCGCGGCCGCCGTCGCGGTGGGGCGCGTCGGAACGCTCACGTCCACCGCCGGCCGGCGGCGCCTCCGGGGCCGACGCCCGATCCCCGGCAGAACATCGCTGTAGTGGAAGGCAGCGATCCGTTCGTCGTGCTGATCGTTGAGCCGGTGTATCAGAACGACTCCGACGGCGATCAGAAGGAGCAGCACGGCCACGGCAATGACAGTCATGGTCCTCTCACCTCCGTCGACCGGCGGGCGAAGGGCCTATCGAGCCGATGGGCCGGGGCAGGCGCGACGGCCGGCCTGCTCCGCCGTCGGTCTCCCACGCTCCTTCTCTGCTTCGGGCATCGATCCTTTCTGCTGCTTCCTCCCGGGTCGGGGCATCGATGCCGTCGCCGGCCATCAGCCGTGCGGCGGCATCCGCACCGGTTTCCGGCGGAATCACCAGCATGTCCCAACGACCATCGGGGGAGAAAAGGGTCAGCCTGTGAGGATCCTGCTCCTCGGTGGACCAGCCCACATGCACGGTGCGCCCGGCGTCGGACACCCAATGCGGGAGGACGGGCCAGTAGGCCGGGTTCACGGTGACACCCGTGATACGACCCCAGAGACCGCCCAATGCGGCCGTCAAGGACGGCAGCTCACGGGTGAGGGCACGGGAGCGAGGCCACCACATGCCGTCCAGCCCGCCAGGCGCGGGCGTCAGGGACAGCCGGGCCGGCGGCGACGGCGCGCGCCTGCTCGATGTCGTACGGTCAATGGTCACGGGCATGGCGCGGACCTGTCCCCGGGCTCGTGGGTGCGGCCCGGCGCCGTCGATCACCGGAAACGGCACCCGCAGCGGAGCAGGTGCCCGAAGAACTCCCGGTGTCTTTACACTACTCCGCTCACCGGCCCGAAAGCCGGGGATGACCAGGTATTTTCCTGCCTTCGGGACCTGGTCGCCGGTGCCCGATGCCGGTCAGAGCCAGTCCTTGCGCTTGAACGTCAGATACAGCACGGCGGACAGGACCACGATGACGGCGGAGGAGGTGATGAATCCGGACTGGCGGCCGAACCCGGGGTAGGGGAGGTTCTGGCCGTAATAGCCGGTGATCACGGTGGGAACGGCGATGATCGCGGCCCAGCTCGTCACCTTCTTCATGATCAGATTCATGCGATTGGCCTGGACCGAGAGGTTCGTCTCCATGACCGAGGCAACCAGGTCCCGCAGTGATTCCGTCCATTCGGTGGCACGCAGCACGTGGTCGTAGACGTCCTGGTAGTACGGGACGAGAGGGTCGGTGATCAGGTGCAGGCCGGGGCGCATGAGCCCGTTGACCACCTCACGCATCGGGAGCATGACGCGGCGCAACTGGACGAGCGATTTACGCAGTGCGAAAACCCGGCGCTGCACGGCTTCGATCTCACGGCGCCCAGCCGCGAAGAGCAGACCCTCCAGCTCCTCGATGCTGTCGTCCAGTTACTGGACCGCGGCGAAGTGCCCGTCCACGAGATGGTCGAGCAGACCGTGCAGCAGGAATCCGACGCCGTGGCCGGCCAGGTCCGGGCTCTCGTCCCAGCGGGCGACGACGCCCTCGATGTCGAAACCGTCGTCCTTGCGCACGGTGATCATGGCCTGGCTGGTGAGCAATACGGCGATCTCGCTGTATGTCAGTTCCGCACCGCCGGGCTGACGGTCACGGCGTAGGCGCTGAGGAACTCGTGGGTGCGATAGCGGTCGAGTTTCGGCCGCTGCCCACGCTGTGCGGCATCCTCCAGAGCCAGTTCGTGACTCCACCCACGCGTAAACGCGCGGGCTTCCTGCGTCGGTGGCTAAGCCGCCGCGCAGAGGACCAGCCCGGCCCTGTTGAGGACGTTCGTCGCGCCGACGTGGTCCGCGTTCCCCGCGAACCCGCACGCCGTGCACTGGAACCTTTCCTGGGTGACGCGGTTCTCCTTCGCCACGTGCCCGCATTCGGGGCACGTGCGGGAGGTGTTGCGCGCGTCCACCGGGACCGTGAGGCGACCGGCACTCTCAGCCTTGTCCGCCAGGATTCCGAGGAACTGCGCCCAACCCGCGTCGAGGATGCTGCGGTTGAGGCCGGCCTTCGCGGCAGCACCGTTCGGCAGGAAGCTGCCGGGCTGCTCGGGGTCGGCCTTGGGTGCGGGGCTCTTGGTCATGCCCACTGTGTTCAGTCGCTCGTGCGCGATCACGCCGTGGTCGGTGATCAGCGTACGTGCGGTCTTGTGGTGGAAGTCGGCGCGCTGCCGCCGGATCCTGCCGTGCAGCTTGGCGACCTTCCGGGCCGCCGCGCGGTGGCGCTTGGTGCGCTGCCGGGTCCGCTTCGGGAACGTCGCGAGGTGCCGCTGCGCTTCGGCGAGTTCGTCGGCCATCGCCTGGAGGAAGCGCGGGTTGGCGACGTGTTCACCGTCCGAGGTGGTGAGGAAGCGGGCGATGCCCATGTCGATACCGACGATCGCCCCGGTGGGCGGCAGCTCCTCGGCGGACACGTTGTCGCAGGCGAGGACGACGTACCAGCGGTTCCCTTCGCGCTTCACGCTGATCGTCTTGACGCGGCCCTGTACGGGCCGGTGCTGGTGCACACGGACGTGCCCGACGCCCTGGAACCGTACGCGGGTCTGCGCATCGTGTGGGGTGGAGTCCCAGCGGCAGCCGTCGCCGTCCTTGGGGAAGGTGACGGTGTCGAAGTGCCCTGCGCCCCTGAAACGGGGGTAGCCCGGGGTCTGCCCGGCCTTGACCCGGCGGAAGAACGCCTGGAACGCCTTGTCGAGACGGCGCAGGGTGGCCTGCTGGGAGGAGAACGACCAGCGGCCCTGCCGCTCCGGGTCGAATGCGCGGATGTCTTTGAGCTGGGCGGACTGGTCGCCGTACTTGATGCTCGTCTTCGAGCTGTGCCGGTAGGCGTCCCGGCGCTCCTGCAACGCGCCGTTGTACAGGGAGCAGTGGTCCCGCAGCATCTCGCCGAGCGCTGCCGTCTGACGGGCCGTGGGGCGCAGGAGGAACTTGTACGCGCGGATCACGAGCCGTCCCCCTTCTTCCACGGGCGTTCCCACTGGGTGTTGATGTACTTCTCGACCGTGGCCGCCGACACGGCGCCGACCGAGGCGGCGAAGTACGACGACGACCACAGGGTGGGCATCCGTGACTTCAGGTGCGGAAACTCCTCGCGCAGCACGCGGGATGTGAAGCCCTTGAACTGGTTCGCCACGTACGAGGCCGACGACTTCGGGTCGTGCTTCACGAACAGGTGCACGTGGTCGGGCATCACCTCAAGGGCGATGACCTCCCACCCGCGTTCGTCGGCCTTCTGCCGGATCAACTCGTCCAACCGTTCCGCGACCCGCCCGCCGAGGACCGGACGGCGGTACTTCGGGCACCACACCACGTGGAGCCCGAGGTCGTACACGCCGCCGGAGAATCGGCGAACCTTCCTGGTCACAGTCACAGGATCACTATACACGCGCCGCATGTCTAGTGCGATAGAGAGACCGGCTCAGGTGAACAGTGCAGATCCGTGCACCCAGTTGAGGCCAGAGCAGGGCTCAGAAGCCATTCCCCACCCCGCTAAAGCGGGGCGTCCCCTGGCTAGGTACTGATGGATACCAAAATCTTCGCCCAGCATGGTGAATTCGGCGGCTCCGGGCCGGTACAGGTCCAGCCACACCACCGACGCCGGATCGGCGAGATGCCCGGAGACGTCACTGACGGAAAAGTCCTCCAGGACGAGAGTGCCGTCGTGATACAGCCGGGTGCGCGTCACCATGGCCGAAGGCTAGTCTCTCGCAGATCACCGGCGGTCGGCACACCCCGCCAACATGCCGGCACCGGCCCGCCGAGGTCCGGCGTCAGCCGCCTACACCCCGGGCCGGGACAGCGGTCCGCACACAGTCCGCAGGACACCCACTCAAGACCGTCGCACCCCATCGCCACCAATCACCAAAAGGCCGGGTCAGCGCCCCACAGGGAAGATCCCCGCAGGTCGCTGACCCGGCCCGTTACTAGGAGACCAGAAGGCGGCAGCAAGCGCGGAACGAGCCCTTCCCTGTCCGGGCTGGGTTCGTCCGCATGTAGCTTCAGCGAGCCCTACAGTCCGCCCTCAGACATCCCGTGCACGGCCGGGATCGTGCCCAACCGTCCTTTCTGGAAGTCCTCGAACGCCTGCTGAAGCTCCTCGCGGGTGTTCATGACGAACGGCCCGTAGTGCGCCATGGGCTCACGGATGGGCTGCCCGCCCAGGAGGACGACCTCCAGGTCCGGCGTGTGGGAGTCCTGCTTCTCGTCCGCGCGGACGGTCAGCGCGGAGCCGGCGCCGAAGACGGCGGTCTGGCCGAGGTGGATCGGACGACGCTCGGTGCCCACCGAGCCGCGCCCGGCGAGCACGTACGCCAGCCCGTTGAAGTCCTCCCGCCACGGCAGGGTGACCTCGGCGCCCGGTGCCACCGTCGCGTGGATCATCGTGATCGGCGTGTGCGTGATGCCGGGACCGGCGTGCCCGTCCAGCTCACCGGCGATCACGCGCAGCAGCGCGCCGCCGTCGGGCGTGGTCAGCAGCTGGACACTGCCACCGCGGATGTCCTGGTAGCGCGGGGCCATCATCTTGTCCTTGGCCGGGAGGTTCACCCACAGCTGGAGGCCGTGGAAGAGACCGCCGGACATGACGAGGGACTCCGGCGGCGCCTCGATGTGCAGCAGGCCGCTGCCCGCCGTCATCCACTGGGTGTCCCCGTTGGTGATGGTGCCGCCACCGCCGTTGGAGTCCTGGTGGTCGAAGATCCCGTCGATGATGTAGGTGACGGTCTCGAAGCCGCGGTGGGGATGCCACGGGGTCCCTTTCGGCTCCCCAGGCTGATACTCAACCTCACCCATCTGATCCATCATGATGAACGGGTCGAGGTGGCGGTAGTTGATCCCGGCGAACGCCCGGCGCACCGGGAAGCCCTCGCCCTCGAAGCCGCTCGGCGCGGTCGTGACGGTGAGCACGGGACGTGCCACGGCGTCTGCGGGCGCTGCCACACGGGGCAGCGTCAGCGGGTTCTCGACGGTCACTGCAGGCATGTCGGTTCCTCCTTGTGCGGCCACTTTAGTTGAGCATTGAACTTTCTGCCAGCCCCAACAGAAGAAGCCCGGAGGGCATTCCCTCCGGGCTCCACGGCACCCACGTGCCGGCTCCTAGCCGTACATCCGGCGCATCGCGAAGTCGACCATCTGCTCGACCGCCTTGGCGTCGAACACCATCCGGTGCTCGCCCTCCATGTCGACCACGAAGCCGTAGCCGGTCGGCAGCAGGTCGATCACCTCGGCGCCGGTGATCACGAAGTACTTGGACTCCTTGCCCGCGTACCGGCGCAGCTCCTTGAGCGAGGTGAACATCGGGATCACCGGCTGCTGAGTGTTGTGCAGCGCCAGGAACCCGGGGTTGTCGCCGCGCGGGCAGTACACCTTGGAGGTCGCGAAGACCTGCTGGAAGTCCTCGGCGGCCATCTGCCCCGTGGTGAAGGCGCGCACCGCCTCCGCGAGCGAGGGCGGCGAGGGCTCGGGGTAGGCCGGAGCCTGCTGGCCGTACCCGCCGACACCGCCGGGCATCTGCTGCTGCGGAGGGACGTACCCCTGCTGTGCCGCCCCACTGTCCATCGGCTGGCCGTATCCGTACATGAGCCACAGCGTACTGACCCGCACGAGGGCTCGGTCACACATGGCGGGATCGGGGTTGCTTCTTATTACCGACGGGTAGCATCATCGGAGCTACTAGTTGGTACGTGAACCAGATGCGAGGAGTCAGTGCCTCGCCGAGCCCTCGACGGGAGCCGTGGCCATGGGGCACTACAAGTCGAACCTCCGCGACATCGAGTTCAACCTCTTCGAAGTGCTCGGACGCGACAAGCTGTACGGCACCGGTCCGTTCGAGGAGATGGACGCCGACACCGCCAGGAGCGTCCTGGAGGAGCTGACCCGCCTGGCGGAGAACGAGCTGGCGGAGTCCTTCGTCGACGCCGACCGCAACCCGCCGGTGTTCGACCCCGAGACGAACACCGCGCCGGTCCCGGCAACCTTCAAGAAGAGCTACAAGGCCTTCATGGACTCCGAGTACTGGCGCCTCGGCCTGCCCGAGGAGATCGGCGGCACCACCGCTCCGCCGTCCCTGATCTGGGCCTACGCGGAGCTGATTCTCGGCGCCAACCCGGCGATCTGGATGTACTCCTCCGGCCCGGCGTTCGCCCGCATCCTCTTCGACGAGGGCACCGAGGAGCAGAAGAAGATCGCCTCGATCGCGGTCGAGAAGACCTGGGGCTCCACCATGGTGCTCACCGAGCCCGACGCCGGCTCGGACGTCGGCGCCGGCCGCACCAGGGCGGTCCAGCAGGAGGACGGCTCCTGGCACATCGAAGGCGTGAAGCGCTTCATCACCTCCGGTGAGCACGACATGGAGGAGAACATCCTCCACTACGTCCTCGCCCGCCCCGAGGGCGCGGGACCCGGCACCAAGGGCCTGTCCCTCTTCCTCGTCCCGAAGTACCTCTTCGACTTCGAGACCGGCGAACTCGGCGAGCGCAACGGCGTCTACGCCACCAACGTCGAGCACAAGATGGGCCTGAAGGCCTCCAACACCTGCGAGATGACCTTCGGCGACCGCCACCCCGCCAAGGGCTGGCTGATCGGCGACAGGCACGACGGCATCCGCCAGATGTTCCGCATCATCGAGTTCGCCCGCATGATGGTCGGCACGAAGGCGATCTCCACGCTGTCCACCGGCTACCTCAACGCACTGGAGTACGCCAAGGAGCGCGTCCAGGGCCCCGACCTGGCGAACTTCATGGACAAGTCCGCGCCCAAGGTCACCATCACCCACCACCCCGACGTGCGCCGCTCGCTGATGACGCAGAAGGCGTACGCGGAGGGCATGCGCGCCCTCGTGCTGCACACCGCCGCGGTCCAGGACACCATCGCGGTCAAGGAGGCGAACGGCGAGGACGCCTCGACCGAGCACGCGCTCAACGACCTGCTCCTGCCCATCGTCAAGGGCTACGGCTCCGAGAAGGGCTACGAGCAGCTCGCCCAGTCGCTGCAGACCTTCGGCGGCTCCGGCTTCCTCCAGGAGTACCCGGTCGAGCAGTACATCCGGGACGCCAAGATCGACACCCTCTACGAGGGCACCACGGCCATCCAGGGCCAGGACTTCTTCTTCCGGAAGATCGTCCGCAACCAGGGCGCCGCGCTGAACTCGATCGCCGAGGACATCAAGGAGTTCCTCGCCCTCGGCACCGGCGGCGAGGACCTGGCCGGCGCCCGCGAGCACCTCGCCAGGGCCGCCGCCGAGCTGGAGGGCCTCGTCGGCCTGATGCTGACCGACCTCGCGGCCACCGAGAAGGACGTCAAGAGCATCTACAAGGTGGGCCTGAACACCACCCGCCTGCTGCTCGCCTCCGGTGACGTGATCGTCGGCCACCTGCTGCTCAAGGGCGCCGCGATCGCCGCCGAGAAGCTCGAGACGGCCTCCTCGAAGGCTGTGTCCTCCAAGGACGCGGCCTTCTACCAGGGCAAGATCGCGGCGGCGAAGTTCTTCGCGGCCAACGTCCTGCCGGGCGTCACCCTGGCCCGCAAGGTCGCCCAGAACGTCGACCTGGACCTGATGGAGCTGGACGAGGCCGCCTTCTAGGACGGGCCCCGGACCGGGCGCCGCCCGCTCCTCACCCGACGAGGGTCCGCTCCCGACACCGGGAGCGGACCCTCGTGACGTCGTTAAGGTGAACCCATGAGTACAAGCCAGCGCTTCGACCGCGGCCACACCGACGACCTGATGTCCTTCCTGGCGGCGAGCCCGTCGCCGTACCACGCCGTGGCGAACACGGCCGAGCGGCTGGAGAAGGCCGGCTTCCGCCAGGTCTCGGAGACGGACGCGTGGGACGGCACGGCGGGCGGAAAGTACGTGCTGCGCGGCGGGGCGATCGTGGCCTGGTACGTCCCCGAGGGCGCGGCGCCGCACACCCCCTTCCGCATCGTCGGCGCGCACACCGACTCCCCCAACCTGCGCGTCAAGCCGCTGCCCGACACCGGGGCGCACGGCTGGCGCCAGGTCGCGGTGGAGATCTACGGCGGCCCGCTGATGAACTCCTGGCTCGACCGCGACCTGGGCCTGTCCGGCCGACTCACACTGCGCGACGGCTCCACCCGCCTGGTCAACGTCGACCGTCCGCTGCTGCGCGTCCCCCAGCTCGCGATCCACCTGGACCGCCAGGTCTCGGCGGAGGGCCTCAAGCTGGACAAGCAGCGGCATCTGCAACCGGTGTGGGGCCTGGGCGACGACGTCCGCGACGGCGATCTGATCGCCTTCCTGGAGGCGGAGGCGGGACTCGCGGCGGGCGAGGTGGCCGGCTGGGACTTGATGACACACTCCGTGGAGCCCCCCGCCTACCTGGGCCGGGACCGTGAGCTGATGGCCGGTCCCCGGATGGACAACCTGCTGTCGGTGCACGCCGGCGCCGCGGCGCTCGCGGCCGTCGCGACGGGGGCGCCGGAGCTGCCGTACATCCCGGTGCTGGCCGCCTTCGACCACGAGGAGAACGGCTCCCAGTCCGACACCGGCGCGGACGGCCCGCTGCTCGGAGGCGTGCTGGAGCGCTCGGTGTTCGCGCGCGGAGGGTCGTACGAGGACCGGGCGCGCGCCTTCGCCGGCACGGTCTGCCTGTCCTCCGACACCGGCCACGCCGTCCACCCCAACTACGCCGAGCGGCACGACCCGACCCACCACCCGCGCGCGGGCGGCGGCCCCATCCTCAAGGTCAACGTCAACAACCGCTACGCGACGGACGGTTCGGGACGCGCGGTGTGGGTGGCGGCCTGCGAGAAGGCCGGTGTCCCCTTCCAGTCCTTCGTCTCCAACAACTCCATGCCGTGCGGCACGACCATCGGCCCGATCACCGCGGCCCGGCACGGCATCCGCACCGTCGACATCGGCGTGGCCATCCTGTCGATGCACAGCGCCCGCGAACTGTGCGCCGCCGACGACCCGTTCCTGCTGGCGAACGCGCTGGTGGCGTTCCTGGAGGGCTGAGCGGCACGGCCTCCCTGTCCATGAGGCGCCGCCTCCGCATGGTCACCCGGCTTGCGGGTACCCGGAGTTGACCGGAAGGGACCGGCACGGCCGGACCCTCCGGATCCGACACCGGACAGGGAGGCGACACTCATGGGCCTCGGCGGCTGCATCATCCTCATCGCCGTGGGAGCCATCCTCACGTTCGCGACCGACTGGCACATGCAGGGAGTCAACCTGCACATGGTCGGCGTCATCCTGATGATCGTCGGCCTGATCGGCGTCACGACGTTCAGCAGCATCTACCGCCGCCGCCGCGTCATGGTGCCTCCCACCACGGTCGTCGAAGAGGATCACCACCACCACGCACGCGACGGCTACAGCGACGGCTACGGCCTCTGAGCCGCGTACCGAGCCGACCCCGCGACCACGGAACATGACGGGCAGACGGCGACAAGCCCGAGCATTCCCGCCGGCCCAACCCCTCGTCGTGTTGTGTGAACATCGTGAAGACTTTCCGCCCTCGACATCATCACGACGGGGGGTGACACGGCGCCGCCGGAGCCCTTGGGGGGTCAGCCCGCCGCGCTCTCGTCCATCCCGGCCAGGACGAGCGGCAGCCGGTCCGTCGCCCCCTCGGTGAGGCGGACCGGAACGCCCCAGTCCTGCTGGTGCACATGGCAGGCGGGGTACTCGTTGGCGGGGTCGTCGTCGCAGGAGGCCGCCATCGCGGAGACGTGCAGGACACCCTCCGCGACGGCGGGGTTCAGCTCCAGCTCGCGGCACAGGTCGGTGTCCGCGCCCTCGCCCTTCAGCAGCAGCTCGGGCGGGGTCGAGGAGACCAGCAGCCGGGTCGACGGCCCGTACCGGGTATCGAGCTTCTGGCCCGCCGGGGCCTGGAAGATCACGTCGAGGCGGAGGCGGCCGGGGGCGACCTCGGTGGCGGAGCGCTGGGTGCGGTGGGCGACCGCCTCGACCCGTACCGCCTCCTCCGGCAGGCGCAGCCGGGTCAGCCGGTGCCGCGCCGACTCCACCACCACGATGTCGTCGCCGACGAGCACCGCGTCGCTGGGCTCACGCAGATCGGTGGCGAGCGTCGTGACCTCACCGGTCGCCGGGTCGTAGCGGCGCAGGGCGTGGTTGTAGGTGTCGCTGACGGCGACCGATCCGTCGGGGAGCGCCGTGACACCCAACGGGTGCTGGAGAAGCGCCTGTTCGGCCGCGCCGTCCCGGTGCCCGAAGTCGAACAGACCCGTGCCGACGGCGGTGTGGACGTGCCCTTCGAGGTCCACCCAGCGCAGGGCGGACGTCTCGGAATCGGCGAGCCACAGCCGGTCGGGCGTGGCCGCGAGCCCGGAGGGCTGCGCGAACCAGGCGTCCGCGCCGGGCCCGTCGACGAGCCCCTCGTTCGTGGTCCCCGCCGTGACGGCGACGCCCCTGTCCGCCGGGTCGTAGGCCCAGAGCTGGTGCACGCCCGCCATGGCGATCCACACCTTGCCGTTCCACCAGGCCACGTCCCAGGGCGAGGACAGCTTCACGTCCAGGGCGGGGCCGGACGTGGCCTCGCCCTGCATCCACTGGTGTCCGGTGCCCGCCAGGGTCGTGCTCACGCCCGTCTCCGGGTCGAAGCGCCGCAGGGCGTGGTTGACCGTGTCGGCGACCACGACGGCGCCGTCCGGCAGGAGCGCGAGCCCCTGCGGCTCCTGGAACCGGGCCCGGTCCGGGCCGCCGTCGGCCATCCCCCGGCCGCCCTGGCCGATCCGCCGCACCACGGTCTCGCCGTCCTCCGCCAGCTCCACCAGCTGGTGCCGGGTGGTGTCGCTGACCAGGAAGTTCCCGGAGGGCAGCAGCAGTGCCTTGCCCGGGAAGCGCAGGGTGGTGGGCTCCGGCTCCGGCGGCACGTACGGCCCGTCGCCGCGGCGCAGGGTGCCCTTCGCCTCGTGCTCGGCCTCCAGCTCCTCCACCAGCCGCTCGATCGCGTGCGCGTGCCCCTCGCCGGCGTGCTGCGCGACGACGTAGCCCTCCGGGTCGATGACGACGAGCGTCGGCCAGGCCCGTACCGCGTACTGCTTCCAGGTGGCGAGCTCCGGGTCGTCGAGCACCGGGTGCTCCACCCCGTACCGCTCCACCGCGTCGACCACCGCCTGGTGCTCCGCCTCATGCACGAACTTCGGCGAGTGCACCCCGACGACCACGACCGTGTCCCGGTGCCTCTCCTCCAGCTCGCGCAGCTCGTCCAGGACGTGCAGGCAGTTCACGCAGCAAAACGTCCAGAAATCCACAACGACGCACTTGCCGCGCAGGTCGGCGAGCGTGAGGTTCTTCCCGCCCGTGTTGAGCCAGCCGCCCTTACCGATCAGCTCGGGGGCGCGTACGCGGGCGCGTCGGGGTGCCGTGTCGTTCATGGGACCAAGGGTGCCACCCGGCGGCGGTGGCCCGTCCGGCGCGGTGCCGTACGGGGTTTGTCGGAGCACCGGCGGCGTCGCGGGGGCGGAGCCGGGGAAGCGGTGAGGACATGAGATTCCTCGTACGCGACCGGATTTTCGGCATCGGTGACGACTACTGGATCGAGGACGAACACGGCCGCAAGGTCTTCCTCGTCGACGGCAAGGCGATGCGGCTGCGGGACACCTTCGAGCTGAAGGACGCCCACGGCCGGGTCCTCATCAACATCCACCAGAAGATGCTCGCGCTGCGGGACACGATGGTGATCGAGCGGGGCGGCGAGGCCCTGGCGAAGATCAGGCGCAAGCGGCTGTCACTGCTGCGCAACCACTACCGGGTGTCCCTGGTGGACGGCACCGAGCTCGACGTCAGCGGCAAGATCCTCGACCGGGAGTTCGCCGTGGAGTACGACGGCGACCTGCTCGCGGTGATCTCCCGGCGCTGGCTGAGCGTCGTGGAGACCTACGGCGTCGACATCGTGCGCGAGGACGCCGACCCCGCGCTGCTGATCGCGGTGGCGGTGTGCGTGATCCACCTGGCGGAGAAGGAACGCGAGCACAGGTAGGCGCCGAGGAGGAGCCCGTGCGCCAGGAGTCGTCCCGGCGCCAGTGAGGACCCCCGTCACTGGACGTGCTCCTGGCGGCGCAGAGAACCCCCGGCGCCAGACACCGTCCCGGCGGCACGGAGAAGCCCCGGCGCCAGACGTCGTCCTGGCGGTGTGGAGAAGCCCCAGCGCTAGACGTCGTCCTGGCGGTGTGGAGGTTCCAGGCCGAGGACCCGGTCCTTCAGGGCCGGGAACTGGTCCCGGGTGGCCTGCACCCTCGCCGGGTCGAGGTCGACCGTGAGGACCTCCTCGCCGGGGCCGGCCTCGGCCAGCACCTCGCCCCAGGGATCCACCACGATCGAGTGACCCGCCTGCGGAACTCCGGCGTGCGTCCCGGCCGTTCCACAGGCGAGCACGAACGCCTGGTCCTCCACCGCCCGCGCCCGGGCCAGCAGCGTCCAGTGCGCACGCCGGCGCTCGGGCCAGCCCGCCGGGACCACCAGGGTCTGCGCGCCCGCGTCGACGAGCCCGCGGAAGAGTTCGGGGAAACGGAGGTCGTAACAGGTCGCGAGGCCCAGGGTGGTGTCCGGCAGAGGGACCGTCACCAGTTCCCGCCCCGCGCTCATCAGCACAGCCTCGCCCTTGTCGAAGCCGAAGCGGTGGATCTTGCGGTAGACGGCGGCCAGCTCACCGGAGGGGGAGAAGACCAGGGAGGTGTTGTAGAGGGCGTCCGCGCCCCCGGCCGGATCGCCGTCGGACGCGACGCGTTCGGGGATCGAGCCGGCGTGCAGCCACACGCCCGCGTCGCTCGCCGCCTTGGCCATCGCCTCGTAGGTGGGGCCCTCCAGCGGTTCGGCCTCGCGTTCGAACTCCTCGAAGGCGAAGGCCCCGGTGGTCCACAGCTCCGGGAGCACCACGAGATCGGCCCCGGCCTGCTCGCACACCAGTGCGGCCACTCGCCGACGCCGCGAATCGACCGATTCGCCCTCGTCCACGGCAATCTGGATCAGCGAAGCGCGCACACTACCACCGTCCTGGCACTCGAGTCGTCCGGACAGGCCTACGATCGTCACACGAAAGCACTGCCGGGCTGCCTCACAGCAGCGTAACTTGGGGGTACCTCCTGCTCGTAGCGGAGCGAGAACCGGGGGGAGTTCCAAGACACCCGCCGACCGCAGCCACCTCCCACTGGCAATGCCATCACATCCTGCCCGTGTACCGACCGCCGAGGGGTCCCGTTCCGTGAGTCTGCATCCCACCCTCCAGCCCTACGCCGATGCCTGGACCCACTCCGTCGAGGCGATATCGGAGCTGATGCAGCCCCTGGTGGAAGCCGACTGGAACCGGCGCACCCCGTGCCCCGGCTGGTCGGTCCGTGACGTGGTCTCGCACATCATCGGCATGGACTGCGAGCTGCTGGGCGACCCGCGGCCCATCCACGCGCTGCCGCGCGACCTGTTCCACGTCACCAACGAGCACCAGCGCTACATGGAGATGCAGGTCGACGTCCGCCGCCACCACACCTCGCCGGAGATGACCTCCGAGCTGGAGTACACGATCATCCGCCGCAACCGCCAGCTGCGGAACGAGGCCCGCGACCCCGGCACCAAGGTGCGCGGCCCGCTCAGCGCGGAGATCACCCTCGAAGAGGCCATGCGCTACCGGGCCTTCGACATCTGGGTGCACGAGCAGGATCTGCGCGTGGCCCTCGGCCGGCCCGGCAACCTCGACTCGCCGGGCGCCCACGTCGCCCGTGACCATCTGCTGGCCGCCCTCCCTGACGTGGTCGCGGCCAAGGCGGACGCCCCGCGCAGTTCGGCGATCGTCTTCGACGTGCACGGCCCGGTGGAGTTCCTGCGCACGATCCGCGTCGACATCCAGGGCCGCGGCACCCTGGAGACGGCCCCGGCCCTCGGCCCGGCGGCGACCCTGGCGCTCGACTGGGAGACCTACGTACGCCTGGCCTGCGGCCGGACCACCCCGGATGCGGTCGCGGACCGGGTGAAGACGGAGGGCGACCTGGACCTGGCGGAGGCGATCCTGCGGAACTTCGTGGTGACGGCCTAGGGCCGTGACCGGGGCGGTTGGTGGCCGCGGACGGATGTGCTTCCCCCGGAGTGAGCCGGATCTGCCGTGCTCCGGCGGCCGGGGGCAGGCGCCGCTCGGTCGCGGCGGCGGTGGGCGCACCCGCTCCCGTCCGTCCCGCGTCGGCGGCTCGACGCGCCGTCACGCCGGCACGTGCACCGTCTCCACCCGGCTGGCGACCAGCCGCTCCCGCTCCCGGCGGGCCGCCTTCCTGCGCAGCCGCAGGATCTGGCTCACGCCCAGCGCCTGGAGCACGAACATCACCGAGAAGGCGATCCGGTAGTCGTCCCCGGTCGCGTCCAGCAGCACCCCGACCGCGAACAGCGTCGTCATCGAGGCCACGAAGCCACCCATGTTGGTGATGCCCGACGCCGTCCCCTGGCGCTCCGCCGGATTCGCCGGGCGCGCGAAGTCGAACCCGATCATCGAGGCCGGCCCGCACGCGCCGAGCACCACGCACAGCACGACCAGCAGCCACACCGGCGCCCGTCCGCCCGGATACGCCAGCGTCACCGCCCACATGGTCGCGGTCGCCGCCACCGTGCCGAGCGCGAGCGGCAGCCGTGCCGCGTGGTGCCGGGCGACGATCTGCCCGTAGACGAGCCCGACGGCCATGTTGGACACCACGACGAGCGTGAGAAGTTCCCCCGCGTCCGCCCGCGACAGGCCCTGGGCCTCGACCAGGAACGGCAGCCCCCACAGCAGCAGGAACACCATCGCCGGGAACTGCGTGGTGAAGTGCACCCACAGCCCGAGCCGCGTCCCGGGCTCCCGCCAGGCCGCGGCGATCTGCCGACGTACGTAGACGGCGCCCTGGTGGGGCATCGGCTCCGGCTCGTGGCCCTCGGGGTGGTCCTTGAGGAACAGCACCAGCAGGAGCAGCACCACCGCTCCGGCCAGCGCACTGCCCGCGAAGGCCGCCGTCCAGCCCACCCCGTGCAGCAGCCGGGCCAGCACCAGCGTGGACACCAGGTTGCCGGCCATTCCGACCAGTCCGGCCATCTGGGCGACCAGCGGACCGCGCCGGACGGGGAACCAACGGGTGCCCAGCCGCAGCACGCTGATGAACGTCATGGCGTCCCCGCAGCCGAGCAGCGCGCGCGAGGCGAGCGCGGTGCCGTACGACGGGGAGAACGCGAAGCCGAGCTGGCCGGCCGTGAAGAGCACGGCGCCGATGGCCAGCACCTTCTTGGTGCCGAGCCGGTCGACGAGCAGACCGACGGGTATCTGCATACCGGCGTAGACGAGGAGTTGGAGGATCGAGAACGTCGACAGAGCCGAGGCGCCCACGTGGAAGCGGTCGGCGGCGTCGAGGCCGGCGACGCCCAGGGACGTGCGGAAGATGACGGCGACGAAGTAGACGGCGACGCCGATGCTCCACACCGCGACGGCGCGTCGGCCGCCGGGCGGATCGCCGGGCAGGGCGGCAGGCGAGGAGGCCGACGAGGACGAGGCGCTCACCGGACCTCACCCCGCGCGAGGTGGGAGAACCAGTTGACGTGCCGGTGCACGACCTCGACGGCCGCCTCCGCGTCCCCCGAGCGCAGCGCGTCCAGGATCTGCTCGTGCTCGGCGAGCGTCTTGGCGAGCCGGTCGGGGTGGGAGTGCATGACGGCGACGCCCATGCGCAGCTGCCGGTCGCGCAACTGGTCGTAGAGCCGGGACAGGATCTCGTTGCCGCCGCTGCGGACGATCTCGGCGTGGAAGCAGCGGTCGGTGACGGCGGCCGCGGCGAAGTCACCGGCGGCGGCCTCCTTCTTCTGCTTCAGCAGCAGTTCCTCGAGCCGCTCGATGAGCCCCGGCGGCGCGGGTACGGCCTTCCTGGCCGCGTGCTCCTCGACCAGTTGCCGGGTCTCGACCACGTCGGCGATCTCCTGTGCGGAGACCGGCAGGACGAGGGCGCCCTTCTTCGGGTAGAGCCTGATGAGCCCCTCGACCTCGAGCCGCAGCAGAGCCTCGCGCACGGGCGTGCGCGACACGCCGACGGCCTCGGCCAGCTCACCCTCGGTCAGCAGGGTGCCGCCCTGGTAACTGCGGTCCAGGACGGCCTGTTTGACGTGCGTGTACACGCGGTCGGCGGCGGGGGGCTGTTTCACGGCCATGCTCATGCCCACAGCATAGATACAACACGTACGCAAGGCCCGCCCCATCCAGCATGCGGACCATACGGGCCCGACGGGAAATCCACCCCGGAAACCGCACAACCTTCCACGTCGCCCGCGAGTCAGACTGGTGCGGCACCACCTTGTGGGCTTTCAACTCTGCCGCACCGCAGAGGAATTCGACATAATCGGGGTACCTCACTTGAAAACCGGCATCCAGGGCATCCGTATCCGCAGAGCCGCAGCGGTCACCGTGACCGCGAGCGCCGTGCTCGCCGCCGGGGCCCTCACCGCGGCACCCGCGCAGGCCGTCGCCACGCCGTCGATCGTGGCCAAGGGCGGCTTCGTCATGGACGACGGGACGGGCAAGACCCTCTACGCCAAGACCGCGGACACCAAGCGTTCCACCGGCTCCACCACGAAGATCATGACCGCCAAGGTCGTGCTGGCCCAGCCGAAACTGAACCTCGACGCCAAGGTCACCATCCAGAAGGCGTACAGCGACTACGTCGTCAAGAACAACGCCTCCCAGGCCCACCTGATCGTCGGCGACAAGGTGACCGTCCGCCAGCTACTGTACGGCCTGATGCTGCCCTCGGGCTGCGACGCCGCCTACGCGCTGGCCGACAAGTACGGTTCGGGCTCGACGCGGGACGCGCGGGTGAAGTCCTTCATCGGCAAGATGAACAGCACCGCCAAGAGCCTCGGCATGACGAACACGCACTTCGACTCGTTCGACGGCATCGGCAAGGGCAACAACTACTCGACGCCGCGCGACCTGACGAAGCTGGCGCGCAGCACGATGAAGAGCGCCACGTTCCGTACGGTCGTGAAGACGAAGTCGTACACGGCCAAGACCGTCACCAAGACGGGCAGCACCCGCACGATGGGCAAGTGGACGAACACGAACACGCTGCTCAGCAGCTACAGCGGCGCCATCGGCGTGAAGACGGGCTCCGGCCCGCAGGCCGGCGCCTGCCTCGTCTTCGCCGCCACCAGGAACGGCAGGACCGTCATCGGCACCGTCCTGGCCTCTTCCACGTACGCCCAGCGCGCGACGGACGCGACGAAGCTCCTGAACTACGGCTTCGCCCAGAAGGGCTGACCGCCTCACCGGCCCCACCGGGCCGAAAGGGCCCGCCGCTGAGACCAGCGGGGGCCCTTCTCGTGTGCCCCGCACCTCCGGACGGAGGTGCGGGGCGCCGTTGTGCCGTGGGCCGTCAGGCCCAGGTGATCAGTCGCTTCGGCTGTTCCAGGATCGCGGCCACGTCGGCCAGGACCTTGGAGCCGAGTTCGCCGTCGACCAGGCGGTGGTCGAAGCTGAGGGCCAGCGTGGTGACCTGGCGGGGCTTGACCTTGCCCTTGTGGACCCACGGCTGGAGCTTGATCGCGCCGACCGCGAGGATCGCCGACTCGCCGGGGTTGAGGATCGGCGTGCCGGTGTCGACGCCGAAGACGCCGACGTTGGTGATCGTCACCGTGCCGCCCTGCATGGCCGCCGGGGACGTCTTGCCCTCGCGGGCCGTCGCCACCAGCTCGCCGAGGCCCTGCGCGAGTTGCGGCAGCGTCTTGGCGTGGGCGTCCTTGATGTTCGGCACGATCAGGCCGCGCGGGGTCGCCGCCGCGATGCCCAGGTTGACGTAGTGCTTCAGGACGATCTCCTGAGCCGCCTCGTCCCAGGACGCGTTGATCTCCGGGTTGCGCTTGATGGCGACCAGCAGGGCCTTGGCGATCAGCAGCAGCGGGTTGACCCGCAGCCCCTGCATGTCCTTGTCCTGCTTGAGCTCCTCGACCAGCTTCATCGTGCGCGTCACGTCCACCGTCACGAACTCCGTGACGTGCGGGGCCGTGAACGCCGAGCCGACCATCGCCGCCGCCGTCGCCTTGCGGACGCCCTTGACGGGGATACGGGTCTCGCGCGCACCGTCGTGGCTCACGGCGGGAGCCGGAGCCACGGCCACCGGCGCCGGCGCAGCCGCGGGCTCGGGGGCCGTGGGTGCGGCCGGTACGGCCATCGCCGCGTGCACGTCCTCGCGCGTGATGATGCCGTCCGGGCCGGACGGCACGACCGTGGCGAGGTCCACGCCCAGGTCCTTGGCCAGCTTGCGCACCGGGGGCTTGGCCAGCGGGCGGGGCCCGGCGGGCGCCACGGCGGCCGCGGTGCCGTGCCCGTTCAGCTCCGCCCTGGGTGCCGTCGCCGCCGGGGCGGCCACGGCCTCCGGGCCCTTGCGCGGGCGGCGCTTGGTGGAGGACACCGAGACGCCGTAGCCCACCAGCACCGGCTGGCGGCCCTGCGGCTTCTCCTCCTCGTCCGTGCCCTGCTCGGTCTTCGGCTCGGCCACCGGAGCGGCCTGCGCGGGTACCTCGGCCGGAGCCGCGCCCGCGACCTGCACCGCGATGATGGACGTGCCCACGTCCACCGTGGTGCCCTCGGCGAAGTGCAGCTCGCGCACCACCCCGTCGTAGGGGATGGGCAGTTCGACAGCCGCCTTGGCGGTCTCGACCTCGCAGACCACCTGTCCGTCGGTGACCGTGTCACCGGGCTGGACGTACCACTTGAGGATCTCCGCCTCGGTCAGACCCTCGCCGACATCCGGCATCTTGAACTCGCGCACGGACGCATCGGTCATCGTCGTCACGAACCTCTCCTCAGTACGCCAGCGAGCGGTCGACGGCGTCGAGCACGCGGTCCAGGTCCGGCAGGTAGGACTCCTCCAGGCGGGCCGGCGGGTACGGCGCGTGATAGCCGCCGACCCGGAGCACCGGAGCCTCCAGGTGGTAGAAGCAGCGCTCGGTGATCCGGGCGGCGATCTCCGCGCCGGAGCCGAAGAACACCGGCGCCTCGTGGACCACGACCAGCCGGCGCGTCCGCTCCACCGAGGCCTGGATCGCGTCGAAGTCGATCGGGGAGACCGAGCGCAGGTCCAGGACCTCCAGGGACTTGCCCTCCTCGGCGGCCGCGGCGGCGACCTCCTGGCAGAGCTTCACCATCGGGCCGTAGGCCGCCAGGGTCAGGTCCGTGCCCTCGCGGACGACCTGCGCCTTGTGCAGCGGGGCGGGGATGGCCTCGGTATCGACCTCGGCCTTGTCCCAGTAGCGCCGCTTGGGCTCGAAGTAGATCACCGGGTCGTCGCTCTGGATGGCCTGCTGCATCATCCAGTACGCGTCCGACGCGTTGGATGGGCTGACGATCTTCAGGCCCGCCACATGCGCGAACAGCGCCTCGGGGGACTCCGAGTGGTGCTCGACCGCGCCGATGCCGCCGCCGTAGGGGATGCGGACGACGACCGGCAGCTTGACCTTGCCCAGCGAGCGCGCGTGCATCTTCGCGAGCTGCGTGACGATCTGGTCGTACGCCGGGAAGACGAAGCCGTCGAACTGGATCTCGACCACCGGGCGGTAGCCGCGCAGGGCGAGGCCGATCGCGGTGCCGACGATGCCGGACTCGGCGAGCGGGGTGTCGATGACGCGGCTCTCGCCGAAGTCCTTCTGCAGCCCGTCCGTCACCCGGAACACGCCGCCGAGCTTTCCGACGTCCTCACCCATGATGAGGACCTTGGGGTCGTTGTCCAGGGCACGGCGCAGCGACTCGTTGATCGCCTTGGCCAGGGCCATCTTCTCCGCAGCCATGTTCAGACCCCCTCTGCGTCCGCGAACGACGCCTGGTAGGCGGCGAACTGGGCGCGCTCCTCGTCGACGAGCGCATGCCCGTCCGCGTACACGTTCTCGAAGATGGCGAAGAGGTCCGGGTCGGGCATGGCACGGACCGCTTCGCGCACTCGCCTGCCCAACGCCTCGCTCTCGGTCTCGAGTTCCGCGAAGAATCCCTCGTCCGCGTGGTTTGCGGCCTCCAGGTGGCGGCGAAGGCGCAGGATCGGGTCCTTCGCCTCCCAGGCCAGGCGCTCCTCGTCGCCCCGGTACCGGGTGGGGTCGTCGGAGGTGGTGTGGGCGCCCATGCGGTAGGTGAACGCCTCGACCAGGGTGGGGCCCTCGCCGTTGCGGGCGCGCTCCAGCGCCCACTTGGTGACCGCGAGGCAGGCCAGCACGTCGTTGCCGTCGACGCGGACGCCGGGGAAGCCGAAGCCGGCCGCCCGCTGGTAGAGCGGGACCCGCATCTGCTTCTCGGTCGGCTCGGAGATCGCCCACTGGTTGTTCTGGCAGAAGAACACCACGGGGGCGTTGTAGACCGCGGAGAAGGTGAACGCCTCGGCCACGTCGCCCTGGCTGGAGGCGCCGTCGCCGAAGTAGGCGACGACCGCGGAGTCGGCGCCGTCCTTGGCCACGCCCATCGCGTAGCCGGTGGCGTGCAGCGCCTGGGAGCCGATGACGATCGTGTAGAGGTGGAAGTTGTTGCCGTTGGGGTCCCAGCCGCCGTTGTTCACCCCGCGGAACATGCCGAGCAGGTTGGTCGGGTCCACCCCGCGGCACCAGGCGACGCCGTGCTCGCGGTAGGTCGGGAAGACGTAGTCGTCCTCGCGGGTGGCTCGGCCGGAGCCGATCTGGGCGGCCTCCTGGCCGAGCAGCGAGGCCCACAACCCCAGTTCGCCCTGGCGCTGCAGGGCGGTGGCCTCGGCGTCGAAGCGGCGGGTGAGCACCATGTCGCGGTACAGGCCGCGAAGCTCGTCGGCGGTGATGCCGGCGACGTACTTGTCGTACTCGGCGTTCTTGACGCGCTCGCCCTCGGGCGTCAGCAACTGCACGAGTTCGGGGTCGGCGCCCTTCTTGGCGCCGGTACGCCGCCTGGTGCCGGCGGCTTTCGTGCCGGTCGCGCCGGCCTTGCTTCCGGCGCTGCGTCGCGATGTGCGCGCGGCAGTGCTCTCCACGGTCACGTGTGCTCCTCCGTCGGTCCGGCCCCGGGGTTGCCGGTAGCCAGTGCGGCTCACCTGTTCCGGACCACCGGGCACGGGGTGGGTGCCACTCGGCCGGGAACAGGCGTGACAGGTGCCCCGGCGAGCGCCCTGCAGCAGTCACGTTACCCAGTGCTCCACATTTCTGGGAAACCCCTCCTGACCTGGGCGTTTCCTTGGATTTCCAAGTATTTACGCTTGGACGTCCAAATACCTCGCCGGACAGTCGGGGCAGCCGCTGGTCACAGCCGTGCAGGGGGCCGGAACACCGGCACGTTATCCCGGTCACCCCCGAGTCGGGAAGGGTCGACGAATGGCCGGAACTGCTCTTGATGGATGGCACCGCCCGGGGGACGGCGGGAAGGGACCCGGCGGGGGCCGGACGGGAGCCGTCCTGCTGCGACAAGCGGGACTCGGGCAGGGGGCGCATCGGCGCGCGGCGGGCGGTCGCGGGACGGCATCGCGACCTTACGTGACCGAAAGCGATCACCGACGACTGTCTGTGACAAGCCCCAGCTCACAGCCTCCGGCGGTGCCCTAGCATCTGGCGCGTGCCGCGCCCATGTGTACCACCCCCCGTGCCCCACGCGCCCCCTCTGGGCGCCTTGATGCGCCAGTACGCCGCCGGTTCGCCGCTCGCCTGCGAGCCGGTCGACCAGGGCCTGCTCAACCGCGGCTACCGGCTGTGCACGACTCGCGGCCGTTATTTCCTCAAGCACCATTTCGATCCGGACACAGCCGATCCCGCCGCCATCGCGCGCCAGCACCGGGCGACCCAGCGCCTGGCCGACCTCGGCGTCCCGGTGGCGCCGCCGCTCACCGGCCGCGACGGGCGCACGGTCGCCGTCGTGGGCGGCCATGCCTACGCCCTGCACCCGTGGATCGACGGCCGGCATCGGCACGGCGGCCAGCTCACCACCAGGCAGTGCGCCCGCCTCGGGGCGCTGCTGGGAGCCGTGCACGCCGGTCTGGAACACGTGATGCCGCCGAAGTGCCGCACCCGCCCCGCCGAGAGTCCCCATCCCGTGCAGAGCGCCGATCCCTCCGACACCTTCGCCCTGATCGACGACCTGCTCGCGCACGTCCGCCGCCACCGGCCCGCGGACGCCTTCGACGAACTGGCCCGGCACCGGCTCCTGGAGCGCCGCGCGCTCCTGGAACGGCACGCGGACCGGCGCCCGCCGCCCGGCGGGCCCGTCGGCTGGGTGCACGGCGACTTCCACCCCTTCAACCTGCTCTACCGGGGGGACGCCCCCGCCGCGATCGTCGACTGGGACCGGCTCGGCGTGCAGCCCCGCGCGGAGGAGGCGGTGCGCGCCGCCGCGATCTTCTTCGTCCGGCCCGCCGGCACCCTGGACCTGCCGAAGGTCAGGACGTACGCACGCGCGTACCGGCTGGCGGCCGGCGTCACCCCGTCGGAGCTGGCGGCGGCCGTGCGCCGCGTGTGGTGGGAGCGCCTGAACGACTTCTGGATGCTGCGCTGGCACTACGAGCGCGGCGACACCCGCGCCGACCCGCAGTTCCCGGCCGCCTCGGCGCTCGCGGTGTGGTGGACCCGGGAGTACGGCGCGGTGTGCGGCGCGTTCGCGGAGTGACCCGCGGAATGACGCGCGCAGTGACGTGCGGGAGGACGCCGGGAGAGCCGGAGAAACACCGCGCGCGTGGAGCCAGTACGGCCCCACGCGCGCGTGTGAGGATGGTCGGTCCCCGGCGGGACTCAGGCGCCTCCGCCGACATTCCCCGCGGCCCCCGCGGTGGTACCGGCGGCGTCGCCACCGCCACCACCACTACCACCGCCGTCCCCGGTGCCGTCGCCCGGAGCGCCGCCCGTGTCCGGGGGCGGCGACACGGACCCGGGATCGGCCGGTTCGCTGGAGGGCTGCGGGTCGGGCTGCTGGTTGGTGGTCTGCTCACCGGACGGCTCGGACTCGGTCCACGACGGCCGGGACGACGGCGTGTTGTACCTCCAGTTGCCCCCGCCCGAACTGTAGCCCCGGTCCGTCGACGTGTCGGACGGCTGCTCGTTCGACGACTCGCTCGGGGTGGTGGAGGGCTGCTCGTCGTCGGTGGACTGCGTGTTCGACGGCGACTTGGAGGTTTCGGGGTCGCCGCCGGTGTCGCCACCGGTGCTATGCAGCGCCAGTGCCACGCCCACGGCGATGGCGATCACCGCGAGGACGGCCAGGATCCACAGCTTGCCGCGGCCGCTGCCCTTGTTGCCGTGCCCCTCGAAGCCGCCGTCGTCGCCGTTGCCGTACCCGGCGGGCAGGATCGGCTGGGGGATCTGCGTGGTGCCGGAGCCGAAGTCGGTCGCGTGCGGCATCACGGTCGTGCCCGCGAAGCCCGGCGCCGGGGTCTGCCGGCCCTCGTGCGCCTCGACCGGGCCGGTGTTCCAGGTGCCGGTGTGGCCGCCCTGGTCGTACAGCATCTGCAGGCCGTACTGGATCAGCCCGCTCATCTCCTCGGCCGTCTGGAAACGGTCGTCGGGCTCCTTGGCCAGCGAGCGCATGACCAGGCCGTCGAGTTCCGGCGGGCAGGTGCCGTCGGCGACCTGCGAGGGCGGCACCGGCATGTCCTGGACGTGCTGGTAGACCACCGACAGCGGAGTCTCGCCGGTGAACGGGGGCCGCAGCGCGAGGAGTTCGTACAGCAGGCAGCCAGTGGCGTACAGGTCGGAGCGGTAGTCGACGGCCTTGCCGAGGGCCTGCTCGGGGGAGAGGTACTGCGGAGTTCCCATGACCATGCCGGTCTGCGTCATCGTGGTGGACGCACCGTGCAGGGCGCGGGCGATGCCGAAGTCCATCACCTTCACCGCGCCGTTGTCGGTGATGATGACGTTGGCCGGCTTGATGTCGCGGTGCACGATGCCGTGCTGGTGCGAGTAGGCCAGCGCCTCCAGGACACCGGAGACGATGATCAGCGCCTGCTCCGGGCCGGGCGCCTCCGCGTTGAGCAGCAGATCGCGGATGGTGCGGCCCTCGACCAGCTCCATCACGATGTACGGCACGGCCTGGCCGTTCGCCTCGTCCTCGCCGGAGTCGTACACGGCGACGATCGAGTGGTGGTTGAGGCCGGCCACCGACTGGGCCTCACGTGTGAACCGGGCCTTGGAGACGGGGTCCTCGGCCAGGTCGGCGCGGAGCAGCTTCACCGCCACGGTCCGCCCGAGACGCACGTCCTCCGCGGCGAACACCTCGGCCATGCCGCCCCGGCCGAGTCTGTGCGTCAGCCGGTACCGGCCGTCGCCGACCACGCCGTCGTTGCCCCAGTTCTCCGGCGCGTCCGACATACCGCCGCCACTCGCCTCGGGGTCGGACGGGCCCTGGGCGCGATGCTGCTGTGCCATCAGTCCTCGCCGTCGTTTCTGCCCGCGGTGCGCGCGGTGTTGTCACGGTCTCCGTCGGCCACGCTACAGGCTCCGCGAGGGCCGCCGGTCCAGGATCGTCGCGGCGAGCACCGCCGGAACTGACCCGAGGCTGACCGGCCATGAAACCCCTTGCGGGTGCCGTGGTGCAAATTCCGTGCACCAGCGGTAGGCCCGCTGTAACGCTTCCGCGACGCTTCTTTCGCGTACGGTCACGGAACGGGCACTGAGCTTGACGTGTCAGTGCCCTGGGGCAGACTTGGCCGGGAATGACTCATTGGATCAACGAGGGCGCCTGACGGCCTAATGGGGGACGGGGAGACATGAGCCAGGACGGCGCACACGGCCAGTATCCGGGACGGGCACTGGCCGGCGGCCGCTACCAGCTGCGCGACCTGCTCGGCGAGGGCGGCATGGCCTCGGTGCACCTGGCCTACGACTCCGTGCTCGACCGTCAGGTCGCGGTCAAGACACTCCACACCGAACTCGGCCGCGAACAGGCCTTCCGCGAGCGGTTCCGCCGCGAGGCCCAGGCAGTGGCGAAGCTCACGCACACCAACATCGTCTCGGTCTTCGACACCGGCGAGGACGATGTGGACGGCATGACGACGCCGTACATCGTCATGGAGTACGTCGAGGGCCGTCCCCTCAGCTCCGTGCTGGACGAGGACATCCGGCAGCACGGCGCGATGCCCGCCGACAAGGCGCTGAAGATCACCGCGGACGTGCTCGCCGCGCTGGAGATCAGCCACGAGATGGGCCTGGTCCACCGCGACATCAAGCCGGGCAACGTGATGATGACCAAGCGCGGCGTGGTCAAGGTCATGGACTTCGGCATCGCCCGCGCCATGCAGTCCGGCGTGACCTCGATGACGCAGACCGGCATGGTCGTCGGCACCCCGCAGTACCTCTCACCGGAACAGGCGCTCGGCCGGGGCGTGGACGCGCGGTCCGACCTGTACTCGGTCGGCATCATGCTGTTCCAACTGACCACCGGGCGGCTGCCGTTCGACGCGGACTCGCCCCTGGCCATCGCGTACGCGCATGTCCAGGAGGAGCCGGTGGCGCCCTCCTCCCTCAACCGCTCGCTCCCTCCGGCGGTGGACGCGCTGGTCGCCCGCGCGCTGCGGAAGAACCCCAACGAGCGCTTCCCCAGCGCCGAGTCCATGCGCGACGAGTGCCTGCGCGTGGCGGCCTCCTTCCAGGCGGCCGCGCCCAGCATCGTCCCCGGCGCCCGGACGGCGAGCGGCGCGGGCGTCGGCTCTGCCGTCTTCCCGCCCGTCGACCAGACCGGCCCGGTGTCTCACGGCCAGGTGCAGACGCCGTACCAGCCGGCCCCGACGCCCAACCCCTACAGCACCGGCACCCCCGGCTACGGCTACCCGCAGCAGCCCGGCTATCAGACGCCCGTCTCCTCGCCGTACGCGCAGCAGCAGGCGCCGACCCCGCCTCCGTACGGCGTCCCGACCCAGCACACGCCCCCGCCGGGCGGCGACCGGAACACCAGGCCCGTGGTCATCGGGGCGGTCTCCGTCGCCGCGATGGCGGTGCTCGGCCTGGTCGTCGCGCTGATCCTGGACAGTGGCAGCGGCAGCGGGGGCGGTGGCGACGAGGCCAAGGGCGGGGGCGGCAGCGCGAGCGCGTCCACCTCGGTGGTCGAGGGCCACCGCGGGCCGGACACCTCGAAGACGATCAAGTCCGACGAGTGCGAGGAGCCTCGGGAGTCCTACCAGGACGAGGACAAGATCAGGCTGCCGGACTTCCGGTACAAGAACATCAGGTCGGTCAAGGAATGCCTCCAGGCCGCGGGCTGGAAGCTGAAGAAGGTCGACGTCGACGAGAACACGTACGGCCAGGACACGGTCCTCAACCAGTTCCCCGCGGCCGACACGGACGTCGACCCGAAGAACATGCCGGTGATCCAGCTCGACGTCTCGACCGGCGACCCTCCGTCGTCCTGACCAAGTCCCGTCGAGCACGGCGGGCGGTCGCGCGAGTCGAAGGCCCCGGCAGTCCGGCTGCCGGGGCCTTGCCACGTCCGTGTCACAAGGACGGGTGCGGGTGCGTACGTGTCCTTACAGGTACGGTCCGCCCGAGCGGCCGCCGGTGCGGGGGTCGTCGCCGCCCTCGGCTCCGATACCCGGGGGAAGGGCACGGCGCATCTGCTCCAGCTGGGCGCGGGCAGCCATCTGCTGGGCGAACAGGGTCGTCTGGATCCCGTGGAAGAGACCCTCCAGCCAGCCCACCAACTGCGCCTGCGCGATGCGCAGTTCGGCGTCGCTGGGGGTTACCTCGTCGGTGAACGGAAGAGAGAGCCGCTCCAGCTCCTCGACGAGTTCCGGCGCCAGGCCGTCCTCCAGCTCCTTGACCGAGCTCGCGTGGATCTCCTTGAGCCGGACCCGGCTGGCCTCGTCCAGGGGAGCCACCCGCACCTCTTCGAGAAGCTGCTTGATCATGCTGCCGATCCGCATGACCTTCGCTGGCTGCTCCACCTGCTCCGTCACCGGGGTCTCACGGGAGTCGTCGTCCCCGCCGCCGCCGAGCGCCATACCGTCCTGGCCCACGACCAGGATCTGCGGATTCTCCGGCGACCGTTCGTTCCTCGGCATCTCCATGACCCCATTGTCTCGCACCCGCACCCGCCACTTCTGTGGCGCCCCCCACGGAACGCGGTCCACCGCGTGGCCGAACCTGGAATGCCGCATTGATCCAGTGATGTGACCGTGGTCGCAGGAACGCTCCGATTCACCGGCCAGGCACCGTGAGGGGGTCCCCGACGTGACTCCAGGGCTGCGCGCTCCGCTGCGCGCGACGGTACTGCTGATCACGCTGGCGGCGGCCGTCCCCGCCAGTGGCTCCGCCCGGGCTTACGGCCCCGAGCGCGCGCCTTCGGCCTCCGCCGCGCCGTACGACCTCGCGCCCGCGCCCGCCACGGACCCCTCCGGCGCCGCAGCCTCGGACACCTCTGCCTCGGGCGCCGCCGCGCCCGGGATGGCCCCCGGCTTCCGGTCCTCGCCGGTCCACGGGACCTCGCCGTCCCCCGCACCGCCGTCCCCGCCCTCACCCCCTTCTGCCTCGGCCTCGGCCTCCGCCTCGGCCACTCCGCCCCCGCCTTCCTCCGACCCGTCGCGGGCCGGGAGCCGTCCGGGTGAGGGGCGGCTGCGGCCGGGGCGGCCGCACGATCGGCGGCCGGAGCACGAGGACGACGACACGGACGGACCGGGGGAGCACGACCACCGCGGTGAGGACTTCGGGGGCGACAGCGCGACCGCGGAGGCGCCGAGCGTTTCGCCGTCGGGTCAGGAGGCCGCTCCCCTGCCGTCCGGTACGGACGGCCCCGGCGACCTGCCCGTCGCGCAGGACGAGACCGATACCGGGCCCGTGCTGCGGTATCTGCCGCTGGGCAGCGGACTCGTCCTGATCGGTCTCGGCCTCGGCCTGGCGTTCATCGCCCTGCGCATGCGCCGCAGCTAGCAGCTCAGTGCGCCACCAGGAGCACCTTGCCGATGTGGCCGCTCTCCTCCAGGATCCGGTGGGCGGTCGCGGCGTCACTCATCGGGAGTTCCTGGTCGATCACCGGCCGGACATGCCCGTCGGTGAACAGCGGCCAGACGTGTTCGCGCACGGCGGCGACGATGGCCGCCTTCTCGCCGAGCGGGCGGGCGCGCAGCGAGGTCGCGCTGATCGCGGCGCGCTTGCTGAGCAGGATGCCGAGGTTCAGCTCGCCCTTGGTTCCGCCCTGCATACCGATGATCGCGAGCCGGCCGTTCACGGCGAGGGCCTGGACGTTGCGGTCCAGGTACTTGGCGCCCATGTTGTCGAGGATCACGTCGGCGCCGTCGCCGTCCGTGGCCCGCCGGATCTCCTCGACGAAGTCCTGCTCGCGGTAGTTGATCAGGATCTCGGCGCCGAGTTCGGCGCAGCGTTCGAGCTTCGCCTCGGTACCCGCGGTCACGGCGACCTTCGCGTCCACGGCGCGGGCGAGCTGGATCGCCATGGTGCCGATGCCGCTGGAGCCGCCGTGCACGAGCAGCGTCTCGCCTGGGCGCAGCTGGGCGACCATGAAGACGTTGGACCAGACGGTGCAGATGACCTCCGGCAGCGCCGCGGCGTGCAGGAGGCTGACGCCGTCGGGCACGGGCAGCAGCTGACCGGCCGGAACGGCGACCTTCTCGGCGTAACCGCCGCCCGAGAGCAGCGCGCACACCTCGTCGCCGACGGCCCAGCCGGACACCCCGGGGCCGAGCGCCGCGATCCGCCCGGAGCACTCCAGGCCGGGGTAGGGGGAGGCACCGGGCGGCGGGTTGTAGGAGCCCTGC
The DNA here is from genome assembly GCF_035917575.1 of Streptomyces sp. NBC_01788. Lineage (GTDB taxonomy): Bacteria > Actinomycetota > Actinomycetes > Streptomycetales > Streptomycetaceae > Streptomyces. The sequence goes on along the minus strand of NZ_CP109090.1, from coordinate 4,085,326 downwards.
CGCTGGAGGACGTCGGCCCGGTTGACGGCACTCGCCGCCACCTCGACGAGCACCTCCCCCTCGCCGGGCACGGGATCCGGTACCTCGTCCCACACCAACGCCTCGGGCCCACCGGGTTCGGGAATCGTGATCGCATGCATGGGCCCGACGCTACTGCTTCACCGGTGAAGCCGCCTTCAGTCAGTCCTGGGGAAGCGGCCGGGTGTCCGGGGTGACCTTCGTTCCCGGTGTGGCCCGGACGATGGTGATCAGACGGTCGGTCAGCTCCAGTGCCCTTACGGACGGGTCGTCGAAACCCAGCACCCGGTGCCCGCGCAGCACGCTCACCACCAGGTCGTCCATGTCCCGCGGGTCCTGGCCCACCTCGGCCTTTATGACGGGCCGTTCGACGATGTCCAGGCCGCTGCCCTGCTGGATGAGGTCCTCCAGGACCATGCTCGCGGCCGGACTGAGCACGGACAGCCCGAGCAGCCGTCCCGCCGCGCTCGCGCTGGTGACGACGGCGTCGGCGCCGGACTGCTTGAGCAGCGGCGCGTTCTCCTCCTCGCGTACCGCCGCGACGATCTTCGCCGACCGGTTGATCTGCCGGGCGGTCAGTGTGACCAGCACGGCGGTGTCGTCCCGCTGGGTGGCGATGATGATCTGCCGTGCCCGCTGCACCTCGGCCCGCATGAGCACTTCACTGCGGGTGGCGTCTCCGACCACGCCCGCGTAGCCCTCGGCCGTGGCCGCGTCGACCACCTTGGCGCTGGGGTCGACCACGACGACCTGCTGCTTCTTCAGCCCGGCCGCGCAGACGGTCTGGAGCGCCGACCTCCCCTTCGTGCCGAATCCGACGACGACGGTGTGATCGCGCAAAGCGGACCTCCAGCGATTCTGACGCCATTCCTCACGGGTTCGCTCGGTGAGGACTTCGAGCGTGGTGCCGACCAGGATGATCAGGAAGATCACACGCAGTGGGGTGATGACGAAGATATTGGTGAGGCGCGCGCTGTCGCTGACGGGGGTGATGTCCCCGTATCCGGTGGTGGAGAGGGTCACCGTCGCGTAGTACGCGGCGGCGATGAGATCCATCGGGGCTTCTTTGGCACTGTCCTGGTATCCCTCGCGGTCGACATAGACGATCACGACCGTCAAGAGCAGCACCAGGACTGCCAGGGACAGCCGTTTGCCGACCTGACGTATCGGGCGCTCCACCACTTTTCGGGGGAGCTTCACCCGATGGGTCACGAGATGCTCGTCCGCCTGGCGGGCGATCGCGTCATGGCCCGGAAGTTTCACGTGAAACACACCCCGATTCCGGCGGCGGCCCAGGGCAGGTCGAGGAGTTCGGCCTCCGCGCCCGGCCGGGCACCACCCGGTGGTACGACAGCGAGGGCATCGGCCGCCGCGACACCGCGCAGCATGGCGGGGCCGTTGTAGTGCAGCGGTACGGCGTGGTCGCCGCGCAGCACCACGGGCACGAGCCGGGTGTCGTCCGGATGCCCGTGCACCACGTCCGTCAGCGGCAGCGTGTACGGCTCCGGCGCCGGTCGCGCGGCCAGCGTGCGCAGCAGCGGCTCGGCGAGTGTCAGCAGACCCGAGACGGCCGCGAGCGGGTTGCCGGGCAGGCCGACGAGGTGCTGGTTCTCCTTGGTGCGGGCCAGGAGCATGGGGTGGCCGGGTCGCACCTGGACGCCGTCCACCAGCAGTTCGGCGTCGATGCGGCGCAGGGTGGGGTGGATGTGGTCGACCGGTCCGGCGGCGGTTCCCCCGGTCGTGACGATCACGTCGGCCTTCGACCCGGTGATCGCCTTGTGCAGGGCCTTGGCGTCGTCGCCGATCCGGCGTACGCCGGTGACCTCGGCGCCCAGCGCCCGCAGCCATGGCGGCAGCATCGGGCCGAGCGCGTCCCGGATCCGTCCGTCGTGCGGCAGGCCCCCGGTGAGCAGTTCGTCGCCGAGCACGAGGACGTCGACGCGGGGACGGGGGACCGTGGTGAGGGTGTCGTATCCGGCGGCCGCGGCCAGACCGAGCACCACCGGGGTCACCAGGGTGCCGACGGGCAGCAGCTGGTCCCCGCTGCGGCACTCCTGCCCGCGCGGGCGGATGTCCTTGCCGTGCCCGGACTCCTCGGTGGCGTACAGCCGGCCCTTGGCGTCGATGTGGCCGTGTTCGCTGCGCAGCACGGCCGTGCTGTCCTGCGGGACGCGGGCGCCGGTCGCGACGCGTACCGCCTCGCCGTCGGCCAGCGGCTCGGGCTCGTCGTGCCCGGCCAGGACACCCTTGTCGCGTACGTCCCAGGGGCCGGGGCCGGCGACCGCCCAGCCGTCCATGGCGGAGGTGTCGAAGGAGGGCAGGTCGCACAGGGCGGTCAGGGGCGCGGCCAGGACCAGCCCCAGGGCGGCGTCGAGGGGCACCGGGTCGGGGGCGCGGCGGGCGCCGGCGCGGGCCGCTCGGGCGGCGGTCTCGCGGGCCCGCGGCCAGGCGATGGCCTGGTCGTGGGCCTCCCCGGAGCACGCGTGACCGGCCTCGGCGCCTGCGTGATCCCCGCAGGAGGCGGAGACGGGGGTGCCGCCGCGGCTCGCCCGGCCCCGGCCGGGCTCAGGAGCACGCCGGCTGCTGCCTTCGTTCACCAGGGCGAGCGCCTCCTCCACGTCGAAATCCTCGGCATCCCCGGCGTCCTGGGTGTGCTTGCCGACCCGCGCGCCACGAGCGGGCATCAGACGTCCGGGCGGGTGTCGGGCGTGGCATCGGGCGCCACGTCGGGCTCGCCAGTACCGCCGGTGGTCTCTTCCGCCCAGCGCAGGGCGAGGGCGGCGGCCTTGCGGGAGGCCTCGGCGACGGCTTCGGGGCCGCCCTTGCCCTGCGCGGCCGCGTACCCGACGAGGAAGGTGGTCAGGGGTGCCGCGGGCCGGGCCACGCCGTGGGCGGCGTCGCGGGCGAGGTCGAGCAGGGCGCGGGTGTCGACGTCCAGATCGATGCCCAACTCGTCCTTGACTGCGGAAATCCATTCATCCAACACGTGCCCATGCTCCCTGATGCGTGCCCTGGCGATGGCGATGTCGTCCCAGGTGTCGCAGTCGAAGGACGCGACGGCATCCGGGACGCGGATGAGATCGAGCGCGGCGGTCAGCCGCCGCAGTGGCAGCCCGGTGAGGGCCCCGCCCTCGGCGGAGCCGTCGGACGCGGTGCGGGCGAGCCCGGCCAGCGCTCGGCGCAACGCCTGCGCGCGGTACGCGGCCACGAGCGGCTGGTCGCGGCCGTCGGCGTCGGTGATCAGCACGCCGTCGGACCGCTCGGCCCGCAGGGCCGTCAGCAGCCGCCGTACCGTGTCGCGTTCGAGGAACGGCAGGTCGGCGGAGAGGACGACGACGTGGTCCGCCGTGGTGTGGCGCAGCCCGGCGTCGAGCGCGGCGAGCGGTCCGGCGCCGGCCGGTTCCTCGCGTGCCCAGCGCACGGGCCGCGCGGTGGGGCGGGGGTCGGCGACCACCACCGTCGTGCCCGCGTCGGCGCAGGCGTCGAGCACACGGTCGAGCAGGGCGCGGCCGCCGATGCGCAGGCCGGGCTTGTCCGCGCCGCCGAGCCGGCGGGCGGCTCCCCCGGCGAGCACGACGGCGTCGTGGGCGAGGGGCTCGTAGGAGGTCACCCCCCGAGTATGCGTCCCGCCCGCGATCAAGGGGAACGCGGGCGGGACACTGTCGTCACAGCGTGCGCAGGAGCACCGCCGGCTGTTCCACGCAGTCGGCCACATACCGCAGGAAACCGCCCGCGGTACCGCCGTCGCACACCCGGTGGTCGAAGGTCAGCGAGAGCTGGACGACCTGCCGCACCGCCAGCTCGCCCTCGTGCACCCACGGCTTGGGGACGATGCGGCCGACGCCGAGCATGGCGGCCTCCGGGTGGTTGATGATCGGCGTGGAGCCGTCGACACCGAACACGCCGTAGTTGTTCAGCGTGAAGGTCCCGCCGGTGAGTTCGGCCGGGGTGAGGCTGCCGGCGCGGGCCACCTCGGTCAGCCGGGCGAACTCGGCGGTCAGCGACTCCGCGTCACGCGTGTGCGCGTCCCGTACGACCGGCACGACGAGTCCGCGTTCGGTCTGCGCGGCGAAGCCGAGGTGCACGGCGTCCAGCCGGACGATCTCCCTGGCCTCCAGGTCGACCCGCGAGTTGAGCTCGGGGTAGCGGGCGAGGGCGGCCGTGCAGATCCGGGCCAGCAGCGCGAGCAGGGAGATCTTCTGTCCCCCGGCGGCGTTCATGGCGGTCCGGGCGCGCATCAGCTCCGTCGCGTCGGCGTCCACCCAGCAGGTCGCGTCCGGGATCTCGCGGCGGCTGCGGGAGAGCTTGTCGGCGACGGCGCCGCGCACCCCCTTGAGCGGAACGCGGGAGCCGGAGTCCTGCGCCGGCCGGGCCGCGGTCGCGGGCGCGGGAGCAGCCGGTGCGCCGTCGGTCCGGCCCCCTGCCGCGCCGGCCCTGAGCACGTCCTCGACGTCCGCGCGCAGGATCAGCCCCTCGGGCCCGGAGCCCGACAACTGCCGCAGGTCCACGCCGTTCTCCCGCGCCAGGCGGCGCACGAGCGGCGAGATCACGGGGACCGGACCGTCGGTGGGCCGCTCGGCCACCGCGGCGGCCCGAGCCGCCTGGGTCGCCGGGGCGCCCGTCGTACGCGCCGTCCCGTTGGCGGCCGGTGCCGCGGGCGCCGAAGGCGCCACGGCGCCGCTCGTGCCCGGGCGCGAGGCCTGCGTCACCGGTGCCGGGCGCACCCGGCGCCGGCGCGCCGGAGGCGCACCCGTGCCGTAGCCGACCAGGACGTTGCCGGAGCCCTCGGTGTCGCCACCGGCCTCACCGGCGTCCTGCTCCCCGACCGCCACCGTCAGCAGGGGCGCGCCCACGGGCAGTTCCGTGCCCTCCTCGCCGAAGCGGGCGGTGACCACGCCGGCGTAGGGGCAGGGCACCTCGACCATCGCCTTGGCCGTCTCGACCTCCACGACCGGCTGGTCGATGGCGACCACGTCGCCCACCTCGACCAGCCAGCGGACGACCTCCGCCTCGGTGAGGCCCTCCCCGAGGTCGGGGAGCCTGAACTCCAGCACCTGTGCCATCAGCTCTCCGCCTCCCACTGCAGACGCGCCACGGCGTCCAGGATCCGGTCGACGCCGGGCAGGTGGTGCCGCTCCAGCATCGGCGGCGGGTAGGGGAGGTCGAACCCGGCAACGCGCAGCACCGGCGCCTCCAGGTGGTGGAAGCAGCGCTCCGTGACCCGGGCCGCGATCTCCCCGCCCGGGCCGCCGAACCCGCCCGACTCGTGCACGACGACCGCGCGCCCGGTGCGCCGCACCGACGCGCACACCGTCTCGTCGTCGAACGGCACCAGCGAGCGCAGGTCGACGACCTCCAGTTCCCAGCCCTCGGCCCGCGCCGCCTCGGCGGCTTCGAGGCAGACGGGCACGGACGGACCGTACGTGATCAGCGTGGCGCTCCTGCCGGTGCGCCGCACCACCGCGCGGCCCACCGGCTCGACGGTCTGCGGGTCGTCCGGGTTCCAGGTGTCCTTCGACCAGTACAGCCGCTTGGGCTCGAGGAAGACGACCGGGTCGTCGGATGCGATGGAGGCCCGCAGCAGCCCGTAGGCGTCGGCGACGGTCGCGGGCGTGACGACATGGAGCCCCGGAGTCGCCATGTAGTACGCCTCGGAGGCGTCGCTGTGGTGCTCCACACCGCCGATGCCGCCGCCGTAGGGGATGCGAATGGTGATCGGCAGGGGCATTTTGCCGCGGGTGCGGTTGCGCATCTTGGCGACATGGCTGGCCAGTTGCTCGAACGCCGGGTAGGCGAAGGCGTCGAACTGCATCTCGACCACGGGGCGCAGCCCGTACATGGCCATGCCGACGGCGGCGCCGAGGATGCCGGCCTCGGCCAGCGGGGTGTCCGTGCAGCGGTCCTCGCCGAACTCCTTGGCGAGGCCGTCGGTGATGCGGAAGACACCGCCGAGGGTGCCGACGTCCTCACCCATGACGTGCACGGAGGGGTCGGCGGCCATCGCGTCGCGCAGCGCGCGCGTGAGGGCCTGGGCCATGGTGGCCGGCTTGAGCGCGACGGTGGTCATCGGGCCGTACCTTCCTCCGACTCGGCCCGGAGCTCGGCGACCAGCTGGTCGCGCTGCTCGCGCAGCTGCGGGGTCGGCTCCGCGTACACGTGGGCGAACAGGTCCATGGGGTCGAGCGGCGCGTCCTGGTTCATGCGCTCGCGCAGCCGCGCTGCCATCGCCTCGGCGTCCTCGCGGGCGGCGCTGACGCCGTCCTCGTCGAGCAGGCCGCGCCCGGTCAGCTCCCGCTCAAGGAGCTGGACCGGGTCGTGCTCGCGCCAGGCCTCGACCTCGGCGTCGCCGCGGTAGCGGGTGGCGTCGTCGGCGTTGGTGTGGGCGTCGATGCGGTAGGTCACCGCCTCGATCAGGGTGGGGCCGCCTCCCGCGCGCGCGTTCCGCACGGCGTCGGCGAGCACCTCGTGCACGGCTGCGGCGTCGTTGCCGTCGACCAGGCGGCCCGGCATGCCGTACCCGACGGCCTTGTGGGCCAGGGACGGTGCCGCGGTCTGCTTGGCGAGCGGGACGGAGATCGCGAAGCCGTTGTTCTGCACGAGGAAGACGACGGGGGCCTGCCAGACGGCGGCGAAGTTCAGCGCCTCGTGGAAGTCGCCCTCGCTGGTGCCGCCGTCGCCGATCATCGCAAGCGCGACCACGTCGTGGCCCTTGAGGCGGGCGGCGTGCGCGAGGCCGACGGCGTGCGGGAGCTGGGTGGCGAGCGGCGTGGACAGCGGGGCCACACGGTGCTCGTAGGGGTCGTAGCCGGTGTGCCAGTCGCCGCGCAGCAGCGTCAGGGCCTCGACGGGGTCCACACCACGGGCCACGACGGCCAGCGTGTCGCGGTAGCTCGGGAAGAGCCAGTCGCGCTCCTCCAGGGCGAGCGCGGCGGCGACCTCGCAGGCCTCCTGACCGGTGCTGGAGGGATAGACCGCCAGGCGGCCCTGCTTGGTCAGGGCGGTGGCCTGCGTGTTGTAACGGCGGCCCAGGACCAGCTGCGCGTACAGACGCCGCAGCAGCTCCGGATCGGCCTCCGCGGCCGCCTCCGTCCCCAGGACGCGGTAGGGCTCCGCGTCGGGCAGCAACGGCGCGGGGTCGGTACGGGGCTGCCAGGCGGGCGGCGGCGAAGGCCGGTACGCGCCCCGCTGCTCCATGACCGTCATGACGGCACCTCCTCGTGGGAGCGGCTACGAAGGGCGCGTCGGGTGTGACGCGCCCCACCTACCGATTGTTCGGTCGTGGGCGCATTTTGGCTACAGGCGGGCCCAGGCTGTGGACAATCGGTTCTCCACAGCCTGAGATGTACGCAGTACGTCCACGACGGAAAGGCGGGGGGACATGCCACCTGAACAAATGGCCGAGAACGCCGAGAACGCCGAGAACAGGCCCGGCGCCGTACCGCCGCCGCGCCCGCTGGACGCGATCGACCAGGACATCCTGCGCATGCTCCAGACGGACGGGCGCGCGTCCATACGGTCGGTCGCCGAACGGGTCCACGTCTCGCGGGCCAACGCCTACGCCCGGATCAACCGGCTCATCGAGGACGGCGTCATCCGCGGCTTCGGCGCCCGCGTCGACCACGAACGCGCGGGACACGGCACATCCGCGTACATCACGCTGAAGATCGTGCAGAACACCTGGCGCACCGTGCGCGAGCACCTCAGGCAGCTCCCCGGCGCCCACCACATCGCGCTGGTCGGCGGCGACTTCGACGTCCTGCTCCTCGTGCACACCCCGGACAACCGGGCGCTGCGGGAACTGGTCCTCACCCGGCTCCAGGCCATCCCCGAGGTGCTGAGCACGCGCACGCTGCTGGTGTTCGAGGAGGAGGACCTGGAGCCGCAGGGGTGAGGTGGGCGCGCGGGGTCAGTCCTTGCGCAGTCCCGAGAACACCAGCCGTGTCACCGCGTCGGCGACCTCGCGCTCCGACATGCCGCGCCCGTCGGGCCGGTACCACTCCACGATCGAGTTGATCATCCCGAAGACGAGCCGGGTCGCCAGCCGCACCTCCACGTCGGCGCGCACGTCCCCCTCCTCGGCCGCCGCCCTCAGCAGGTCGGCCACCCGGTGGTCGAAGTCGCGGCGCCGCTCCAGCGCCCAGCGCTCGGTCTCGGTGTTGCCGCGCACGCGCAGCAGCAGCGTCACATAGGGCAGTTCACCGATGAGCACCTCGACCATGCGCCGCACCACGAACTCCAGGCGCTCGGCGGCCCGCCCCGTGCGCGCGTGCTCCTCGTCGAGGATGCCGAACAGCTCGTCCAGCGCCCGGCTGACCGCCCGGCGCAGCAGCTCCTCCTTGCCGGCGACGTGGTGGTAGATCGACGACTTGGAGATGCCGGCCGCTCTGGACAGGTGCTCCATGGAGGTGCCGTCGTAGCCGCGCTCGTTGAAGACCCGCACGGCCACGGACAGCAGTGTCTCCGGGGTGTACGTGTCGCGCCTGGCGGTGGTCATGGGGTGCCCTCCCGCTTGTCGGTGGCGTAGGCGTGGCGGTAGAGCGCGAGCGACGGCGCGTAGCGGCCGGACGGCTCGCACTCGTGCAGGTTGTCCAGTACGGAGCAGGCCCAGGTGCCGCCGAGTCTGCGGCTCCACTCGAAGGGTCCGAGCGGGTAGTTGACGCCCAGGCGCATCGCGGTGTCGACGTCCTCCTCGGTGGCCACGCCCTTGGCGACGGCGTCGTGCGCCAGGTCGACGATCCGGGCGACCGTGCGGGCGACGATCATGCCGGGGACGTCCCCGATGACGCTGACCTTCTTGCCGAGCGCCTGGAACAGGCCGGTGGCCTCGGCGACGGTCCGCGGGGAGGTGTCCTGGGAGGCGGACAGGGCGATCCGGGTGGCCCTGCGGTAGTCGAGGGCGAGGTCGAAGTAGACGACGTCCTTGAACTCCACGGAGGTCTGCCCGTCGGCGAGCACGAGCTGGCCGCCGCCCGGCAGCACCAGGCGGGTTCCGTGGTCCTCGTCCTCGTCGCGTACCTGGATGCCCGCCTCCCGGATCATCGGGAGCAGCTCGGAGGCGGGCCCGAGGTCCCCCTCGGCGACCACGTGGGCGGGCGGCGCCTCCTGCTCCGCGGTGTGCGGCTCGGGGCGCTCGGCGCCGTCGCGGTGGTCGTACCAGCCCCGGCCGCTCTTCCTGCCGAGCCGGCCGGACTCGACCAGGCGGCGCTGCGCGAGCGAGGGCGTGAAGCGCACGTCCTGGAAGAACGACCGCCACACCGAGTGGGTGACTGACTCGTTGACGTCCTGCCCGATGAGGTCGGTCAGTTCGAAGGCGCCCATCCGGAAGCCGCCCGACTCGCGCAGGACGGCGTCGATGGTGACGGGGTCGGCGCCCTGGAACTCGTACACCGCGAAGGCCTCGGCGTAGAAGGGCCGGGCGATCCGGTTCACGATGAAGCCGGGGGTGTCCGCGCAGGCCACGGGGGTCTTGCCCCAGGCGCGGGCCGTCTCGTACGCGCGCGTGGCCGACGTGACGTCGGTGGCGTACCCGGAGACCACCTCGACCAGCGGCATCAGCGGGGCCGGGTTGAAGAAGTGCAGGCCCACGAGGCGGCCCGGGGCGCGCAGCGCGCCGCCGACGGCCGTCACCGACAGGGAGGAGGTGTTGGTGGCGAGCAGACAGTCGTCGCCGACGATGTCTTCGAGCTCCTTCAGCAGCTCCTGCTTGACGTCGAGCCGCTCCAGGACGGCCTCGACGACCAGCGCGCAGTCGGCGAGCTCCGTGAGATCGTCGGCGGCCAGGAGCCGGGCGCGGGCGGCGTCCCGTTCGGCGCCGGTCAGCCGGTCCTTCTCGACGAGCCGGTCGAGCCGGGTGACGATCGCGGCGGCCGCCTCCCGAGCCCGCCCGGGCACGGCGTCGTACAGGCGTACGGTGTGGCCCGCGACCAGCGCGACCTGGGCTATGCCCTGGCCCATGGTGCCGGTGCCGACGACGGCCACGGGACTGCTGAGGTCGAGTGCTGTCATGTGCGCGATCCTCCCGCACGGCGCCGTTCACGGATGCGGCGGACCCCTTGTACCGACCGATCGTTCGGTTACTCTAACTCTGACCGCCTGTTCCTGCCCATGGCCGTGACCATGGAGATGCCAGATCACGGGCTCGACGAAGAGCTCTTGAGACGAGGAGTTGGTCCCGCATGGCCGCCGAACTGACCGCACACGAGCTGATCGCCAGGCATCGGCCCACCCTGGACCAGGCGCTGGAGGCGATCCGCACCCGCGCGTACTGGTCGCCCCACCCCGAGCACCCCAAGGCCTACGGGGACAACGGCAGCCTCGACGCGGCCGCCGGCAAGGCCGCCTTCGACGCCGTCCTGAACACCCGCCTCGACCTCGGCCAGCCCGGCACGGACGACTGGGTGGGCGGGGAGGTCTCGCCGTACGGCATCGAGCTGGGCGTGACCTATCCGCACGCGGACATCGACGTGCTGCTGCCCGCCATGAAGGCCGGCCAGCGGGCGTGGCGGGACGCGGGCGCCGAGGCGCGCGCCATGGTGTGCGTGGAGATCCTCAAGCGGATCAGCGACCGGACGCACGAGTTCGCGCACGCGGTCATGCACACCTCCGGCCAGGCCTTCATGATGGCGTTCCAGGCGGGCGGCCCGCACGCCCAGGACCGCGGCCTCGAGGCGGTGGCGTACGCGTACGTGGAGCAGGTGCGCACCCCCGACACCGCCGAGTGGACCAAGCCGCAGGGCAAGCGCGACCCGCTCGCCCTCACCAAGCAGTTCACCGCCGTCCCGCGCGGCATCGCGCTGGTCATCGGCTGCAACACCTTCCCCACCTGGAACGGCTTCCCGGGCCTGTTCGCCTCCCTCGCCACCGGCAACGCGGTCCTGGTCAAGCCGCACCCGCGCGCGGTGCTGCCGCTCGCGCTGACGGTGAAGACCGCCCGCGAGGTGCTCGCCGAGGCCGGCTTCGACCCGAACCTGATCGCGCTGACCGCCGAGCGGCCCGGCGAGGGCATCGCCAAGACGCTCGCCACCCGCCCCGAGATCAGGATCATCGACTACACGGGCTCGACGTCCTTCGGCGACTGGCTGGAGGCCAACGCCCGCCAGGCACAGGTCTACACCGAGAAGGCCGGCGTCAACACGGTGCTCGTGGAGTCCACCGGCGACTACAAGGGGATGCTCGCCAACCTGGCCTTCTCGCTGTCCCTCTACAGCGGCCAGATGTGCACCACCCCGCAGAACCTGCTGATCCCCCGCGAAGGCATCAGCACGGACGAGGGCCCCAAGTCCTTCGACGAGGTGGCCGCCGACCTCGCCAAGGCGGTGGACGGCCTCCTCGGCGACGACGCACGCGCCAACGCGCTGCTCGGCGCGATCGTCAACCCGGACGTCAAGGCCCGCCTGGAGGCCGCCGCAGGCCTCGGCGAGGTCGCCCTCGCCTCCCGCGAGATCACCAACCCGGACTTCCCCGGAGCCGTCGTCCGCACGCCGGTGATCGTGAAGCTGGACGGCGCCAAGCCGGACGCCGAGGCCGCCTACATGAGCGAGTGCTTCGGCCCCGTCTCCTTCGCCGTCGCCGTCGACTCGGCCGCCGACGCGGTGGAGCTGCTGCGCCGCACGATCCGCGAGAAGGGCGCGATGACGGTGGGCGCGTACACGACCGACGAGGAGGTCGAGCTGGCGGTGCGGGAGGCATGCCTGGAGGAGGCCGCCCAGCTGTCGCTGAACCTCACCGGCGGGGTGTACGTCAACCAGACCGCCGCCTTCTCCGACTTCCACGGCTCCGGCGGCAACCCGGCGGCCAACGCGGCCCTCACCGACGGCGCGTTCGTCGCCAACCGCTTCCGCGTGGTGGAGGTCCGCCGGGAGGCGTAAGCCGCTCGGTCCCTCAGGACGCGGGTGCGCCCCCGGTGGCGCTCCAGTGGTACAGCGTCATCGCCACACTGGTGGCGAGGTTGTAGCTGGAGACCTGGGGGCGCATCGGCAGCGCCAGCAGGTGGTCGGTGCGCGAGCGCAGTTCGGCGGACAGCCCGCTGCGCTCGGAGCCGAAGGCGAGCACGGCGTCGTCGGGCAGCTTCACCCCGCGGATGTCCTCGCCCTCCGGGTCGAGCGCGAACAGCGGCCCGCGCGGGAGCTCGTCGACGTCCAGCCGCTCCACCGCGGTCGCGAAGTGCAGCCCCGCCCCGCCGCGCACCACGGTCGGATGCCAGGGGTCCAGGGTGCCCGTGGTGACCACTCCGGTCGCCCCGAAACCGGCGGCCAGGCGGATCACCGCCCCCGCGTTGCCCAGGTTGCGCGGCTGGTCCAGGACGACGACCGGCGCGCTGCGGGGCGCGTGCGCCAGCGTGCGCAGGTTGGCCTCGCGGGAGGGCCGTACCGCGAGGGCCGCCACGGCGGTGGGATGCGGGCGCGGCACCAGGGAGGCGTACGTCTCCCGCGGCACCTCGCTCAGCAGGGCGTCCAGCGTGTCCCGCACGTCCGGCGCCAGCTCGTCGGCGAGGGCGAGCGCCGCGCGCCGGTCGGCGGTGACGGCCACCGGCACCTCGGCCCCGAAGCGCAGGGCGTGCTTGAGGGCGTGGAAGCCGTCGAGCAGCACGGAGCCGCCGGCCAGCCGGTGCCAGGCGCGTACGGGATCGTTCATGCCGGGAAGCCTACGTGGGCGGGCCCGGCCTCCTCCGGGGAGCGCGGGTCCTTCGCCGGGGGACGGTCCCCGTCCCGCCGCAGTCGCGTACGCGCGCGTGCCGCCAGTCCGCCCAGACGGCGCAGGAACGGCGTCGGCAGGAACACCGCGTCCGCCGCGATCATCGCCAGCGAGAAGAACGGCAGCCCCAGCACCACCGCGATCACGGCGTGCTCGGTCATCATGACCGCCAGCAGGACGTTCTTCACCCGCCGGTTGAACAAGGTGAACGGGAAGGCGACCTGCGCCATCACCGTCCCGTAGGTCACCAGCATCACCAGCGTGCCGCTGGCGGCCAGCAGACCGGCCAGGGCCGGCCAGGGCGAGAAGTAGTCCAGGTGCAGCGGGTAGTAGACGGCGGTGCCGTCCTGCCAGCGCGAGCCCTGGATCTTGTACCAGCCGGCCGTGGCGTAGATCAGGCAGGCCTCCGCCATGATCACGAGCAGGGCGCCGTTGTGGACGACGCGGGCGACGACGTCGAGCAGCATCCGCGGCTGCGCCGAGCGCGACCAACGCCCGGCCGCCCACCACAGGGCCAGTCCCAGCCACACCGTCCACAGCAGGACGGGCACGAACGCCTCGCCCTGCGTCCGGCCCGCCGCGGTGATCACGGCCAGGAACAACCCCAGCACGCCCCACAGGACGGGACCGGCCCGGTCGGGCGCCCGCTCCCCGCGCGCGTGTGCCTCCCGTGTCCGCTCGGCCCGGCGCGCGTCCAGCGACCAGACCTGGCCGCAGCGGGTGAACACCAGGTACAGCGACATCAGGTGCAGCACGTTGTCGCCGCCGTCGCCCACGAAGACGCTGCGGTTCTGCAGGGAGAGCACGCCGACCATGAAGAGCACGGAGGTCGTACGGGTGCGCCAGCCCAGCGCGAACAGCAGGCTCGCCAGCACGGCCAGCGCGTAGCACGTCTCGAACCAGAGGTTCCCGCGGAACCACAGCAGGGCCGTGAAGGCGCCGTTGTCCGAGGCCAGTTGCTGCGCCAGGTTCCAGCTCCACGGGCCGTCGGGGCCGTAGAGCTCATGGCGGTGGGGGAACTCGCGCAGCAGGAACAGCAGCCAGGTGAGTGAGAAGCCGATGCGTATGACGGCGCTCTGGTAGGGGCCGAGGGCCGCCTCGGTGACCTTGGCGGTCCCGCGCGAGACCGCGAGCGTGAGACGGTTCACCGCTGGCCTCCCCGGGTCTCGACGGCCGGCACCGTCCACCAGGGCAGCGTGCGGTAGGCCGGCTTGCCCGTCGCCTTCTCGTTGCTCCACGGGGGCGGGGGCACGTTGCTGGTACGGCTGCGGACCTGGACGCGTTCGAGGACGCCGCCCGCGCCGGCCGCGTCACCTCGTTCCAGGCGCAGCACCACGATGCGGCGCAGGTACTGCTCGGCCAGGGCGCCGCGCAGGCCCACCGGCCGGTTGTCGGCGTCGTGGGCGGCGCCGTAGAAGTCCCAGGCGCGGCGCAGCTCGTTCTGCTGGGTGTGGCTGGGCAGCAGGTTGCCGTCGATGGCCCGGCCGTCCTCGGCCGACAGGTCGTACCAGCCGGTGGTACGGGTGCCGCCGTCCGCCGTCCCGACCTCGGCGCGCACCTGGACGGCGATGTTCTGCTGGAGCGGGTTCGGCGCGAACAGCTTCCAGTTCTGCTCGAACTCCGGGTAGATCCACCCGTCGACGGCCTCGGCGTGCTGCCTGTTCACCGTGTTCGACGGCGTGACGTGCAGGAACACCATCCCGAGATGCACACACGCCGCGACGGCGACCACCGCGAGCGCCAGCACCGCACCCACCTGGTACGGCACCGCCAACGCGGCGATCCCGGAGGGGGACGCCGCCGGGCCGCCGGGGGCGGGAACAGGCTCAGGGGCGGGAGCAGGTATAGGGGTTCGGGCGTCCTCGTCCGGCCCGTCAGCGGCCTGCCCCTCCGGGTCGCTCCTGTCCGGCCCGTCAGCGGCCGATGGGCCGTCGGTGGCCGGTGGGCCGTCCGTCAGGCCGTCCGTCGGGGCGCCGGCGGGGCCGGCCGTGGGCCGGGAGGCCTCGTCCGGGCGGGCGGCGTCCAGACGGCCGGCGGCGCGTGAGGCGGTCGAGTCGTCGTCGTGCGCGTTCATCCCGCCCCGTTTCCGCTCCCGGTCCGTCCTGCGGCCGCCGCCCGGCCGCGGGGCACCGTACCGCCGCGCGCACCGCTTCCCGGTGCCGTACCGGAACGGTACTCAGGGCCGCCCTCCCGGCACACCCCCGGGGCGTACCGGGCTCTCGCGCACGTCCGGCCGTCGCCGCCCTCCCCGGCCCTCTCCCGCCTGAAGTGCCTGACACGCCGTCAGGCACCCCTGGGATTCCCGCGATTGCGGGCCCCGGGTCACGGGGTCACACGACCTGGCCGGGCTGCCCCTCGTCGGTCACCACGGGACGGCCCGAGGCTGCCCACACCTGCATGCCGCCGTCGACGTTCACCGCGTCAACTCCCTGCTGGACCAGGTACATCGCGACCTGCGCCGACCGCGCGCCGGAGCGGCAGATCACATTGATCCGCCCGTCCTGGGGCGCCGCCTCGGTCAGTTCGCCGTACCGGGCCACGAACTCGCTCAGGGGGATGTGCAGCGCCCCCTCGGCGTGGCCCGCCCGCCACTCGTCGTCCTCGCGGACGTCCAGCAGGAAGTCGCCGTCCTCGAGGTCCTGAACGCCGACCGTGGGCACACCAGCTCCGAAATGCATACTGCGACGCTACCCGAAGCGCGCCGGAGGGATCCGGCACGGACCGGGCACCCGCTCACGCACCGGTGACGCGGGTCACTCCTGGCCCACCAGCTCGGCGAGCTCCGCCTCCCGCTCCGTGATCTCCTTGCGCAGCTGCTCGGCGACCTCGTCGAGGAGACGGTCCGGGTCGTCGGGGGCCAGCCGGAGCATTCCGGCGATCGCGCCGTCCTCCAGGCCCTTGGCGACCAGCGTGAGCACCTCCTTGCGCTGGGCGAGCCATTCGAGGCGGGCGTAGAGCTCGTCGCTGCGGCTCGGCGGCTGCTCCTTGGGCTTCGGTCCCGCCGCCCACTCCGCGCCCAGCTCCCGCAGTCCGTCCTCGTCACCGCGCGCGTAGGCGGCGTTCACCCGGGTGAGGAAGTCCTCGCGCCGCTTGCGCTCGTCGTCCTCCTGCACCAGGTCGGGGTGGGCCTTGCGGGCCAGCTCGCGGTACAGCCGGCGGGCCTCCTCGCTGGGGCGCACCCGCTGCGGGGGCCGCACGGGCAGGTCGGTGAGCATCGCGACGGCCTCCGGGTACAGCCCACTGGAGTCCATCCAGCCGTTCATCAGCTCGTCGACCCCGGGGATCGGCTGCAGATCGGCCCGCGCCTCCTGCGCCTTGCGCAGGTCCTCGGGGTCACCGGTACGCGCGGCCCTGGCCTCGGCCGTGAGTACCTTCAGCTCCTCCAGCCGGGCGTAGAGCGGTCCGAGTCTCTGCTCGTGCAGGCGGGCGAAGTTCTCGACCTCCACCCGGAAGGTCTCCACCGCGATCTCGTACTCGATGAGCGCCTGTTCGGCGGCCCGTACGGCCCGCTCCAACCGCTCCTCGGGCCGCGCCGAAGCGCCCTCGGACGTCGCCCGGTCCGCCCCGGCGACGTCACCCTGCTCAGCTTCCGGGGTCGTCACCCGACCAGACTAGTGCCCCGCGCAACACGCCCCGGCCCACCGCCACGACGGCCGCGCCGCCCGGCTCCCTCAACCCTTGCCCACCACGTGAGATACCTCACGCACTCGGGACCCCGGCCGACGTGCGCACTCCCTCACACCCGTCAGCACAACGAAAAACGGGCCCCACCGTGACTTCCGTCACTGGCGGAGACCCGTTCATCGGTATCTCATGGTGCGCGAGGGGGGAGTTGAACCCCCACGCCCTTGCGGGCACTGGAACCTGAATCCAGCGCGTCTGCCTATTCCGCCACCCGCGCATTGGGTGTGTCTTCCGGCTCCGTCCCTTTGGGGCTGGCGCCTTCCGACATGCAGAACATTAGCACGCCCCGAACGGTGGATTCACATCCCTTTCCCCAGGGCAGGCGCCCGGCACCGGCTTCGGCCGACCCGCCTGCCGCGCGGCCCGCCGGCCCCGTACGGCGCCGCCCGCCCGGAGTCCCGCTTCCGTATCGAGGAGCGCCCGTTCACGTATCAACCTCGTACCGGTCACCCCCGTCTGCCCAGGAGCCGGGCAAGGTCGGCCGCCGGGTGCGGGACACTGGTCTGCGACCCCCTCTACGATCCTGGGCAGAAGTACCGAGCGACACCGGGCACGCGACAGGTGTCGACACCCGTCGACAGGGCCCGACAGGGGGAACCAGCCGATTCACCGGCGCGTGGATACGATCAGTAAGCAGTACCAGGCAGGCAATACGCAGCACGACGGCAAGACCCGCAGTGACGGCAACTACGGAGGAGGTGCCCCATGGGAGTCCTGAAGAAGTTCGAGCAGCGTCTCGAAGGTCTGGTCAACGGCACCTTCGCCAAGGTCTTCAAGTCCGAGGTCCAGCCCGTGGAGATCGCCGGTGCGCTCCAGCGCGAGTGCGACAACAACGCGACGATCTGGAACCGCGACCGCACCGTCGTACCCAATGACTTCATCGTGGAGCTCAGCGCGCCCGACTTCGAGCGTCTGAGCCCCTACTCCGGCCAGCTCGGCGACGAGCTCGCCGGCATGGTGCGCGACTACGCCAAGCAGCAGCGCTACACCTTCATGGGGCCGATCAAGGTCCACCTGGAGAAGGCCGAGGACCTGGACACCGGTCTGTACCGGGTGCGCAGCCGTACGCTCGCCTCCTCCAGCAGCCAGCAGGCGCCACAGGCCCCCTCGGCCGGCCCGGGCGGCCGTCCCGCCGCCCCCGGCGGATACGGCTACCCGCCCGCCGCGGGCCCCTCGGCGGCGCCCCCCATGCCTGCCGCGCCGCCGCCCGGCGCCCGCCCCGGCGGCTACGGCTACCCGCCCGCCGCCCAGCGGCCCGCGCCCGCCCCGGCGGCCGGCGGCGCCACCCGCTACTGGATCGAGATCAACGGCACCCGCCACCAGATCTCCCGCCCGACACTCGTGCTCGGCCGCAGCACCGAGGCCGACGTGCGGATCGACGACCCCGGCGTCTCCCGCCGGCACTGCGAGATCCGGACCGGAACGCCCTCGACGATCCAGGATCTCGGGTCCACCAACGGCATCGTGGTGGACGGGCAGCACACCACCCGCGCTACGCTCCGCGACGGCTCGCGGATCGTCGTGGGCAGCACCACCATCATTTACCGGCAAGCCGAAGGGTGAAGCGGGGGCAATGTCAGAGCTGACCCTCACGGTCATGCGGCTGGGTTTCCTGGCCGTACTGTGGCTGTTCGTGATCGTGGCCGTGCAGGTCATCCGCAGCGACCTGTTCGGTACGCGCGTCACCCAGCGGGGGTCCCGCAGGGAGACCGCCCGGCCGCAGCAGGCCGCGCGCCAGGCCGCGGCGCCGCCGCAGCAGCGCGGCCAGCAGGGCGGTGGCCGCCAGCGCCGCAACGCCCCCACCAAACTCGTGGTGACCGAGGGCATCCTCACCGGTACCACCGTCGCGCTGCAGGGCCAGACCATCAGCCTGGGCCGTGCGCACGACTCCACGATCGTGCTGGACGACGACTACGCCTCCAGCCGCCATGCCAGGATCTACCCGGACCAGGGCGGTCAGTGGATCGTCGAGGACCTCGGATCCACCAACGGCACGTACCTGGACCGGACCCGGCTGACGACCCCCACACCGATCCCGCTGGGCGCGCCGATCCGCATCGGCAAGACCGTCATCGAGCTGCGGAAGTAATACGACTAATGAGCGAGCGGAGCGAGCACGCAACGGCGGCCGGCACCCCGGGCCCCGGCGCGCTCCCGACCGGAGGGTGGGCACCGTGCGGATGTACCCGGAGCCGACGGGCGAGGTGCGCATGAGTCTGTCACTGCGCTTCGCCGCCGGATCGCACAAAGGCATGATCCGCGAGGGCAACGAGGATTCCGGTTACGCCGGCCCGCGGCTGCTCGCGATCGCCGACGGAATGGGCGGCCAGGCCGCCGGCGAGGTCGCCTCCTCCGAGGTGATCTCCACCATCGTCGCCCTCGACGACGACATCCCCGGCTCCGACATCCTCACCTCGCTCAGCACCGCCGTACAGCGCGCCAACGACCAGCTGCGCGCCATGGTCGAGGAGGATCCCCAGCTCGAGGGCATGGGCACCACGCTCACCGCCCTGCTGTGGACCGGCCAGCGCCTCGGCCTGGTGCACGTCGGCGACTCGCGCGCCTACCTCCTGCGCGACGGCGTGCTGACCCAGATCACGCAGGACCACACCTGGGTGCAGCGCCTCGTCGACGAGGGACGCATCACCGAGGAGGAGGCCAGCACCCACCCGCAGCGCGCGCTGCTCATGCGCGCCCTCGGCAGCGGCGAACGCGTCGAACCCGACCTGTCCATCCGCGAGGTGCGCGCCGGCGACCGCTATCTGATCTGCTCCGACGGCCTCAGCGGTGTCGTCTCCCACCAGACGATGGAGGAGACCCTCGCCGGCTACCAGGGCCCGCAGGAGACCGTGCAGGAACTGATCCAGTTCGCCCTGCGCGGCGGCGGCCCCGACAACATCACCGTGATCGTCGCCGACGTCCTCGACCTGGACACCGGCGACACCCTCGCCGGACAACTCTCCGACACCCCGGTCGTGGTCGGCGCGGTCGCCGAGAACCAGAATCACCTGCACGACAACGGCATTATGCAGACCCCCGCCGGACGCGCCTCGGGCCTCGGCCGCCAGCTGCCCGGACAGGGCGGCGGTGGCGGCGAGTTCGGCCCGCCCGGCTCCGGCGGCGACACCGCCAGCTACGCCCCCGCGGGCGAATACGGCGAGGACGACTTCGTCAAACCCCGCAAGAGCCGCAGATGGCTCAAGCGCTCCTTCTACAGCGTGCTCACGCTCGCGGTCCTCGGCGGCGGCCTCTACGGCGGCTACCGCTGGACGCAGACGCAGTACTTCGTCGGCGCCAACGAGGAGCACGTCGCCCTGTACCGGGGCATCAGCCAGGACCTGGCGTGGCTGAAGCTGTCGAAGATCCACGCCGACCACCCCGAGATCGAACTCAAGTACCTGCCGCCCTACCAGCAGCAGCAGGTCAGAGCGACGATCACCGCGGGCGGTCTGGCCAACGCCCAGAAGAAGATCGGCGAGCTGTCCGTGCAGGCCTCCGCGTGCAAGAAGGAGGTCCAGCGCCGCACCGCCGAGGACAAGAACGGCGCCAAGGCCGAGGAGGGCCAGGCGGGCGGCACCACGGGAACCACCCGCACCGCCTTCACGTCCAAGGCGACACCGGCGCCGAACCCGTCGACGGCCAAGTCCCCGTCCTCCCCGTCCACGTCCGCCACCGCGTCCACTCCCAGCCCCGGCCCGACTCTCTCGGAGGAAGAGCAGAAGGTCGTCTCGCTGTGCGGTAAGCAGTAGGCAAGCCGTGAGAGGCCCTGTCACACGATGAGCACTACCAACCCGTCGATGCAGCACACGTCCACGATCGGCGCGATCGGCGCGCCCAGCCGCCGCAACACCGAGCTCGCGCTGCTGGTCTTCGCCGTCGCCATCCCGGTGTTCGCCTACGCCAACGTGGGCCTGGCCATCAACAATCAGGTGCCCGCCGGTCTGCTGAGCTACGGCCTGGGCCTGGGCCTGCTGGCCGGCGTCGCCCACCTCGTCGTACGCAAGTTCGCCCCGTACGCGGACCCGCTGCTGCTTCCGCTGGCCACGCTGCTGAACGGGCTCGGACTGGTCGTCATCTGGCGGCTGGACCAGTCGAAACTGCTCCAGGCCATCAACCAGGCGGGAACGGCCGCGCCACGGCAGCTGCTGTACACGGCCCTGGGCATCGCCTTCTTCGTGGTGGTGCTGATCTTCCTCAAGGACCACCGCGCCCTCCAGCGCTACACCTACATCTCCATGTTCGGCGCGCTGGTTCTGCTGTTGATGCCGCTGGTGCCCGGCCTCGGAGCGGATGAGACTTTCGGTGCCAAGATCTGGATCTCGGTCGCCGGATTCTCCATCCAGCCCGGCGAGTTCGCCAAGATCGTGCTCGCCATCTTCTTCGCCGGCTACCTGATGGTGAAGCGCGACGCGCTCGCCCTGGCCAGCCGCCGCTTCTTGGGCCTGTACCTGCCCCGCGGCCGCGACCTCGGACCCATCCTTGTCGTCTGGGTGATCTCGATCCTCATCCTGGTCTTCGAGACCGACCTCGGCACCTCGCTGCTGTTCTTCGGCATGTTCGTCATCATGCTGTACGTCGCCACCGAGCGGACCAGCTGGATCGTCTTCGGTTTGCTGATGTCCGCCGTCGGCGCCGTCGGCGTGGCCAGCTTCGAGACGCACGTCCAGCAGCGCGTCCAGGCCTGGCTCGACCCGATGAAGGAGTACGCGCTCAGCCAGAAGGGCGTCGCCGGCCACTCCGAGCAGTCCATGGAAGCGCTGTGGGCGTTCGGCTCCGGCGGCACCCTCGGCTCCGGCCTCGGCCAGGGCCACTCCGACCTCATCAAGTTCGCCGCCAACTCCGACTTCATCCTCGCCACCTTCGGCGAGGAGCTGGGCCTGGCCGGCCTCATGGCCATCCTGCTGATCTACGCCCTGATCGTGGAACGCGGCGTGCGCACCGCACTGGCCGCCCGCGACCCCTTCGGCAAGCTGCTCGCCGTCGGCCTGGCTGGCGCCTTCGCGCTGCAGGTCTTCGTGGTGGCCGGCGGCGTGATGGGCCTCATCCCGCTGACCGGTATGACGATGCCGTTCCTGGCGTCCGGCGGCTCCTCCGTCATCGCCAACTGGGCCCTGATCGGCATCCTGATCCGGATCAGCGACACCGCCCGCAGACCGGCGCCCGCTCCCGCCTCCAACCCCGACGCCGAGATGACCCAGGTGGTCCGCCCGTGAACAAGCCCCTGCGCCGAATCGCGATCTTCTGCGGTCTCCTCGTCCTCACCCTGCTCGTCCGCGACAACTGGATCCAGTACGTCAAGGCCGACACCCTCAAGAACGACAAGCACAACCGCCGCGTCACCATCGCCCGTTACGCGACCCCGCGCGGCGACATCATCGTCGGCGGCGGCAACCCGATCACCGGGTCGGTCGAGACCAAGAGCAACGGACTCAACGACCTCAAGTACAAGCGCACGTACAAGGACGGCCCCATGTGGGCGCCGGTCACCGGGTTCACCTCCCAGGCCTTCGGCGCCACCCAGCTGGAGTCCATCGAGGACGGCATCCTCACCGGCAACGACGACCGGCTGTTCTTCCGCAACACCCTGGACATGATCACCGGCAAGCCCAAGCAGGGCGGCAACGTGGTCACCACGCTCAACCCGGCCGCGCAGAAGGCCGCCTACGACGGCCTGAAGAAGGTCGGCGGCAAGGGTGCCGCGGTGGCCCTCGACCCCGCCACCGGCAAGATCCTCGCCCTGGCGTCCTACCCGTCCTACGACCCGTCGTCGTTCGCCGGCAACTCCAACAAGGACGGCGAGGCCTGGCAGAAGCTCCAGAAGACGGCCGACCCCAACGACCCGACGCTGAACCGGGCACTGCGCGAGACCTACCCCCCGGGCTCCACCTTCAAGGTGGTCACCGCGGCCGCCGCGCTGGAGAACGGCCTGTACAAGTCGGCGGACGAAGCCACCAACTCGCCACTGCCGTGGATCATGCCGGGCACGACGACGCCGCTGCAGAACGAGGGCAACATCCCCTGCAAGGACGCCACCATGCGTGAGGCGCTGCGGGTGTCCTGCAACACCGTCTTCGGCAAGATCGGCGCGGACCTCGGCAACGACAAGATGCTCGAGGAGGCGAAGAAGTTCGGCTTCGACAGCGAGCAGTTCACGCCGGTGCGCAGCAACGCCTCGGTGTTCTCCGACGACATGAACGAGTCGCAGACGGCCCTGTCCTCCATCGGCCAGTTCAACACCGCCGCCACCCCGCTCCAGATGGCCATGGTCGCCTCCGCCGTCGCCAACGACGGCAAGCTGATGAAGCCGTACATGGTCGACAAGCTGCAGTCGCCCAACGTGGACACCCTGGAGCAGACGGAGCCGCAGGAACTGAGCCGGCCGCTCAGCTCGCAGAACGCCCAGATCCTCCAGTCGATGATGGAGACCGTCGTCAAGGACGGCACCGGCCAGAACGCGAAGATCAACGGCGTCACGGTGGGCGGCAAGACCGGTACCGCCCAGCACGGTGTCGACAACAGCGAGAAGCCGTACGCCTGGTTCATCTCCTACGCCAAGCTCGCCGACGGCAGCTCGCCGGTCGCCGTGGCCGTGGTGGTCGAGGACAACAACGCCAACCGCGACGACATCTCCGGCGGCGGCCTGGCGGCTCCCATCGCGAAGAACGTCATGGAGGCGGTCATCAGCGCCAGGCAGTGAGTCCTGTCACGCCACCTTCACATCGGTGCACGTTGCGATACCGGTCCTGTATCGGGTGACGGGCTTGGCCAAGTCACACAGAGCGAGCCGGGTACGGTAGGCCCGGACAGCAGCCTCCGGCGGCACAAGGGTGCCGGTCGGGACCGACGGAGAGGGCTGGTAGCTAGCTATGGAAGAGCCGCGTCGCCTCGGCGGCCGGTACGAGCTGGGCCATGTGCTCGGCCGTGGTGGCATGGCGGAGGTGTACCTCGCGCATGACACCCGGCTGGGACGCACCGTGGCGGTGAAGACGCTCCGCGCCGACATGGCGCGCGACCCTTCCTTCCAGGCCCGGTTCCGCCGGGAGGCCCAGTCGGCCGCCTCGCTCAACCATCCCGCGATCGTCGCGGTCTACGACACGGGCGAGGACTACATCGACGGGGTCTCGATCCCGTACATCGTGATGGAGTACGTCGACGGCTCCACGCTCCGTGAACTGCTGCACAGCGGCCGCAAGCTGCTGCCGGAGCGGTCCATGGAGATGACCATCGGCATTCTCCAGGGCCTGGAGTACGCCCACCGCAGCGGCATCGTCCACCGCGACATCAAGCCTGCCAACGTCATGCTGACCCGCAACGGCCAGGTCAAGGTCATGGACTTCGGCATCGCCCGCGCCATGGGCGACTCCGGCATGACCATGACCCAGACCGCGGCCGTCATCGGCACCGCCCAGTACCTGTCTCCCGAGCAGGCCAAAGGCGAGCAGGTCGACGCGCGCTCGGACCTGTACTCGACAGGTTGCCTGCTCTACGAGCTACTGACGGTCCGCCCGCCCTTCGTGGGTGACTCCCCGGTCGCGGTGGCCTACCAGCACGTGCGCGAGGAGGCGCAGCCGCCGAGCGTCTTCGACCCGGAGATCACGCCCGAGATGGACGCGATCGTGATGCGGGCGCTGGTCAAGGACCCCGACTACCGCTACCAGTCCGCCGACGAGATGCGCGCCGACATCGAGGCCTGCCTCGACGGCCAGCCGGTCGCGGCCACGGCCGCCATGGGCGCGGTCGGCTACGGCGGCTACCCCGACGACCAGCCGACCACCGCCCTGCGCTCCGACGCCGGAGCCGCGGGCGCGACGACGATGCTGCCGCCCATGAACCCGGACGACGGCGGCTACGGCTACGACGACCGCCCCGACCGGCGCCGTCAGAAGAAGTCCAACACCTCGACGATCATGCTGATCGTCGCCGGCCTCCTGGTCCTCGTCGGCGCGATCTTCATCGGCATGTACGCCTTCAGCGGCAACGGCGTCAACAACGACGAGCTGAACGTCCCCATCTTCGTCGGCCAGACGAAGCGCGAGGCCCAGGAGTCGGCCAGGAACGCCAGCATCGAAGTGGCCTTCACCCAGGACACCTGCGACGACCAGCCCAAGGGCAAGGTCTGCTCGCAGGAACCCAAGGACGGCAAGGTCAAGAAGGGCGACACGGTCAACCTGGTGCTGTCGACCGGGGCGCCGAAGGTGACGGTTCCCAGTGTCCGCGGCCTGAGCTTCGAGGCGGCGCAGTCCCAGTTGGACGATCTGGGCTTCAAGGTCGAGAAGAAGACCCAGGAGTCGGACCAGGATCCCGACGTCGTCATCGACCAGGACGTCAAGGGCGACACGAAGGTGGAGAAGGGCTCCACCATCACGCTCACGGTCGCCACGGAGAAGAGGCAGGTCGCGGTCCCGGACGTCTCGGGCAAGACCTGCCAAGAGGCCCAGCAGGTGCTTCAGGGCGTCAACCTCAACAGCTCGTGCAGCGAGGTGCCCACCGACGACCCCAACCGGGACGGCAAGGTCGTCCAGACCGACCCGGGCATCGGCCAGCAGGTCGACAAGGGTGCGAACGTGAACATCCAGGTCGGCAAGTTCCAGCAGCAGAAGAAGCAGGTGCCCAACGTCCGCGGCCGAACGGTGGCGGAGGCCAGGCAGATACTCGCGGCTGAGGGCTTCACCAACGTCCAGTTCGCCGATGGCAGCAACCAGGACGACAACTCGGTGGTCTTCAAGCAGGATCCGGGCGAGGGGCAAGAGGTCGACGACCCCGGCAACACCCCGATCACGCTGACCACCTTCGGGGGAGGCAACAACAGGGGCAACGGCGGCTTCTTCGGCGGCTGACCCCCGACCCCGACACTCGGAGCCCCGGGTCCCCTCCAACTAGGGGAACCGGGGCTCCGTCGTATGCCGGTCAGCTCATCGCAGTTCCGCCGGCGGGGTCCGCCTGGCGTCGACCTTCTCCGAGCGGACCAGTTCGCCCCAGACCACGTAGCGGTAGCGGGAGGTGTACACCGGCGTGCAGGTCGTCAGGGTGATGTAGTGGCCGGGCTTCTTGACGCCCGACTCCTCGGGGACCGCGGACAGGACCTGGACGTTGTACTTGGAGGTCTCCGGGAGGATGTCGTAGACCTTGTAGACGTACCACTTGTCCTTGGTCTCGAAGACGACCGGATCGCCCACGCGCATCTTGTCGATGTTGTGGAACTTGGCACCGTGACCGTCCCGGTGGGCGGCGAGGGTGAAGTTGCCGGCCTTGCCGGACGTCGGAAGGGTCGCCTTGGCGGGGTCCGTGTAGTAGCCGGCCACCCCGTCGTTGAGGATCTCCTCCGCCGTGCCCTTCTTGACCAGGACCTCGCCGTTGTGCATGGACGGCACGTGCAGGAAGCCGATGCCGTCCTTGGTGTCCAGCGCTCCGGGGCCGCCGGGCACGGAATGCGCCCACTCGTCGCGGACCTTGCCGCCCTCCCGGTCGGCCTTGCGGTCCGCCAGGACGTTCGTCCACCACAGGGAGTAGACGACGAACAGGCCGAGGACCAGACCCGTCGTGATCAGGAGCTCACCGAAGACGCTGACGGCGAGGGCCAGCGGGCCGGTCCCCCGGCGGCGCCGCCCGCGGCCGACGCCCGACGCGTCACCGTGCCCTTCGCGGCCGTCGGTGTGCCCTGCCGTGTCGTCCGTGGTCGCTGCCACTGTTCATCCGCCCTTTAACTGACGAGCGCATCCGGCTTGCCCTTGCTGCGCGGCCGTTCCTCGACCATCTTGCCCCAGACGATCATCCGGTACTTGCTGGTGAACTCCGGTGTACAGGTGGTCAGCGTGATGTAACGGCCGGGTCCGGTGAAGCCCGACCCCTTCGGAACGGGATCGAGGACGCTGATGTTGGCCGGCGGGGTCACCGGCAGGATCGACGCCATCTTGTAGACGAAGTACGTGTCCTGCGTCTCCACGACGATCGCGTCGCCCGGCGAGAGCTTGTTGATGTACCGGAACGGCTCACCGTGCGTGTTGCGATGGCCCGCCAGCCCGAAGTTGCCCGTCTTCGCGTCGGGCATCGCCGTGTTGAGATCGCCCTTGCCGTAGTGCCCGACCATGCCCTTGTCCAGCACCTTCGCCTTGCTGGTGCCCTCCGCGATGGGCACCACCACGTCCAGCTTCGGGATGTGCAGGAGGGCGAAGCCCTGCCCCGGCTCGAACGTCCCGGGGCTGCGCTTGCCGCTCGCCCAGTCGTCCTGGAGCTGGTGCGCCTCACTGCCCGCCTGCGCGTGCGCCCGGACGTTCGTCCACCACAACTGGTAGGTGACGAAGAGCAGCATCACCACGCCGGTGCTGATGAACAGCTCGCCGATGACCCGGCTGGCGATCACGGCCGGGCTCGCCCTGCGCGCCCGCGCCTGCCGGCGCGCCTCCATCCGGGACAGCGGCGCCGACGACCGGTCCGCCGGGCTGTCCTCCTCCGGCAGCGGGCCGCCAGCGGCCCCACGACGTCCGTTACGGCGTCTGGCGGCCTTTCTGCGGGCCGCGCGCCCACCCGGCGAGGGCGAGGAGGCCTGCGCGGCGGAAGAGGCGCCAGGCGGCGGTTCCGGGATCCGCAGCGCCATCGTCTCGTCGTCGACGGGAGGCAGATACGCCGTCGCGTCGCCCGAGGACCCGTACGGCGCCCCCGTCGCGTCCTGCGGGGGCTCCGCGCCCTGCGGGGGCACGTTCGGGGCGACCTGCTGGGGCGCCGCCCCCTGCGGCCCGTAGGACGCGGCGTAGGGGTCCTGGGGCACACCCTGCGCCTGGCCGGCGCCGTACCACCCCTCGAACGCGTCCGGTCCCCCGTACGACTGCTGCCCGTACGAGGTGTCCGTCTCGCGCTCGGGGCGCAGCGCGGTCACGCCGTGGCCCTGCCCACCACCGGGGCGAGCCCCGCCGACCTCGCCACGGCCTCCTTGTCGCCGCACTCCGCCAGCCAGTTGGCCAGCATCCGGTGCCCGTGCTCGGTCAGCACCGACTCGGGATGGAACTGCACGCCTTCTACGGGGAGTTCACGGTGCCGCAGGCCCATGATGATGCCGTCGTGCGTGCGCGCCGTGACCACCAGCTCGTCGGGCACGGTCGCCGGCTCGGCGGCCAGGGAGTGGTAGCGGGTCGCGGTGAAGGGGGAGGGCAGGCCCGCGAAGACGCCCGTGCCCTCGTGCTCCACCGGCGAGGTCTTTCCGTGCAGCAGCTCGGGCGCGCGGTCCACCACACCGCCGTAGGCCACCTGCATCGACTGCATGCCCAGGCACACGCCGAAGACGGGGACACCGGTCGCGGCGCAATGCCGGACCATCTCCACGCAGACACCGGCCTGCTCGGGCGTGCCCGGCCCCGGCGAGAGCAGTACGCCGTCGAAGCCTCCCCCACTCTCGGCTGCGCTCGAGCGGGAGGTACCCCCACGCACGTACGCCGTCGACACCTCGTCGTTGCGCAGCACCTCGCACTCGGCCCCCAGCTGGTACAGGTACTGGACCAGGTTGAAGACGAAGCTGTCGTAGTTGTCGACGACGAGAATCCGCGCACTCACTGGTTGTCCACCGTCACATCGTTGAAGGGAAGCAGCGGTTCGGCCCACGGGAAGACGTACTGGAACAGGGCGTAGACCACGGCGAGGACGAGCACCAGTGAGATCAGCGCCCTCACCCACGCGTTCCCCGGCAGATGCCGCCAGATCCAGCCGTACATGCCGTCCCTTCCGTCTCCCACGGCACCAGACTCACGCCGTACGCCACCAGACTAACGGCGCGGCGCCCGAGGTTTCCCGGCCTCCGCGAGCCGTGCGGAAACCGCCTGCGCCCGGACGTACGTGGCAACAGCGTCGATCACCTCAACGACCGCGGACCCGTTTTTGTACGGCCCTTTGTCGATCCGATACGCGAACCGGGCCGTTCCGTTCACCAGTACGACTACTGCACGGGCTTCGCGTAGTGCAGGTCCACCGTGCCCGAGTAGCCGGGCAAGGTGGCGGTTCCGTCGTCGGTGACCTTCCAGCCCAGGCCGTAGACGTTGACGTACACCATGTAGTTCTGGATCGCCGGGGAGTCCGCGAGCGCCTTCTGGAGCTTCGCCGGGTCGCCGACCGCCGTGATCCTGTACGGCGGCGAGTAGACGCGGCCCTGGAGGATCAGCGTGTTGCCCACGCAGCGCACCGCGCTGGTGGAGATCAGCCGCTGGTCCATCACCTTGATGCCCTGGGCACCGCCGTTCCACAGCGCGTTGACCACGGCCTGGAGGTCCTGCTGGTGGATCACCAGGTAGTCGGGCTGCGGCTCGGGGTAGCCGGGCAGCTTCGCGGTGGCGTCGGGCGGGGCGTCGTTGAGCGTGACCGTGATCGCCCTGCCCGTGAGCTTCTGCGTGCCCGCGCTCTTCTCCAGGCCGGTCAGCCTGCCGTCCTGGGGCTTGCCGCCGTCGTCGCGCGCGGCGAGGGACTCGATGTCGTCGCGCAGGGCGGCGTTGGACTCGTCGAGCTCCTTGTTCTTCCGGCTGCGCTCCTGGACGAGGTCGGACAGCTTCAGCAGGGACGCGTCCGTGCGGATGTTGGTGCCCTTGGCCGTGTTGAAACTGGTGAAGAAGATCAGCCCGGCGAGGGCGAAGACGGCCACGGTAAGGATCCGCACGGGCCTCGGGCGGCGCGTGCGGGCCGGGCCGGCACCCGTCCCCGAGAAGTCGGCGGAATTGGTCAACGTACCCTTATCTCCTTCGGCGCCGCGGAAGCACTACGCTAACGGACGTCCGGGGGAGTGCTCAGAGTGCCCTTGTACGCTGCTCCGGAGCCAGCCCAGTTCCCTGCGCGGCCACCAGCGCATCGACAGGAGAGACCCTCGTGCCGAAGTCACGTATCCGCAAGAAGGCCGACTACACGCCGCCGCCCGCCAAGCAGGCGGCGAGTATCAAGCTGGAGGGCCGCGGCTGGGTCGCGCCCGTCATGCTGGCGCTGTTCCTCATCGGGCTGGCCTGGATCGTCGTCTTCTACGTGACCGACGGCTCACTGCCCATCAAGGCCCTCGACAACGTGAACATCGTCGTGGGCTTCGGCTTCATCGCCGCCGGGTTCGCCGTCTCCACGCAGTGGAAGTGACGTCGTCCTTCCGGTGAACGCAGCTTTGCCCACGGCTATCCGCTGAGTTATCCACAGGCTGGTGAATTTCCACATGCTGCCTGGGGAAAACGCTGATGATCTGTGGATAACCCGCCTGCCGTTGACACCGGTACGACTGTCACACCGCTCCTCCAGAGCGTGCACGCCCCCTGCCTGACCTGCGACAACACAGGACATCGGCAGGGGGCGCACCCGTTCCCGCACGCTATGCACAAGATCCGACACCGGTTGTGGACAACGGACGCTCTCAGGTGAGCTGAACCGTTCTGAGCACCGTCAACACGACGACGACCGCCAGCACCAGCGCGCACGTGCCGTACTGCACCAGGTCACGCCGCTCGCGCGGGGCGTGCACCATCGCGTACCCCACCACGACACCGGCGACCAGGCCGCCGATGTGCGCCTGCCAGGCGATGCCGCTCCAGCTGAAGGTGAAGATCAGGTTGATCACCAGCAGGGCGATGATCGGCCGCATGTCGTAGTTGAGCCGACGCATCAGCACCGCGGTGGCGCCGAACAGGCCGAAAATGGCCCCCGAGGCGCCGAGCGAGGCCTGGCTCGGCGAGGCGAGCAGGTAGGTCAGCGCTCCGCCCGCGAGCCCGGAGACGAAGTACAGCGCCAGGTAGCGCAGCCGGCCCAGGGCCGCCTCCAGGGGGCCGCCCAGCCACCACAGGCTCAGCATGTTGAAGCCGATGTGCCAGATCTCCTGGTGCGTGAACATCGAGGTCACCAGGCGGTACCACTCGCCGGCCGCGACACCCGAGGTGGGGGTGAAGGGCGCCGGCGGCCAGGCGCCGATCAGGAACAGGTTGCCCACGAGCGAGGAGTCGACGCTGACCGCGATGAACACCGCGACATTGATCCCGATGAGGATCTTGGTGAGCAGGCGGGGGTCGGCGGTCATGGTGCCGCCGGCCAGCGTGCGGGGCCGCGACGCGGCGGGCGGGTGGCCGGTGCCGGAGCCGCCGCGGACGCAGTCCGGGCACTGGAAGCCCACAGAGGCGTCGACCATGCACTCGGGACAGATCGCCCGGTCGCAGCGGACGCAGCGAATGCCGGTCTCGCGACCCGGATGGCGGTAGCAGGCCGGCAGGCTGTGGGCGTCCGGCGGGCCCTGGCCCGCCGGGTCCTGGCCCGCCGGGCCCGTCGGGCTGCCTGGTGCCTGGTCCATGGGGTTCCCCTCGATTCGTCCTGCTGTCCTGCTCGTCCTACTGGTCCCGCCGGCCCGCCGCGAAACACGGCTGCGGCTGCTCGTGGGCAACGCACCGCCCCGCCCATCCTTACGGACAAGCGGGGCGTTTGGTTCCCTCGCGGAGATGTCGGGACGAGCCCTTCACTCAGCCTTCGCGGGTCTCCACGACGACCGACTCGATGACGACGTCCTTGAGCGGGCGGTCGGTGCGCGGGTTGGTCTGCGCGGTCGCGATGGAGTCCACGACCTTCTGGCTGGCCGCGTCGGTGACCTCGCCGAAGATGGTGTGCTTGCGGTTCAGCCAGGCCGTCGGGCCGACGGTGATGAAGAACTGCGAGCCATTGGTGCCCGGACCCGCGTTGGCCATGGCCAGCAGGTAGGGCTTGTCGAAGGAGAGGTCCGGGTGGAACTCGTCCTTGAACTGGTAGCCGGGACCGCCGGTGCCGTTGCCCAGCGGGTCACCGCCCTGGATCATGAAACCGCTGATCACCCGGTGGAAGACCGTGCCGTCGTAGAGCTTCGCCTTGGACTTCTCGCCGGTGGCGGGGTGGGTCCACTCACGCTCGCCAGTGGCGAGTTCGACAAAGTTCCGGACCGTCTCGGGAACGTGGTTCGGCAGGAGCCGGACCTCGATGTCGCCGTGGTTGGTCTTCAGGGTGGCGTAGAGCTGCTCAGCCACGATCTGCCTTCCGTTGTCTTCCTGTGACTCCCCGATCCTCGCACGGCCCGCGCCGTGAGTCGCCCGGCGGTCGGTTCCCCCGGGGAGATCCGCCGATTCGGTTGCGGAGAACCGGGCGAGTCGTCCCGGACGGAAGCGCGGCGCGGCGATCCGTGGCATTGTCGACGACAAGCTCCTGTTGCTCCGCATTCATCCCCCACCGATTCAGCACTTGCCGCACGTGCCCGCCTCCCGGCGGACTTCCGGCCGGCAGGGCCGGCGCGGTGACCACGTGCGTCACCCGTGACCCGGATGCCCGGTCGCACATGCCACCGGGCCCGTTGGCAGGCATGATCCGTAAAAGGGTGGAAAGTCGAATTACCGTACGCCACCGAGGAGGAGGAACCCGTGACCCGCATCGACAGCGTGCGCGCCGCGACCGGCTCGGCGAAGGACAGCGTGCTGCACGCCGCGGAAGTGGTGGCGCCCTACGCCGACACGGCCAGGGACAGGGCCGCGCACTACGCACACGAGGCACGCGTACGGCTCGCGCCGAAGGTGACGCTGGCCGCCGACCAGGCCCGCGTCCAGTACGGCGCCTATGTCGCACCCCGGCTGGAGCAGGCCCGCACGCAGGCCATGGCCCATGTGCCGCCGAAGATCGACCAGGCCGCCCAGGAAGCCGCCGAGCGGGCGCGCCGGGCCGCCCGGCAGGCCGCCGAGTACTCCCGGCCGCGGATCGAGCAGGCGATGGCCGCGGCGGCGCCGGTCGCGGACGAGGCCGCGGCGCGCGGTGCCGCGGCGCTGGTGGCGCTGCGCGGTCAGGTCCCGGCCCGGAAGATCCAGAAACTGGCCCGCACGCAGCAGCGGCGTGCGCGAGCCGGGCGCGCGGTGAAGCTGCTCGCGCTGGCCGGCGCGCTCGCCGGCGGTGCCTTCGCCGCCTGGAAGTGGTGGGACAAGCAGGCCAACCCCGACTGGCTGGTGGAACCGCCGGCCGCGACGGAGGTGCCCGAGTCGGGCCGGCTGACGTCCGTGGACGGCACCGGCCAGTCCGTGCTGGACCCCGAGGTCCAGGCGAAGGAGGACGAGGAGACGTCGGACCGCGACGAGTAGGGCCGCCCCCGGAGACAGAAGAGCCCGCCTGACTGGTGTGTCCACAGGTCAGGCGGGCTTTTGTCGCGATCACGCGGGTCCCGTTCCGCGAGCGGGTAGGTTGAGTTTGCCTGGGCACCGACAAGATCTGAGGGGGACCCCATGCTCGACGGAATCACAGGAACCGTTGCCATCGGCGTCACGGCGGCATTGGCAGTCGCCGGCGAGCGTGCCTCGAAGAAGCGCGAGAAGGCGTTCTGGGAGCGCTACGGATCCTTCGAGGGGTTCCGGGGCCAGGTCGACGAGGAGAGGATCCAGCGGGTGCGCAGGGAGCAGGGCGACGTCGCCGCCATCAAGGCGGTACGGCAGACCTACCCGTACGTCTCGCTCCTCTTCGCGAAGCGCTACGTGGAGGAACTCCCGGCGTAGCCGTCGCCGTGCGTGCGCACCGCGCACACACGAAGAATGCCCTCCGAAGCCGCGTTTCCGCAGATCAGAGGGCATTTCACCGGTGGAGCCTAGGGGAGTCGAACCCCTGACATCTGCCATGCAAAGACAGCGCTCTACCAACTGAGCTAAGGCCCCGGAAGACAGCATCCGGCCGGAAGATCCGTCCACCGGTCGGGTGCCGCAGACCAGAGTACCGGGTCACCCCCCGGATCTCGCAAAAAGATTGGGGCTCCCCGCGGCCGACCACTCTCCGTAAGATGCTCCGCGTGGTTCGCTACAGCGAACCGCGGTTCTTGGGGAAGCGATGGGGAGACGCAATGGACGCCGCACAGCAGGAAGCCACCGCAAAAGCGCGGGAACTGCAGCGGAACTGGTACGGGGAGCCGTTGGGGGCGCTCTTCCGCAAGCTCATAGACGACCTCGGGCTCAACCAGGCCCGGCTGGCGGGGGTACTGGGGCTGTCCGCCCCGATGCTGTCGCAGCTGATGAGCGGCCAGCGCGCGAAGATCGGCAACCCTGCGGTGGTCCAACGCGTGCAACTTCTCCAGGAGCTGGCGGCCCAGGTGGCGGACGGCAGCGTCAGCGCGGCCGAGGCGACCGAGCGCATGGAGGAGATCAAGCGGTCGCAAGGCGGCTCGGTGCTCAGCAACACCACGCACACGTCGAACACTTCGGGTGCGCCGACGGTCAAGCGGGTGGTCCGCGAGATCCAGTCGCTACTCCGCTCGGTCGCTGCGGCCGGTGACATCATCGATGCCGCGAACACCCTCGCCCCCAGCCACCCCGAACTGGCGGAATTCCTCCGGGTGTACGGCGCGGGCCGCACCTCGGACGCGGTCACGCACTACCAGTCCCACCAGAACTGACACCGCGGGGGGGGCGAATCGCGCGTCGAGGGGGGATCCGAAGGGGGACAGCCCCAGGGGGAGGAGCGACGCACAGCCATGGGTGAGGTCTTCGCCGGCCGGTACGAGCTGGCCGACCCGGTCGGGCGCGGTGGAGTCGGCGCGGTGTGGCGGGCCTGGGACCACCGCCGTCGCCGGTACGTGGCCGCCAAGGTCCTCCAACAGCGCGACGCGCACTCCCTGCTGCGCTTCGTGCGGGAGCAGGCGCTGCGGATCGACCACCCCCATGTGCTCGCGCCGGCCAGCTGGGCCGCCGACGACGACCAGGTCCTGTTCACCATGGACCTGGTGGCCGGCGGCTCCCTGGTCCACCTGGTCGGGGACTACGGCCCACTGCCCCCGGCGTTCGTACGCACTCTGCTCGACCAGTTGCTTTCGGGCCTCGCGGCGGTGCACGCGGAGGGTGTCGTGCACCGTGACATCAAGCCCGCCAACATCCTGCTGGAGGCCACCGGAACCGGCCGGCCCAGGCTGCGCCTGTCGGACTTCGGCATCGCGATGCGGCTGGGCGAACCGCGGCTGACGGAGACCAATCTGGTGGTGGGGACGCCGGGTTACCTCGCTCCCGAGCAGATGATGGGCGCCGAACCCGACTTCCCCGCCGATCTGTTCGCCACCGGTCTGGTCGCCCTCTATCTGCTCCAGGGCGCCAAGCCGGACGCCAAGGCGCTCGTGGAGTATTTCGCCGAGCACGGAACTCCCGGTGCGCCCAAGGGCGTTCCCGAGCCGCTGTGGCAGGTCGTGGCGAACTTGCTGCAACCCGATCCACAGGCCAGGTTCCGTACCGCGACCGGTGCGCGCAAGGCCCTTGCCGCGTGCGCCGAGCTCCTGCCGGAGCCGGGCCCCGACGACGAGTTGATCGAGATCTTCGAGCAACTCGGCCCACTGCCACCGGGGTTCGGACCCGAGGGTCCGCTCACCCGGAGCCCTGGGGTGACGGTCGGACGGACGGCGGCGTCCGGTTCGGCCGGTTCGGTCGGCGGTTCCGGGATTCCCGGTACCGGGGCCGCCGCTCCCGGTAACGGCGGTTCCATGGCTTCCGGTGCGGGTGCCGCTTCCGGGAGCGGGGGCGTGCCGGACCCGCGTCTCGATCCCCGGGAGGGGACCGGGTCGGCGCCGAGCACGGACGGCAGCGGTCTGCCGTCGGAGCCGCCCCAGCCCTCCACCATGTCCGACACGGGCAGCTTCCACCTGCCACCGCCCCGGACCGCCGCCCCGGCTCGGGAGGTCCCGCCGCCCCAGGGCGCTCCCTCGCAAGCTGTTCCATCTCCTGCCGTGCCCCCGCACACCACGCCCCCGCAGGCCGTCCCCCCGGCACCGGCCGCCCCTCCCCCGTCCGGCCCCTCGTCCGGTGGCACGCCGCTCGAACCCGCGGCCCACGTCTCCCCTCACGACCCCACCCACGTGCTGTCCTCCCCCGATCCGCGGCAGCGCGCTGATGTCTCCACCGCTTCGTACACCGCCCAGGCCCCGCAGGTTCCCGTTCCGGCGCGGGGAGCCTCACGCCACCGCGCCGGACGGCCCCGCCGCCCCGGCCCGCCCGCGACGGTGGCGATCCCGCTGCTGCTCCTCGCGCTGGCCTGCTACGCAGTCGGTTTCTGGGCACTGAGCCGTCTGTAAGGCGCGCCACAGGCCGGTCCCAGCCAATCCTGGCCGATCCGCGGCCGCCCCGGCGATCGCGTGCCTCTCGCGCCTCTCCCGCCGCTCTACAGGGCGTCGGCCCTGCGGCGGGCGAGCACCGTCCACGCCCCGAGGACGGCCAGCAGGACCGTTCCCGCGCCGATCCCACCGACGGCGAGCGCCCAGAGCGCCGCGGAGCCGTCAGCCGCCCCGGCCGGGGTCGCCGCGGCCCGGTCGTGGGCGGTGACCTCGAAGAGCTGCCCGGGTTCGGACCGGCCCGCGTAGTCCGGACCTGGCTGCGCCGTGCCGTCCACCCGTACCCGCAGGACCAGACCGTAGGGCCCCTCGCCGAAGGAGTCGGCGGTCTGGGCTGCGAGGTGCACGACCAGGTAGTGGAGGCCGGCGAACCGCATCCCCTTGACCTGGGCGGCGAAGCCGTGGCGGTTGGCATGGGCGACCGGCGGCACGGGTGCGAGGGCGGCGGACGTCTGCCGGCCGCTGTAACCGGCGTACGCCTCCTCGACGTATCCGCGCACCGGGTTGTAGAGCGACAGGGTCAGCGCGCCGTTCACATAGCCGCTGCCGCCGCTGGAACTGCCCAGCTCGACGCCGGCGTTCAGCTGCTGCCCCCAGTCGACCGGGACCTTGTAGAAGAGGGTCTGGCCGGGCCGGATACGGGTGCGCCACACGCCCTGCCCGACCGTGCTCGCCGCGGCGAACCCGGCGCCCCCGGCCCGTTCGGCCGCCTGGCCGGTGACCGGCTGGGGCGAGGCGGAGTTCCAGGACCCGGGCGCGCTCGTGGCCCCGGCGCGTTCCAGCGGCGGCTCCGAGACGACGGCGAGTTCCAGGGGCCAGGTGTCGGACGAGGATGCCTTGGCGCCGACGCGTTCGACGAGGACGTAGTACGACCCGGCACCCTGGCACAGGGGACGGCCGGAGGAGACCTCGCGCGCGCCCCACGCGGCAACGGGATGCGGACTGCGGCTCGGGCCGAAGCGGGCGGCCTGCGAGGAGCAGGAGGCGCCGCGGGCGTCCCGCACCGAGATCCTGAGGCCGTCGGTGGCGGCGACCGTGGTGCCGGCTCCGGGCACCGCCGTGGCGGAGACGTAGGCGGTGGAGGCGGCGTCCAGGTCGAGGCGGTAGTACAGCTTGCCGCTGCCCGGCAGGGAACTCCTGTAGGTGCGGCCCGGTTCGAGGGGTAAGGCGTCCGTGGTGCTCGTGGCTCCCGTGACGGACCGGGCCCCGTCGGTGAAGGCGTACGGGTCCGCTTCGCCGGCCGCGAGAGCGCTCGGCCCGGGGCCGGCCGCCGCGAGGCACAGTGCCGCCGCGGCCACGGCCAGGCGCACGGCGAGCTGGTGCGAGAGACACCGGCCGCGCCGATCACGCCGTGAGCGCCCTGCCGCCGCCCGCCGTCCCGCCCCACGCCGTACCATCCCGCGCCACCCCTCGCGTTCCGTCCCTCCGGACGTCGCCCATCATTCCCCGGGGGCCGCTACGCCATCCGCGCATTCCCCGGGCGCACACGCGACAACGGTCTCAGGAAGCGACACCTACCTCACCCTCCGCGACCCCGCAACACGAGAGCGGGCCCGCCGGGACCGGGGCCCACAACACAAAACCCCGACCGCTACGGCGGTCGGGGCCTGCTCAGTTCGGGATGTCGGTGCTCACGAACCCGTGGGCACGGAGTCAGTCGCCTCCGTCCACAGATCCTGCTCGGCGCGATCCGCCTGGATCTGGCGGTACACGAGGAGCCCGCCGATGGCGGCCAGTGCGACCAGGAGAAGCTTCTTCACCGCGCGACCTCGTCTTTCGTTGACGTAGGGGACCTCTGGCGCCCGACTATACACACCGGCCGATACCGATCGGTGACCTGCGTCGGCTGTCAACTGCCGTGCGCGCGAGCGCAGTAGGCGGGGACGAAACCGCTCCGACCGGAGGGTGATCACACCCGCACAGACGGTTACTTTTGGGTGCGCTCATCCCACCTTCACACCTTTTCACCGCTCGTGCGCCCATCCGAGTGGTGTTCATCCGAAGATCGCCGCGCCATGGGCGTTGGTCCACCACTTCGCGGCGCTCATACACATGATGAGCAAAGTACGCAAATCGCCCAACCTGAAAGTGAGGGGCCATGGACCAGCACAAAGTCATGAAGTTGTGGACCGCCATCGTCACCGCCTTCCTCGCGCTCTGCACGGCGCTCGGACTCATCACCACGACGGCCGCCTCCGCGGCCGCGGTCGCGCCGCAGCCCGAGACGGCGCCCAAGAGCACCGCACCGGTCCCGGCACAGACGACGCCGCCCTTGTCCAAGCCCCAAACCCCGTCCTTGCCCCCGACGATGAAACAGCGCATCCGCGCCGAGGCTCACGGAAGAACCCCGGGCTGCCGTCACCGCCCGCCGGTCGACGCCTTCTCCCTCGCCGCCGAACCCCGATGCCTCCCGGACGAACCGCCGGCCCGGCCGGCCATCCCCCTCCAGCGCTGACAGGGCCGCACCGGCCCGGCCGGTGCCACCACCCGCACCCTTGACGTAACGGCGATTCGCGTACAGCACCAGCCGCAGAACGCGAAGCTCCCCGGCCACCACGGCCGGGGAGCTTCACCTGCGTCCGCGCCCCGGCTCCTCACACCTCGGGTTCGCTGCCATCGGTGTCCCGTTCACGGGACCGGCGCCGCTTCGGCCGGGGGCGGATGTGGTCGTGGACCGCGCCCGCAGTGGTCACCACGCCGACGACCAGCATGAGGGCGGAAAAGAGCCGCAGCATCCCCTGCCCGTACAGGGCCTGGTGGCCGAACCAGGCCAGGGCGACGCAGGTCATCAGACGGTCGCCGAATTTCCTCAGGCGCGGGTCCATGCACACTCCCGAGTACTGGACAGCGACTTCTCCGTCTGGGCACGAGGTACGAAAAAACCCCCGGCCCTATTGGTCCGGGGGTCTTCGTGCTGGTGGGGCTAACAGGATTTGAACCTGTGGCCTCATCCTTATCAGGGATGCGCTCTAACCAACTGAGCTATAGCCCCGCCGCGCTCTGCGGAGTGTGTCCCGCGCGCTGACTCCTGAAGATTAGCGCACGAGGGGGGCAGTCCCAAAATCGGTTGTCGGGGGACCGCCGGCGGACGTTTCGCGACACCGCCGCAGACGCCGTGGAGGGCGCGTCGGCCGGACTACTCGTCCTCGGCCAGCGTCAACTCGACGCCGCCGACGAAGCCCGCGGAGAGGTTGTACATGAACGCTCCGAGGGTCGCGAGGGCCGTCGCCAGCACCACGTCGATCACGGCGATGATCGACGTGAACATCAGCACGTGGGGGAGGGACAGGAAGGACTGGAGGTCGAAGCCGTTGGACTCGTTCGAGCCCGTGGCCTCGGAGATCGTCCCGCCGACCGTGGAGAACACACCCATCGCGTTCATGACCATCCACAGCACGGCGGCCGCCACGATCGTGCAGATGCCCAGGGCGATGGAGAGCAGGAAGCTGACCTTCATCACCGACCACGGATCGGCCTTGGCCACGCGCAGCCGGGCCTTGCGGGTGCGCGGTTCGGTACGCACGCCCGTACGCGGCCGGCGCACCGCCTGGGAGGCGGGCTCGGCCGCCGGGTAGGCCTGCGGCGGGTGGTACGGCCCGGAGGGCTGCTGGGACTGCCGCTCACCCGGCAGCGGAGAGCCCGCCGCCTGCTGACCGGCCGCGGCGTTCGCCTGCTGGGCCTGCGGACCTCGGGTGTCCGTCACCGTTCCCCCCTGGGATCCGTGAGTGTGGGGCGTGTGCGCATCGGCCGCGGGCGACTTGATCGCTTGCAGATTGGTCGTATGCGTGTCCGTCGCAGGCGCGGCGGAGCCACGGCCGCCGCCGTCCGCTCCCGTACCAGTGGAGGTACCGGCCGATCCGGCGCCCGTGGCTCCGCTCACGATGACTCTCTCCTCGAGCTACTCGGCCGAGGACACCTCGCCCTCGTCCGTGCCGCTGGTCGCGGCCCCCTCGGCGGTCTCGTCCACGGCCACGTCGCCGTCGACTTCCTCCGCCTCGCGCCCCGCCTCGGCGTTACGTGCGATACCGACGACGGCATCGCGCTTCCCCAGATTGATCAGTTGGACGCCCATGGTGTCACGGCCCGTCTCCCTGACCTCGTTGACTCGCGTACGAATCACACCGCCCGAGAGCGTGATGGCGAGGATCTCGTCGGTCTCCTCGACAACCAGCGCTCCCACGAGCGAACCGCGGTCCTCCACGGTCTTGGCGGCCTTGATGCCGAGGCCGCCGCGACCCTGGACGCGGTACTCGTCGACACGGGTCCGCTTGGCGTACCCGCCATCGGTGGCAGTGAACACGAACGTACCGGGTCGAACAACATTCATCGAGAGCAGTTCGTCGCCACCGCGGAAACTCATGCCCTTGACACCCGAGGTGGCACGGCCCATCGGACGCAGAGTGTCGTCCGAGGCGGTGAACCTGATCGATTGCGCCTTCTTGCTGATCAGAAGCAGATCATCATCGGCGGAGACCAGCTCGGCCCCGATCAGTTCGTCATCGGAACCGTCCTCCTGCTCACGCAGGTTGATCGCGATGACACCACCGGAGCGAGGAGAATCGTAATCCTTCAGAGGCGTCTTCTTGACCAGGCCCGCCTTGGTGCCGAGCACCAGGTACGGCGCCGCCTCGTAGTCGCGGATCGCGAGGATCTGAGCGATCGCCTCGTCCGGCTGGAAGGCCAGCAGGTTCGCCACGTGCTGACCGCGCGCGTCCCGGCCGGCGTCCGGCAGCTCGTAGGCCTTCGCCCGGTAGACCCGGCCCTTGTTGGTGAAGAACAGCAGCCAGTGGTGCGTGGTGGAGACGAAGAAGTGGTCGACGATGTCGTCTTCCTTCAGCTTCGTGCCGCGCACGCCCTTGCCGCCACGCTTCTGGGCGCGGTAGTCGTCGGTCTTGGTCCGCTTGATGTAGCCGCCGCGGCTGACCGTGACGACGATGTCCTCTTCGGCGATCAGGTCCTCGATGGACATGTCGCCCTCGTAGGGGATCAGCTTCGTCTTGCGGTCGTCGCCGAACTTCTCGACGATCGCCGCCAGCTCCTCGCTGACGATCCCGCGCTGGCGGACCGGGGAGGCGAGGATCTGGTTGTACTCGTTGATCTTGGCCTGGAGCTCGTCGTGCTCCTGGACGATCTTCTGCCGCTCCAGGGCGGCCAGTCGCCTCAGCTGCATCTCCAGGATGGCGTTGGCCTGGATCTCGTCGATCTCCAGCAGGCTCATCAGGCCCTCACGCGCGACCTCGACGGTCGCACTGCGCCGGATGAGCGCGATGACCTCGTCGATGGCGTCCAGGGCCTTCAGCAGACCGCGCAGGATGTGCGCCCGCTCCTCCGCCTTGCGCAGCCGGAACCGCGTACGGCGGACGACGACCTCGACCTGGTGCGTCACCCAGTGGCGGATGAACGCGTCCAGCGACAGCGTGCGCGGCACGCCGTCGACCAGCGCCAGCATGTTGGCGCCGAAGTTCGTCTGCAGGTCGGTGTGCTTGTAGAGGTTGTTCAGGACGACCTTGGCGACCGCGTCCCGCTTGAGGACGATCACCAGGCGCTGACCGGTGCGCGAGCTGGTCTCGTCGCGGACGTCCGCGATACCGCCGATCTTGCCGTCCTTCACCAGGTCGGCGATCTTCTGCGCGAGGTTGTCCGGGTTGACCTGGTACGGCAGCTCCGTGACCACCAGGCACTGGCGGTTCTGGATCTCCTCGACCTCGACCACGGCGCGCATGGTGATCGAGCCGCGGCCGGTGCGGTACGCCTCCTCGATGCCCTTGCGGCCGACGACGAGCGCGCCGGTGGGGAAGTCCGGGCCCTTGATCCGCTCGATCAGCGCGTCGAGGAGCTCCTCGTGGGAGGCCTCCGGGTTCTCCAGGTACCACTGGGCACCGGAGGCGACCTCGCGCAGGTTGTGCGACGGGATGTTCGTGGCCATGCCCACCGCGATGCCGGCCGAGCCGTTGATCAGCAGGTTCGGGAAGCGGGCGGGCAGGACGGTCGGCTCCTGGGAGCGGCCGTCGTAGTTGTCCGTGAAGTCGACGGTCCCCTCGTCGATGTCGCGGACCATCTCCATCGACAGCGGCGCCATCTTGCACTCGGTGTAGCGCATGGCCGCCGCCGGGTCGTTGCCCGGCGAACCGAAGTTGCCGTTGGAGTCCACCAGCGGCATCCGCATCGCCCACGGCTGCGCGAGGCGGACCAGCGCGTCGTAGATCGAGGAGTCGCCGTGCGGGTGGTAGTTGCCCATGACGTCGCCGACGACGCGGGCGCACTTGTAGAAGCCGCGGTCGGGACGGTAGCCACCGTCGTACATCGCGTACAGCACGCGGCGGTGGACGGGCTTGAGACCGTCCCTGACGTCCGGCAGCGCACGCGAGACGATGACGGACATCGCGTAGTCGAGGTACGAACGCTGCATCTCCGTCTCGAGCCCGACGGGCTCGACGCGCATGGCGAGTTCG
Organism: Streptomyces sp. NBC_01788; assembly: GCF_035917575.1. Classification (GTDB taxonomy): domain Bacteria; phylum Actinomycetota; class Actinomycetes; order Streptomycetales; family Streptomycetaceae; genus Streptomyces. The sequence continues at coordinate 4,043,410 of NZ_CP109090.1, read as the reverse complement.
CCGCCCTCTTCAGGGGTGACTGGAGTGTTCTCGTCGGCCATTGCTGGTGAGGATCCTTCCTGATGCGGTCAGCTGAGACCGACTCAGATGTCGAGGAAGCGGACGTCCTTGGCGTTGCGCTGGATGAACTGGCGGCGGGCCTCGACGTCCTCGCCCATCAGGACCGAGAACAGGTCGTCGGCCTGGGCGGCGTCGTCGAGGGTGACCTGGCCGAGCACACGGTGCTCCTGGTCCATGGTGGTCACACGCAGCTCCTCGGCGTTCATCTCGCCGAGACCCTTGAAGCGCTGGATCGAGTCCTCACGGACCCGCTTGCCGCGCTGGCGGCCCATCTCGAGGAGCGCGTCGCGCTCGCGGTCGGAGTACGCGTACTCGACGTCCTCCCGGCCCCACTTGATCTTGTACAGCGGGGGACGCGACAGGAACACGTGCCCGGCCTCGACCAGCGGCCGCATGAAGCGGAACAGGAAGGTCAGCAGCAGGGTGTTGATGTGCTGGCCGTCGACGTCGGCGTCCGCCATCAGGATGATCTTGTGATAGCGGAGCTTCTCGATGTCGAAGTCCTCGTGCACACCCGTGCCGAACGCGGAGATCAGCGCCTGGATCTCCTGGTTCTGCAGGATCTTGTCGATCCGCGCCTTCTCGACGTTGAGGATCTTGCCGCGGATCGGGAGGATCGCCTGGTACTCCGGGTTGCGGCCGGACTTGGCCGAGCCGCCGGCGGAGTCGCCCTCGACGATGAAGATCTCGCACTTGGTCGGGTCGTTCGACTGGCAGTCGGAGAGCTTGCCCGGCAGCGAGGCCGACTCCAGCAGGCCCTTGCGGCGGGTGAGGTCGCGGGCCTTGCGGGCCGCCACGCGCGCGGTGGCCGCCTGGATGCCCTTGCGGATGATGTCCGCCGCCTCGACCGGGTTGCGGTCCAGCCAGTCGTTGAGGTGCTCGTAGACGGCCTTCTGGACGAAGGTCTTCGCCTCCGTGTTGCCCAGCTTGGTCTTGGTCTGGCCCTCGAACTGCGGCTCGCTCAGCTTGACCGAGATGATCGCCGTCAGACCCTCGCGGATGTCGTCGCCCGTGAGGTTGTCGTCCTTGTCGCGCAGCAGCTTCTTGTCGCGCGCGTACTTGTTGATCAGGCTCGTGAGGGCCGCGCGGAAGCCCTCCTCGTGCGTACCGCCCTCGTGGGTGTGGATGATGTTCGCGAAGGAGTACACGCCCTCGCTGTAGCCGCCGTTCCACTGCATGGCGACCTCGAGGGACAGGCTCTTGTCCTTGTCCTCGGCCTCCAGGTCGATGACGGTGGGGTGCACCACTTCGCCCTTGCGGGAGTTGAGGTACTTCACGAAGTCGACGATGCCGCCGTCGTAGCGGTAGACGACCGCCTTGACCTCGTCCTTCTCGTCCGCACCCGCCTCGTCCGCCCCCGACGTGGCCTTCGCCGACTCACGCTCGTCGGTGAGCTTGATCGTCAGGCCCTTGTTGAGGAACGCCATCTCCTGGAAACGCCGCGACAGCGTCTCGAAGGAGTAGTCGGTGGTCTCGAAGATCTCCGGGTCGGCCCAGAACGTGACGGACGTGCCGGTCCGCTCGATGGCCTCGTGCTTGGCCAGCGGGGCGGTCGGGACGCCCATCTTGTAGTCCTGCGTCCAGCGGTGGCCGTCGGTCCTGACCTCGACCGAGACCTTGGCCGACAGGGCGTTCACGACGGAGACACCGACACCGTGCAGACCGCCGGAGACCGCGTAACCGCCGCCCCCGAACTTGCCGCCCGCGTGCAGGACGGTCAGCACGACCTCCAGGGCCGGCTTGTTCTCGGAGGGGACGATGCCCACCGGGATGCCGCGGCCGTTGTCGACCACGCGCACGCCGCCGTCGGCCAGGATCGTCACGTCGATGGTGTCCGCGTGCCCGGCCAGCGCCTCGTCGACGGAGTTGTCGACCACCTCGTACACGAGGTGGTGCAGGCCGCGCTCACCGGTGGAACCGATGTACATGCCGGGTCGCTTGCGGACCGCGTCCAGACCCTCGAGGACGGTGATCGCGCTGGCGTCGTAGGAGGCCGTGACCTCGCCGTTCGAGGATGCGGCCTCGTTCACGCCGGCGTCGGTGGACGGGATGTTCTCGTTGGGGTTGCCGGAATCGGCCACGAAGCGCCCTTTCTGGCACAGCACGAGCCGGGCTCCTGGGGGTGCCCCCTCCGGGGAGGGTTGCCGGAGCGGCTGCGGCATGTTGCGTTGGTAAGCCTTGATCAGCGTTGCTCAGCTTTTCCCGGACGGTCCCCACGATTGGGGCGGGATCGCCTTCCAGTCTACCGGTAGCGCCGACAGTGATGGGGGTTTGCCGGTACCTGAGTACGCATGTGGCGCCCTCAACCGGTCTTGGCCGGGTCCCGATATGCACAAGGGGGCTCCGAGAGGCTCACAGCGGCACTCAGCGCTTCCGGGCGTCAACACTTCGCTACTCCCGGGTCACGTAGGGATTCGCAAGAGCGTGCGGATGCGCGGAGGACCGCCGTCACGCACCCCGAAAGGACCGTCAGGGCCCCGTTGTGTGACGTCTGTCACCCATAGGTGTCGCCGGGTCCCGTACTGCCCGGAACCCGCAGCGGACCGTACCGGCGACCACCGCTGCCCGGCCCGAACACCTTGATCGTGCGCACCGCGCCGTGCCCCAGGTCCTCGTTGAGCCGGGCCACCAACGTCGGAGCCAGCAGCCGCAGATTCGTCGCCCACGCCGTCGAATCGCAGCGCACGGACAGCACCCGCTCGTCCTCGTCGTAGCGATCCGGCACACAGTGCTTGGCCACGTCCGCCCCGACGATCTGCGGCCAGCGCCCCATCACACCGCCCACCGCGGCAGGAGCCTCCCAGCCGCGCTCGGTGACGAGCCGGTTGATCGCCGCGCCGAGAGCCATCGGATCACGGCCGTCCGCCCGCGCCCCGGAACGCAGACCACCACGCCGCGCCTGCTTCCGCTGCTGCGCCGCGTCCCCACGCGCGCGTGCCGCCTCCTTCGCCGCACGCAGCGCCACGCGCGCGAGGTCCACGCCCGACGGCTCGGGCGCCTTTCCCCGGCCCGCGTCCCGCTCGCCGCTCATACGCGCTCCACCGTCCCGTCCGACACGGTGAACCGCGTACCCGTCAGCACGTGCGGTACGTCGTCGTCGACCGCGGCGGTCACCAGCACCTGCTCACCGGGCGCCACCAGCTCCGCCAGCCGCTCACGGCGACGGCTGTCCAGTTCCGCGAAGACGTCGTCGAGGATCAGCACCGGCTCATTGCCCTCCGCGCGCAGCAGGTCGTACGACGCCAGGCGCAGCGCCAGGGCGAACGACCAGGACTCGCCGTGCGAGGCGTACCCCTTCGCCGGCAGCTGGCCGAGCCTGAGCACCACGTCGTCCCGGTGCGGCCCCACGAGCGTCACGCCCCGCTCGATCTCCTGCTTGCGGACCTCCGCGAGCGCGGCCATCAGCTGCGCGTAGAGATCCTCACGCGTGTGTGCCTCGCCCGGCGCCGACGGCTTGTACTCCAGCACCACCGGACCACCGCCGGGCGCCAGCTGCTCGTACGCCTTGTCCGCCAGCGGCTCCAGCGCGGCGACCAGGTCAAGACGCTGCGCGAGCAGCTCGGCGCCCGCCCGCGCCAGATGCTGGTCCCACACGTCCAGCGTGGACAGGTCCATGGAACGGCCGCCGTGCCGGCGCGCCAGCGCGGCCGACTTCAGCAGCGTGTTGCGCTGCTTGAGCACCCGGTCGTAGTCCGAGCGCACCCCCGCCATGCGCGGGGAACGCGCCGTCACCAGCTCGTCGAGGAACCGCCGCCGCTCCCCGGGATCGCCCTTGACCAGGGCCAGATCCTCGGGCGCGAACAGCACGGTCCGCACGATGCCCAGCACATCCCGCGGCCTGACCTGCGAGGACCGGTTGATACGGGCGCGATTGGCCCGCCCGGGGTTCAGCTCCAGCTCGACCAGCTGCTGCCGCTCGCCCTGCCGCACCTGCGCCCGGACCACCGCACGCTCGGCGCCCATGCGGACCAGCGGAGCGTCGGAGGTGACCCGGTGGCTGCCGAGCGTGGCCAGATAGCCGATCGCCTCGACGAGATTCGTCTTGCCCTGGCCGTTCGGGCCGACGAACGCCGTGACACCCCGGTCGAGCGGCACCTCGGCCCGGACGTACGAGCGGAAGTCGGCCAGCGACAGATGCGTGACGTGCATGGTCGTTCACCGACCTCCCCCGGCGTTGCGGACCGCCGAGACGGTCCGGTGAAACTACTTCTTCTCCACGGCGTGACCGCCGAACTGGTTGCGCAGCGCGGCGATCATCTTCATCTGCGGCGAGTCGTCCTGACGCGAGGAGAACCGCGCGAACAGCGAGGCCGTTATCGCGGGCAGCGGCACGGCGTTGTCGATGGCCGCCTCCACGGTCCACCGGCCCTCGCCGGAGTCCTGCGCGTAGCCCCTCAGCTGCTCCAGGTGCTCGTCCTCGGCGAGGGCGTTCACCGCCAGGTCGAGCAGCCAGGAGCGGATGACGGTGCCCTCCTGCCAGGAGCGGAAGACCTCGCGGACGTTCTCCACGGAGTCGACCTTCTCCAGCAGCTCCCAGCCCTCGGCGTAGGCCTGCATCATCGCGTACTCGATGCCGTTGTGGACCATCTTGGCGAAGTGGCCCGCCCCGACCTTGCCGGCGTGCACGGCGCCGAGGTCGCCCTCCGGCTTGAGCGCGTCGAAGACCGGCTGCACCTTGGCGACGTTCTCCGCGTCGCCGCCGTACATCAGCGCATAGCCGTTCTCCAGGCCCCACACACCGCCGGAGACGCCGCAGTCGACGAAGCCGATGCCCTTGGCGGCCAGTTCCTCGGCGTGCCTCTCGTCGTCCGTCCAGCGGGAGTTCCCGCCGTCCACGACCACGTCGCCGGGCTCCAGCAGCTCGGCGAGGGCGTCGATCGTGCCCTGGGTGGGCTCGCCGGCCGGGACCATCACCCAGACCACGCGCGGGCCGTGCAGCTTGCCCACAAGCTCTTCCAGGCTGTGGACATCGGCGAGGTCCGGGTTGCGGTCGTATCCGATGACGGTGTGGCCGGCGCGGCGGATCCGCTCGCGCATGTTGCCGCCCATCTTGCCGAGGCCGACGAGACCGAGCTCCATCAGTTGCGTTCCTTAGGTTTCACGACGTGGCGTTGCGGCACTTTCGTACCTGCGTCCGAGCCTAGACCCGGACGCTCGCGCACATCCGTGGGCATACCCGCTCATTCGTATGCCCGGACCTGAGGCCGCCACCTGCGGGAACGCGCCCGGCAGGCAGCCCGCTCAGCCGCTCAGGCGCACCGGCATGATCAGGTACTTGTAGGCCTCGTCCGCCTCGGCGTCCACCGCGGGCTTGCCGCTGAGCAGCGCCGGCTTGGTGGACGTCGTGAAGGACAGCTGCGCCACCGGGGAGTCGATCGCGCTGAGGCCGTCCAGCAGGAACGTCGGGTTGAAGGCGATCGAGATGTCGTCGCCCTCCAGCTGCGCGTCGACCCTCTCCACAGCCTGTGCGTCGTCGCTGGAGCCGGCCTCCAGGATCAGCACGCCCTGCTCGAAGCTCAGGCGCACCGGGGTGTTGCGCTCGGCGACCAGCGCCACGCGCTTGACGGCCTCCACGAAGGGGGCGGTCTCGATGACGGCCACGGAGTTGAACTCGGTCGGGAACAGGGTGCGGTACTTCGGGAGGTCGCCCTCCAGCAGCCGCGTGGTCGTACGCCGCCCGGCACCCTCGAAGCCGATCAGGCCCTCACCGGAACCCGAGCCGGACAGTGCCAGGATCACGCTGTCGCCGCTGGTCAGCGCCTTGGCGGTGTCCAGCAGGGTCTTGGCGGGCACCAGGGCGACCGCGGAGGCGTCCGGGTTCTCCGGCTTCCACAGGAACTCGCGGACCGCGAAGCGGTAGCGGTCGGTGGAGGCCAGCGTGACGGTGTCGCCCTCGATCTCGATGCGGACACCGGTCAGCACGGGCAGCGTGTCGTCGCGGCCGGCCGCGATCGCCACCTGCTGCACGGCGGAGGCGAAGACCTCGCCGGGGACCGTGCCCGTCGCGTTCGGCATCTGCGGGAGCGCCGGGTACTCCTCCACAGGCAGGGTGTGGAGGGTGAAGCGCGAGGAGCCGCAGACCACCGTCGCCCGTACACCGTCTGTGGAGATCTCCACCGGCCGGTTGGGCAGGGCGCGCGAGATGTCGGCGAGCAGGCGGCCGGAGACGAGGACCGTGCCCTCCTCCTCGACCTCGGCCTCCACGGACACACGCGCCGAGACCTCGTAGTCGAAGCTGGACAGGCTCAGCTGGCCGTCCTCCGCCTTGAGCAGCAGGCCGGCGAGAACAGGCGCCGGCGGACGGGCCGGCAGGCTGCGTGCCGCCCACGCCACTGCCTCCGCGAGTACGTCGCGTTCCACCCGGATCTTCACCGTAAGCCGCCTCCTGCTGTTGCTACTGAGTCCTCCGACTCGGTGTCACCGCCCACTGGGACGGGAAGGACACCGGGGACCAGTCTGACGCACAGCACTGACAGTAGGCGCCCGTCGGGGTCAAGTCGCTGCGAGGCGCGGTCGGGCTCGAGAGCTCGAGTTGTGCACAGGCCCCGCTTCGAAACGGATTCCGCTCTCTCTCTGGTCAGCAGTAGTAGTAGGGCCTGTGGATACCGTGGATAACCACGTTTGCCCAGCTCAGCGCGGGAATTTTGTCCACGGGCCCTGTGGGTGGGACCGGTGGACAACTCACCGTCTCTGTGGAGAACGGGAAGTTCTGCACACCCCGCCCACAGGTTGAGGGCAGTTCTCCCCAGCTGCGTCCCCAGCTTTACCCAGGTTTCCCACATGCCAACCGTGTGGCTCGGTGTGACGGCTTTCACTCGACGCGGTGACCAGGGGCGTCGCGTTGCCGAACAGTGGACAGGGGTGTGGAGAAGCAGCCGATCCTTGGGGACAACGGCCCCCAGCCTGTGGGTTGCCGGTGGACAACTCTGGCCGCCACCTGTGGACATCCGCTTCATCCACAGTCTGTGGAGATCGTTCGTCCACCATTCCACAGGCCTCTGAGCTGGAGGGATGATGTGCCGATCGCACAGCCTGTGGAAGCGATCTGGACAACTTCCCGGTCCCCAGGATGTGGACGGAAAAAAGTCGGCGAATCTGTGGAGGACGGCCGTAACCCGCCGCGGATTCGAACAGCGGTGGACGCCCGACGGCTCGGGGCAGTACGCCGCGACGGCTCAGGGACGGGCGGTGCAACGGCTCAGCGCCGGACGGCTGGACGCCACAACGACTCAGGGCGCCTCCGGGATCCGCTCCCGGAGGCGCCCTGAGCGCCGCTGTGGGTGTTCTCAGCCGTTCTTGATGCGGTTGGTCAGCTCCGTGACCTGGTTGTAGATGGAGCGCCGCTCGGCCATCAGCGCGCGGATCTTGCGGTCCGCGTGCATCACGGTGGTGTGGTCGCGGCCGCCGAACTGCGCGCCGATCTTCGGCAGCGACAGGTCGGTCAGCTCGCGGCACAGGTACATGGCGATCTGGCGGGCCGTGACCAGCTGGCGGCCGCGCGAGGTGCCGCAAAGGTCCTCGACCGTGAGGCCGAAGTAGTCCGCGGTCGACGCCATGATGGCCGGCGCGGTGATCTCGGGGGTCGAGTCCTCGCCGCCGGGGATGAGGTCCTTCAGGACGATTTCCGTCAGGCCCAGGTCCACCGGCTGCCGGTTGAGCGAGGCGAACGCCGTCACCCGGATCAGCGCGCCCTCCAGCTCGCGGATGTTGCGCGAGATCCGCGAGGCGATGAACTCCAGCACCTCGGGCGGGGCGTTCAGCTGCTCCTGCACCGCCTTCTTGCGCAGGATCGCGATACGCGTCTCCAGCTCGGGCGGCTGGACGTCGGTGATCAGCCCCCACTCGAACCGGTTGCGCAGCCGGTCCTCCAGCGTCACGAGCTGCTTGGGCGGCCGGTCGCTGGAGAGCACGATCTGCTTGTTGGCGTTGTGGAGGGTGTTGAAGGTGTGGAAGAACTCCTCCTGCGTCGACTCCTTGTCCGCGAGGAACTGGATGTCGTCGACGAGCAGGATGTCCATCTCGCGGTACCGCTTGCGGAAGCTGTCGCCCTTGCCGTCGCGGATGGAGTTGATGAACTCGTTGGTGAACTCCTCGGAGCTCACGTAGCGCACGCGCGTGCCCGGGTACAGGCTGCGCGCGTAGTGGCCGATCGCGTGCAGCAGGTGCGTCTTGCCGAGCCCGGACTCCCCGTAGATGAACAGTGGGTTGTACGCCTTGGCGGGTGCCTCGGCGACGGCGACCGCGGCCGCGTGCGCGAAGCGGTTGGACGCGCCGATGACGAACGTGTCGAAGAGGTACTTGGGGTTCAGGCGCGCGGTCGGCTCGACGGGTCCGGCCGCCGGTGCGGGCTGCGCGGCCAGCGGGCCGGGGGCGCCGTGGGGGCCGTGGGGGCCGCCGCGGCGCGCATGACCGGGGCCGGCCGGCTCCGGCTGCTCGCGGTGGCCGGTGTCGCGCTGGTCGTAGTCACGGGCGTCACGGGCATCGTAATCGCCGCGGGACGGGTCGTAGTCGGAGCGCGGCTGGTCGTACGGCGGGCGCTCCATCGACGGGGAGCGGTAGTCCTGCGCGTAGGAGTCCTTGGCCGGCCCGTACGCGTCCTGGTGGCCGTACCCGGTCTCCTGCGGGCCGTAGGCGTCCTGGGACGGCGAGGCGTAGGGGTCCCGCTCCGGGAAGCCGAGCCGCTGCTGCTGCCACCCGTAGTCGTCCTGGTGGTGGCGCGGCCAGGCGCCGGGCTCGGGACGCTGGTACTCGGCGTACTCCGAGGGGTAGGCGGGACGGGCGGTCGGGAGGTGGTCGCCGCCGTCCGCCGGCTGGGCGCCCGTGCGATGGGGCGGCATCTGGTCGCCCTGGCCACCCGGGTACTGGTCGGGGCGGGCGGGACGGTGGGCGTCCGCCCGGCGCCTGCCGTAGCCCTCGTAGCCGCCGCCCTGGCCCGTGGGCAGCTCCTGGTCCTCGTAGCGCGGCGCCGGGGCGGGCGCGGGGGCCTGGGACTCGCCCACAGAGCTGTCGACGGTGATCGCGATGCGGATCGGGCGGCCGCACTCGCGGCTCAGCGACTCGCTGACGGCCGGGGCGAGGCGCCCTTCGAGTACGCCCTTGGCGAATTCGTTCGGCACCGCGAGCAGCGCGGTGTCCGCGACCAGCGCGAGCGGCTGGCAGCGCCGGATCCAGTGTTCGTCCTTCGCCTCGACGCCGTGTACGCGTCCCTCGCCGAGAAGCTGCTCAAGAACCCGTGGCCACACTGCGGCAAGATCGGCAGGTACGTCAGCCACAGGGCACGCTCTCTCACAGGTCCCACGAACGTGTGGTGCGGGACGGGTCGGTATCTAAAACGGGTGGGGCGGGGGACATGGGAACGAATCGGAGTCCAGTCACGGTAGTCAGCGTGACGGCTGCGGTTCAAGTCGTTGTCCCCAGCCTGTGGACAGTGTCCCTCGGGGGCGGCGGGTTTGACCGGATGGCCCAGCCGCGCGTACCGTACCCAGGTCGAGTTGTCGATGGCTGCTGCCGCCTGCCTCCGAAGGGCACAGATCACGTCAAGGGTGATCGGACAGCGGTGCACTTGGGCGTTACTGCGAGCTACTCGTGGGCGCACGGTGACAGCCAGGACGGCACCCCGCCACTACTGATTCTTTCTGGAGCCCCCGAGTGAGCAAGCGCACCTTCCAGCCGAACAACCGTCGTCGCGCGAAGACCCACGGCTTCCGGCTGCGTATGCGCACCCGTGCCGGCCGCGCGATTCTCGCGTCTCGCCGTAGCAAGGGTCGCGCCCGTCTGTCCGCCTGATTCCGGTCAGGTCATGACGTCGTGCTGCCCACCGAGAACCGGCTGAGGCGGCGCGAGGACTTCGCGACCGCGGTACGACGAGGGCGTCGAGCCGGACGCCCGCTTCTCGTCGTCCATCTACGCAGCGGTGCCACGGACCCGCACGCGCCAGGGGAGAGCGCTCCCCCGTCGCGTGCGGGTTTCGTCGTGAGCAAGGCGGTGGGCGGCGCGGTCGTCCGCAACGCGGTGAAGCGCAGACTTCGCCATCTGATGCGCGACCGAGTCGCCTTGCTGCCCCCCGGTAGCCTGGTAGTCGTACGAGCGCTGCCCGGTGCGGGCGACGCCGACCACGCACAGCTGGCCCGAGACCTGGATGCCGCCCTTCGACGGCTGCTGGGAGGGGGCACGCGATGAAGTACCCGCTGCTGGCTTTGATCAAGCTGTACCAGTGGACCATCAGCCCGTTGCTCGGGCCGGTGTGCAAGTACTACCCGTCGTGTTCCCACTACGGCTACACGGCCATCGACCGGCACGGTGCGATCAAGGGAACGGCGCTCACAGCGTGGCGCATCCTACGGTGCAATCCGTGGTCGCTCGGCGGTGTGGACCATGTTCCGCCGCGCAAGCGTCCGCGGTGGCACGAAATGCTGCGTGACGCCTGGCGTGCGCGCAGGGGCGGGTCCTCCGCCGCCGAAACGGCCACCGACGGGAAGATGCCGGCGGTCCCGGCCGCAGAGACCTCGTCCCATGCCCAAGGAGCATGATTAGTGGACACGATTGCCAGCCTCTTCAGCTTCATCACGACACCCGTTTCCTGGGTCATCGTCCAGTTCCACACGGTGTACGGCACGATCTTCGGCCCTGACACCGGGTGGGCCTGGGGCCTGTCCATCGTGTCCTTGGTGATTCTGATCCGCATCTGCCTGATTCCGCTCTTCGTGAAGCAGATCAAGGCGACCCGGGCCATGCAGACGCTCCAGCCCGAGATGAAGAAGATCCAGGAGCGCTACAAGAACGACAAGCAGCGTCAGTCCGAAGAGATGATGAAGCTGTACAAGGAGTCGGGTACCAACCCGCTCTCCTCGTGCCTTCCCATCCTGGCGCAGTCGCCGTTCTTCTTCGCCCTGTACCACGTGCTCAACGGCATCGCGACGGGCAAGACGATCGGCGTCATCGACGATCAGCTGCTGGCCAGTGCCCGTAAGGCGCACATCGTGGGGGCGCCGCTCGCTGCGAAGTTCATGGACAGCACCGACAAGGTCACCGCGCTCGGCGCCACGCTGACCGACGTCCGCGTGGTGACCGCAGTCATGATCATCCTGATGTCGGCGTCGCAGTTCTACACGCAGCGCCAGCTGATGACGAAGAACGTCGACACGACGGTGAAGACGCCGTTCATGCAGCAGCAGAAGATGCTGATGTACGTCTTCCCGGTCATGTTCGCCATCTTCGGCATCAACTTCCCCGTCGGTGTCCTCGTCTACTGGCTGACCACCAACGTGTGGACCATGGGCCAGCAGATGTACGTCATCCACAACAACCCCACCCCGGGTTCCAAGGCCCAGGCCGCCTATCTGGAGCGGCTCTTCAAGCACGTCTCGCACCATGGCAAGACCCGCAACCGGCGGGAGAAGGCCATCGTCAAGGCGATCGTGGTCAAGGGTCGTGACCGCAACGAGTTCGAGCGCAAGTTCATCAACGGTCTGAACAAGGCGGGTCTCGCGGCCCAGTCGGACGGCTCCGTGATGATGGGCGACAGCGCCGCCGTCGCGCAGGCCGAGGACGGTACGACCGCCACCGCCACCGCTCCCCGGCGCCAGCAGCCCAAGCGGCAGAGCAAGGCGCAGCGTCAGTCGGGCGGCACGAAGCCGGCCGAGGAGGCGACGGAGTCCCTGTCGCTGACCAAGTCCGACGAGCCGGAGGACGCTCCGGCCGCGGCCGGCAAGAACGCCGCCTCGAAGCCCGGCAACGGCACCCGCAGCAAGGCCCAGTCCGGACAGCGCAAGGGTCCGCAGCGGCCCAAGTCCCCGTCCAAGAAGTAAGAAGGAGCCCATCCCGTGACGGAAGGCACCACCTCCGCCGCTGCCGAGGGCGCGGACGCCCTGACCCGCCTGGAGCAGGAGGGCGAGATCGCGGCGGACTACCTCGAGGGTCTACTGGACATCGCCGACCTCGACGGTGACATCGACATGGATGTCGAGGCCGACCGCGCCTCTGTCTCGATCATCAGTGACAGCAGCGGTCGCGACCTGCAGAAGCTGGTCGGCCGGGACGGCGAGGTGCTGGAGGCACTGCAGGAGCTCACGCGCCTGGCCGTGCACCGGGAGACCGGCGACCGCAGCCGTCTGATGCTGGACATCGCGGGCTACCGCGCCAAGAAGCGGACCGAGCTGTCCGAGCTGGGCGCGAAGGCCGCCGCCGAGGCCAAGAGCAGTGGCGAGCCGGTGAAGATGCAGCCGATGACTCCGTTCGAGCGCAAGGTCGTGCACGACGCGGTCAAGGCCGCCGGCCTGCGCAGCGAGTCGGAGGGCGAGGAGCCGCAGCGCTTCGTCGTCGTGCTTCCCGCCTGAGCGGTCCCACGTTCCACCGGCCCCGTCTGTTGCGCAGGCGGGGCCGTACTTTGTCAGCCTGGTAGTTCTGATGGTCGGCGCCGAGAGCGCCGATGCGGTACGGAAGGACGGTCCCCGTGACGGCGGAAGCGGAGCTCCCCCCTGCGCCCGAGCAGGCACGTGACGTATTTGGTGATCGCTTCACGGATGCGGTCCGGTACGCCGAGCTGCTGGCCGAGGCAGGAGTGCAGCGAGGGCTGATCGGCCCGCGTGAGGTACCCCGTCTGTGGGAGCGGCATCTGCTGAACTGTGCCGTGCTCTCGGAGGTGGTTCCCGAGGGCGTGACGGTGTGCGACGTGGGCTCGGGCGCCGGTCTGCCGGGCATTCCCCTGGCCCTGGTCCGCGAGGACCTGAAGATCACGCTGCTGGAGCCGCTGCTGCGGCGCACCAACTTTCTCACCGAGGTCGTGGAGCTGCTGGGTCTCGACCACGTCACCGTTGTCCGGGGCCGTGCCGAGGAAGTGATGGGCCAGCTTCCGCCGGTCCACGTGGTCACCGCTCGCGCGGTGGCGCCGCTGGACCGCCTGGCGACGTGGGGCATCCCGCTGCTGCGTCCCTACGGGGAGATGCTGGCCCTCAAGGGGGACACCGCCGAGGAGGAGCTGAAGAGCGCGGCCACTGCGCTGAGCAAGCTCGGCGCGGTGGAGACGTCCATCCTGCATGTGGGTGAGGGCGTCGTGGATCCGTGCTCCACCGTCGTGCGGGTCGAGGTCGGGGAGAGCCCGGGTGGCGTGCGCTTCGCGGCCAAGCGGGCGAAGGCGGCGCGGACGGGTCGGACACGACGGCGCCGATAGCCGGTCGTACTCCACACAAGCTGCCAAACCTCCGCATGCCGGAGTGTCGCGACAGTCCGGCCTCGGCCGCTGTGCATCGTGTTTCACGTGAAACGTCGCTCACTGCTGCACGGCATCATCGACCGTGGTCGCGCTGCGGCCAAACCTCGCGACCGCAAGCCTCTCGGTGCACTCGGACAGGGATCAGGGTTGTCCACAGAGGTGGATTTCTCCACAGAACGTCAGGCCTCACTGGTTCACGACCCCGAAGGCATGGGAGGCTCTGTGCATTGCGAGCCTGAAGTCGAGGAGAGTGAATCCTTGCGGTCCGACGCCAACATTGCGGGACCGATGACCGATCCGGTCCCCGGTCCCCGTACCGAATCGATGGGGGAGGATGTTTCACGTGAAACGCCGCCCCCGATGGACGACACTCCCATCGGTCGTGCTGCCCAACTGGCGGTCGAGGCTCTGGGCCGCGCCGGCGAGGGTCTGCCCCAGCCCGAACAGACCCGAGTCATGGTGGTGGCCAACCAGAAGGGTGGCGTGGGCAAGACGACGACGACCGTCAACCTTGCCGCCTCGCTGGCTCTGCACGGTGCCCGTGTCCTGGTGGTCGACCTCGACCCGCAGGGCAATGCCTCCACGGCGCTGGGCATCGACCATCACGCCGACGTCCCCTCCATCTACGACGTCCTGGTGGAGAGCAGGCCGCTGGCCGAGGTCGTCCAGCCCGTCCCCGATGTCGAGGGTCTCTTCTGCGCCCCTGCCACGATCGATCTCGCCGGTGCGGAGATCGAGCTGGTGTCCCTGGTGGCGCGGGAGAGCCGGCTTGAGCGGGCGATCCAGGCCTACGAGCAGCCGCTGGACTACATCCTCATCGACTGCCCGCCCTCGCTCGGCCTGCTGACGGTCAACGCGCTCGTCGCCGGCCAGGAGGTTCTCATCCCGATTCAGTGCGAGTACTACGCGCTGGAGGGCCTGGGGCAGCTGCTCCGCAACGTCGACCTGGTCCGGGGGCATCTGAACCCCACCCTGCATGTGTCGACCATCCTGCTCACCATGTACGACGGCCGGACGCGCCTGGCGTCCCAGGTCGCGGAAGAGGTGCGCAGCCACTTCGGTGAGGAGGTGCTGCGGACGAGCATTCCTCGCTCGGTCCGTATCTCCGAGGCGCCGAGCTACGGGCAGACGGTGCTGACTTACGATCCAGGGTCAAGCGGTGCCCTCTCCTATCTGGAGGCGGCACGAGAAATCGCGCTGAGGGGCGTCGGTGTCAGCTACGACGCCACGCACGCCCACGTCAGCGCACAGGGTGATCCGAACATGGTGGAGGGGATTCAGTGAGTGAGCGACGGAGGGGGTTGGGTCGCGGTCTCGGCGCGCTGATCCCCGCTGCCCCGACCGGGGAGAAGCCGCCGGCTCCGGCGACGGCAGGAGGCGCGGGCTCCGCGTCGTCCTCGGCTGTCCCGGTGCTGACGGGTGACCGCGGTGACCGGGGGGTGGCGGCGAAGGTGACCACGCTGCCCTCTGTTTCACGTGAAACAGTGCAGCCGCAGGCGAGCAGCTCGGCTGAGGTGACCGCGTCGGTGATGGGCGCCCACTTCGCCGAGATCCCCCTCGACGCCATCACGCCCAATCCGCGCCAGCCGCGTGAGGTCTTCGACGAGGACGCGCTGGCCGAGCTCGTCACCTCCATCCAGGAGGTCGGGCTTCTCCAGCCCGTCGTCGTCCGGCAGCTCGGCCCGGCGCGCTATGAGCTCATCATGGGTGAGCGGCGCTGGCGGGCCTGCCGTGAGGCAGGGCTCGCGGCCATCCCGGCGATCGTGCGCGCGACGGATGACGAGAAGCTTCTCCTGGACGCCCTGCTGGAGAACCTGCACCGGGCCCAGCTGAACCCGCTGGAAGAGGCAGCCGCCTACGACCAGCTGCTGAGGGACTTCAACTGCACGCACGACCAGCTGGCGGACCGGATCGGCCGGTCCCGCCCGCAGGTCTCCAACACCCTGCGTCTGCTGAAGCTCTCGCCGGCCGTGCAGCGCCGGGTCGCCGCCGGAGTTCTTTCGGCGGGACATGCGCGGGCGCTGCTCTCCGTCGAGGACTCGGAGGAGCAGGACCGGCTTGCCCATCGGATCGTCGCCGAGGGACTGTCGGTGCGGGCGGTCGAGGAGATCGTGACCTTGATGGGGTCGCGGCCGACGGCGGCCCCTCGGTCCAAGGGGCCGCGTGCCGGAGGTCGGGTCTCCCCGGCCCTGTCCGACCTCGCGACGCGTCTGTCCGACCGTTTTGAGACGCGGGTGAAGGTCGACCTGGGGCAGAAGAAGGGCAAGATCACCGTCGAGTTCGCCTCCATGGAGGACCTGGAGCGCATCCTCGGCACGCTGGCTCCGGGCGAGGGCCCGGTCATGCAGCAGAGTCTTCTGGACGGCGAAGAGCCGGAGGAGGAGACGGAGGGCTGAGCCCGTCCGCTGGATGGTTTCCGCTCGATCGCTCGGCACAGGCGGGTCGTGTCCGGTGTGTACCGGAACACGGCCCGCTCTTTGCTTTCAGGCGGTATCGATGCAATCGCATCGTCGATACGATGCGTTCGGGTATGACGCATCCACCCGGCGGTACCTCTAGAGGGAGGCAGGGCATGCGAACGGTGAGCCGCACCGGAATGCTCGGCGCGGTCTTGGGGCTGGGTGCGGTCGGCGGATTCGTTGGCAGCCTCCTCAAGGAACGCAGCGCTCTGACAGCCGCGCGTGGCGCCGCGGGCGAAGGAAGCGAGGAACAGCCTTCATGGGCCGTCGGCTCGTACCGCTCACGCTGGACAACCTTCAAGACCTCCCCCAGCGCTGCCGTGCGTGTGTCTTCTGGGAGCTGGACCCCGTCAGTGGTGAGGCAGCGCTGAAGGCCGGCACGGTCACGGCGGAAAAGGAAGCGTGGATCTCCGCCGTCCTGCTGGACTGGGGATCCTGCGGTCGGGTCGTCTACGTCGACGACGTGCCCGTGGGTTTCGTGCTCTACGCTCCCCCCGCCTATGTCCCTCGTTCCACGGCCTTTCCCACGAGCCCCGTCTCTCCGGACGCCGTGCAGCTGATGACCGCGTTCATCATGCCGGGCTACCAGGGGCAGGGGCTGGGTCGTGTCATGGTCCAGACGGTTGCGAAGGATCTGCTGCGGCGGGGCTTCAAGGCCATTGAGGCATTCGGGGACGCCCGCTGGAAGGAGCCCGCCTGCGTGCTCCCCGCCGACCATCTGCTGGCCGTGGGGTTCAAAACGGTCCGGCACCATCCAGCCCATCCGCGGCTTCGGCTGGAGTTGCGGTCGACGCTGTCCTGGAAGGAAGACGTGGAGATGGCGATCGACCGGCTTCTGGGAGCGGTGCAGAAGGAACCGGCGCTGAGGCCGCTGTAAGCGAGCTGCATGCCACAGACGAACTGCGACATGCGAATGGGCCAACCCCTCAGGGTTGGCCCATTCGTGTTTCACGTGAAACATCGCCGCCGTCTCGGCGGCCCCGCCATGCTTACTCGGCGACGAAGTCCTCGAGATCGCGGACGATCGCGGCCTTGGGCTTCGCCCCCACGATGGTCTTGGCGACCTCGCCGTTCCGGTAGACGTTCAGGGTCGGAATGGACATGACCCCGTACTTGGCGGCGGTGCCCGGGTTCTCGTCGATGTTGAGCTTGACGACCTCGATCTTGTCGCCGTACTCGGCGGCGATCGCCTCGAGGGACGGAGCGATCTGGCGGCAGGGACCGCACCAGGCGGCCCAGAAGTCCACCAGGACGGGCTTGTCGCTCTTCAGGACGTCCTGCTCGAAGGAGTCGTCGGTCACGTTCTTCAGGGTGCCGGCCACAGCGGGCTCCTTAATTGGTCGTGCGGTGGGGTGGTGGGGGCTCAGACGGTGGACTTCTCGGGCTCGGCCTTCTGATCGTTGTCCGCGAGAGCCGCGAGGAAGCGCTCGGCGTCGAGGGCGGCGGAGCAGCCGGTGCCGGCCGCGGTGATTGCCTGGCGGTAGGTGTGGTCGACCACGTCGCCGGCGCCGAAGACACCGGTCAGGTTGGTGCGGGTGGACGGCGAGTCGACCTTCAGGTAGCCCTCCTCGTCCAGGTCCAGCTGGCCCTTGAAGAGCTCCGTGCGCGGGTCGTGGCCGATGGCGATGAACAGACCGGTCACCGGCAGGTCCGACAGCTCGCCGGTCTTGATGTTGCGCAGCTTCAGTCCGGAGAGCTTCTGGTCGCCCTGGATCTCCGCGACCTCGCTGTCCCAGACGAACTTGATCTTCGGGTCGGCGAAGGCGCGCTCCTGCATCGCCTTGGAGGCGCGCAGGGTGTCCCGGCGGTGGACGACGGTGACGGACTTGGCGAACCGGGAGAGGAAGGTCGCCTCCTCCATGGCGGTGTCACCGCCACCGATCACGGCGATGTCCTGCTCCCTGAAGAAGAAGCCGTCGCAGGTGGCACACCAGGAGACGCCGCGGCCGGAGAGCGTGTCCTCGTTCGGCAGGCCGAGCTTGCGGTGCTGCGAGCCGGTGGTGACGATGACGGCCTTCGCCTGGTGCACCGTGCCCGAGGTGTCCGTGACGGTCTTGATCTCACCGCTCAGGTCGACGGAGACCACGTCGTCCGGGATGAGCTCGGCGCCGAAACGCTCGGCCTGCGCACGCATGTTGTCCATGAGCTCGGGGCCCATGATCCCGTCACGGAAGCCGGGGAAGTTCTCCACGTCGGTGGTGTTCATCAGGGCACCACCCGCGGTGACCGCACCCTCGAAAACCAGCGGCTTCAGCGACGCGCGCGCGGTGTAGAGCGCCGCCGTGTAGCCGGCGGGCCCGGAGCCGATGATGATCACGTTACGGACATCGCTCACGGCTTGATTCCTCGTCTCTGGACTGTGTCCTACGGCCGGGGGGAGCCTCTCTCATAGCTCTCACCCCACCCAACGGATCCTAAGGGGCAGGCATTCCCGGTGTGCCGGGGCACACGGTGGAGCGACAGCGCACGGGATGTCATGCGGTGCCACGCGGCGCGAGGACCGAGCGTGCGGGCTCAGGAACGCGCGTAGGAGCGCGACAGCAACACCTTGGCCGTGACCGCTTGGTGGCGGACACAGGTCGCATCGACCAGATAGGCCGTGACGCGGCTGCTGTCGCCGGAGGCATCGGGCAGCACGACGAGATAGGCGTCCTTGCCGTCATAGGTGCCCGCCCGGGCGGCGAGCGGGACGCCGCTGTCGTTGATGCCCTGCCGTACGCACGAGGGGACGGTCGGCGGCGGGCTCTTCAGCAGTTTGGGCCTGTCGGTACCGGCAGCGGATTCCACCCCGAAGTCATGGGGTGTGTGGGCGTCTCTGCGCGGCGGCTGCTCCTGGGCGAGGAGATCGGCGACCTCGCTCTTGAGGGTGCTCGCGGAGAAGGTGTCCGCGGACGCGCTCGGACGATCGTGCGCCGTAGTGTCGGATGGCTTGTCGTCGTGGAGCGTCGCCAGAACCACGGATGTCACCCCCAGGGCGGCGAGGGCGACGACGGAGCCGAGAACGGCGACCCTGCGGCGTCCCCGGCGGGTCCCTGTCCTACGACCCGGGCCGGTGCTGGCGGCGCGAGGACGGCCGGAGGGACGGTCCACGGCCGATGTTTCACGTGAAACACGCGCGCCACCTGCGAGTGGAGGCCCCGCCACTGAGGCCTCGACTGTGAGGACCGCGTCGATTCGGGCCGCCACGTCGGCCGGCATGGCGGACACATCCGGCAGGGCGCCGAGCAGACCACGGATCTCCGTCAGCGACGCGTGGACGTCGGCGCACAACGCGCACTCGTCCAGATGCCGTTGGAGGTCGTCGGCCCGGGCGGGGGCGAGGAGGCCCTCGGTGAGGTCGGAGATCTCCGTGACGTCCGGGTGCCCGGCCGCGTCTGTCGTGGATGTCACGCTCGCCCACCTCCGCCCTTCACAGCAGCTGAATCGCCTGATCCTTCGCCCTGCGCGTCTCTGCCCTCGGGGCGCGTGCCTTCAGGATCCGTCTTCGGTGGGACGGATGTCCCCTGCGCCCGGTTCCGTCCCGCGCCCGATTCTTTCTCCTCACGCGTGCGCCTCGGGCGCAGATGGGTGAGTAGCGGCAGGAGTCTCGCTCTGCCCCGGGCGCAACGGCTCTTCACCGTCCCGCTCGGCACCTCGAGGATGCGGGCGGCCTCGGCCACCGGATAGCCCTGCATGTCCACGAGCACCAGGGCGGCCCGCTGATCCGGCGGGAGAGTGCCCAGCGCCTCGACGAGCTGCCGCTGCACGTCGTTCCTCTCGGCAGGCGCCGAGGCCGACTCGTGCGGCTCCAGCAACTGCTCCAGGCGCTCGGTGTCGTTCACAGGGGAGGTCTTGCGGGAGGCGGCCTTGCGGACCCGGTCCAGGCAGGCGTTCACCGTGATCCGGTGCAGCCAGGTCGTGACGGCCGACTGGCCGCGGAAGGTGCCGGCGGCCCGGTAGGCGGAGACGAGCGCGTCCTGCACGGCGTCAGCGGCCTCCTCACGGTCGCCCAGCGTGCGCAGGGCGACCGCCCAGAGCCGGTCACGGTGACGGCGCACCAGCTCACCGAAGGCCTCGTGGTCGCCCTCCACATGACGGGCCAGGAGGTCCTGATCGCTTACGTCGCCATATATGGTGCCGTCCGCCACAGGATGCCTCCCCCTCGCGTCCGTACTCAGCCGGTGAACTTGAGGTCCGTCACAGCCTGCTTGTATCCCGGGTTGCTGTACGCGTCACCTGGGGCGTACGGCAGAGCGGTGAACCACACCAGCACGTACTGGGTCTTCACCGGCTTGACCACCTTCACCTCTGCGGTGGTGCCGGTCGTCGTCACGGAGCCCAGCTTCGTCATCGAGGTGATCGGCACCGACGAACTCATCGAGTCCGTGCCGTACAACGTGACGGTCGTGTGGTCATTGCCGTACAGGAGCGCTATGGACGCGGAGGAGACCTCCTGCGCCGAACCGAGGTCGTAGACGATGCCGACACCGGGCTTGAAGACCGGGTTCAAGTCCGGCCCCTCCTTGTAGCTGGAGGTGCGCCAGTACGTCGAGCTGTCCCCGTCGTATGTCTTGCCGACATCGGCGGGGTGCTGGGCATCACCCTTCGCGACGTACTCCTGCGCGCCGTAGATCTTGAGCGGCTGGGCCGGCTTCGGCTTCGTGTCCTTCTTGTCGGTGTCGTCCTGAGTCTGCGTCTGGGTGTCGTCGGACTTGCCGCCCTGGCCCAGCAGGGCGTCCGCGAGCTGCCAGCTGCCCAGGCCCAGGGCAGCGATGAGGAGGGCCGAGACGGCCCACTTCAGGGCCTTGCCGGTGCGGCTCTGCAGCGGGGGCGGCGGGGTCGGGACCGGCTGGGTGACCCCGGGGCGCGGAGCCGGACGGCCGTACGCGCCCTGCTGGTAGGAGGTGCCCTGGTACTCCGGCGGCGCGGTGAACGTCGGCTCCGGCGGCCGGACGCGCGGCATCTCGCCGATCGCCTTGACCAGTTCCTCCGGGGTGGTGCACGCCGACTCGTGGCGGGAGGCGGTGGCGCCGTCGTTGACGAGGGCGCGCATGGCGAGTTCGGACAGGCCGCGGTGGACGCCCGCGCGCACCTGGTCGGGGGGGATGAGACCGATGTCCTTGGGCAGGCCGGACATGCCGTAGGCGTCGCTCTCGTACGGCCAGCGCTGGGTGAGCGCCGCGTACAGCAGTGCGCCGATCGCCTCGGTGTCCGTGCGCTGCGGGGTGTCGGAACTGATGCCGCGCAGCGCCGCGTTCACGGCGAGACCGCGGACCCGCCACTGACCGGTGGAGGTGCGCAGTACGGCGTTGGGGTTCAGTCGCAGATGGGCCAGGCCCTCGCGGTGCGCGGCGGCCATGGCGGACGCGATCTGGCTGACCAACTGGTAGGCGTCGTGCGGCCCCAGAGGGCCCGAGGCCAGAAGCGTGGTCAGCTCCGTCGCGTCCGGCAGCCACTCGTGGACGACGTAGACGAGGTCGTCCTCCTCGACGGCGTCGAGGACCTGCACGAAGCGGGGGTCGCCGAGCAGGGCGGAGGAGCGGGCCGCGGCCAGCACGGACCGCGCTCGCGTGTGGTCCGCCGGCAGGATGTGCACCCCGACGGCGCGACGGAGTTTCTCGTCGACGGCTCGCCAACTGCTGAATCCGTCCAGACGGGTGACGCACTCCTCGAGGCGGTAGCGTCCGGCCAGCTTGTGACCGCTGTGAAGATCGGGTGGTGAGGTCTTCCTCCCGGAACTCTCCGTCCCGTCGCTCCCCTGCGCCTCTTCGTTGTCCGTGCCCCGCTCCCGGTGCTGGGCCACCCCGTCGGACGTGGACTGGTCCGCCTTGGCGGTCAGCGGCTGCTCGCCGCTGTTGTCTGCCACGTCGACGGCAGCCGTGATCCGTTCCGCCACCGTCGCTCCTGCCTCCCCATCCATCGCGCTGTCCGACGCCGAATCCAATTGTGCCCACAGTCCGGCGCTATGCACGACACACAGCTGCGGACGATGGTTGTGCGCCTACCCCCGACTCAACGCCCCAGGCGCCCGCGGACCATACCCACGAGCCCGTTGATTTCCTCGATGCGCATCCGGCGGGCGGCGACGAAGAAGACCCCGAGCAGCAGTGCGCCACCGGCCAGCAGCGCGACGAACGACCCGAAGACGCCCTGGCCCAGCGTGTGGCCGATGCCGTAGCAGGCCGCGCCGCTGATCAGTGCCGCCGGCACCGAGGCGATGCCCAGCCGCGCGTACGTCCGCAGGACACGCGAACCGTCGAGGTCGCCGCCCAGCCGCTGTCGCAGCCGGCGCCAGGCGACACCGACGCCGATCGCGTATGCGAGACCGTACACGGCCGCCATGCCGGCCACGGACCAGCGGGCCGGAAGCAGGAAGTAACACAGGAGCGAGGCACCCGCGTTGACCGCGGCCACGATCACCGTGTTGTAGAAGGGCGTGCGGGTGTCCTCGTAGGCGTAGAAGGCGCGCAGGACGACGTACTGCACGGAGTACGGGATCAGGCCGAGTCCGAAGGCCATCAGCATGTAGCCCATGTTGGTGGCGGCCGCGGTTCCCGAGGAGCCGAAGATCAGCGTGCACATGGGGATGCCCAGGGCGAGGAACCCGAAGGAGATGGGCACGATGGCGACCGCCGTCGTGCGCAGACCCTGCGAGACGTCGTCGCGGACGGCGCCGGTGTCGTTCTCGGCGGCCGAGCGTGAGAGGCGGGGCAGCAGGGCCGCCATCAGCGAGACCGTGATGATGGCCTGGGGCAGGCCCCAGATCAGCTGGGCGTTGGCATAGGCGCTGAAGCCGGTGCCGTCGATGTGCGTGCTGGCGACCGCGGAGGTGGCCAGCTGAGTGACCACCAGGGCGCCCGCCTGGTTGGCGAGGACGAAGAGGACGGTCCACTTGGCCAGCATCGCGGCCTTGCCGAGACCGTGCCCCTTCCAGTCGAAGCGCAGGCGGAGCCTGAACCCGGTCTCGCGCAGGTACGGGATCATCGCGAGTGACTGCACGACGAGGCCGAGGAGCACGCCGACGCCGAGCAGGCGCTGGCCTTCCGGCGGGATGTTCGTGACGGTCATGTGGGAGTTCGCGGACGTGCCGTAGACCCACAGGAACGTGCCGAGCGTGAAGATGATGACGATGTTGTTCAGGACCGGCGTCCACATCATGGCGCCGAATCTGCCCCGGGCGTTGAGGATCTGCCCCATCACCACGTGGACGCCCATGAAGAAGATCGAGGGCAGGAAGTACCGGGTGAAGGTGATGCCGACCTCGTTGGCCGCCGGATTGCCGGAGACCGAGTTGGAGAGCATCCGGACCAGCAGCGGCGCCGCGAACATCGTGAGGGCGGTGAGCGCGCCGAGCGCGACCATCACCAGGGTGAGCAGCCGGTTGGCGAACGCCTCGCCCCCGTCGTCGTCCTCCTTCATGGCGCGGACGAGCTGCGGGACGAACACGGAGTTCAGGCCGCCGCCGACGGTCAGGATGTAGATCATCGTCGGCAGCTGGTAGGCCACCTGGAAGGTGTCGCCGAGCAGGGCCGTGCCCAGCGCGGCCACGATCATCGCCGAGCGGATGAACCCGGTGAGCCGGGAGACCATCGTGCCCGCTGCCATGACGGCGCTCGACTGCAGCAGTCCCGAGGCCTTCCCGCCCTTCTTCGCCGCCGGAGCGGGGGCGGGCTCGGCCGCCGGGGCAGGGGCTTCGGCGACGGCCGGTGCGGGCGCGTACGGCCCCATCGGTCCCTGACCGGCGGCCGGGGCCGGGGCGGGACCGGGAACCGAGGGGACCGCCATCCGCGGGCGTCCGCCCATGTCCTGCGGTGGCCGGTAGCCGTGCTGTCCCGGGCCCTGGTGGCCGTAGCCGCCCTGACGCGTGTCCGGACCGCCCTGCTGCTGGTCGCGGAAGAGGTGGGCGAAGGCGTCCGGCTCGTGGTGGTCCTCGCCGGAGTGGCTGACCAGGTCGTCGACGCCGACGAACTCGGTGGTCCGGGGATCCTCGCCGTGCGGCAGGTACTGCGTGGTGCCCGACGGCTCCGGCGGCGGGGTCTGCGCCCACACGCGCGGGTCGGGGGCGTGGGGCGACTGCGTGGGGCGGCCGTAGAGCGGCTGCTGCGGCCCGTTCGGGCCCGGGGGCGGCGGAGGATGCGCGGCGCGGTCGTACAGCGCCTCGCCGACCGGGTCCTGGGCGGTGAGATCCTGCGCCCGGTAGGGGTCGTCGTCGTAGGCGTCCTGGAGGTACATGTCCGCGGGGGGCTCCGGCGGCGTCTGGCCGTGTCCGGGCGGCGGCGCGTCGGGGTGGCCCGAGCCGCCCACGGCCTGGCCGCGGTCACCGTCGTACGGCGCGTTCATGCTTACCCCACCTCATCGTCCCGGGCCCTCCGGGCCACGACATCCTCAACGGTCCACCTTCTCACCCGTGCCGGACGGGTCTGTGCTTTCCGCCGCGGTGTCCGGTGTCGGGTCACTCGGCTGCTCCGGGTCGTCCGCCCGGGACCGGGTGCCGGACTCTTCTGTGCCTTCTGCGGGACGACCGGCGGTGCCTTCGGGGTTCTCCGGCTCGACGCCTTCCGGCCCGTCCGCGCCGTCACCGGCCTCTCCGGCGCCGTCCTCGCCGTCCCGCGCTTCCTCTGCGCGCTCGGCCTGCTCGGCGTCCTGAGGATCCTGGGGGTCGTGGGCCGCCTCCTTGGCCGCCGCACGCTTGCGCTGGGTGTACATGCGGAAGCCGGCGAGGACGAGCAGCAGGACGCCGCCACCGATGACCAGCATCACCGTGGCCGTGATCTCGGTGACCTTCACGTCGAAGGTGACCGGCGCGCCGTACTCCTGGCCGTCCTGCGTGTAGAGCTGGGCGACCACCGTCACGGGGCCGTTGGCGTTGGCCGACGTGGGGAACTTCACGGACTGGGTGTGCCCGCCGGCGACCGCGACGGGCTGCTCCCAGTACGCCTTGCCGCCGATCTTGAGGCGGGTGGGGTTGGTCGAGGTGAGCCGCAGCATCAGGTGGTCGACGCCCTGCACCAGGTTGTTCTGCACGGTCACCGGGATCGTGGCGCTGCGGCCGGAGAGCTTCGTCTCCGACTTGTCGATCAGCTTGACCTGCTCGGAGAGGTCGTCGAGGTACGCCTCCACGCCGTCCCGGAAGTCCCTCGCCCCGCCGGACCCGCCGCGCCAGGACGTGGCCATCTCCCGGTTCATGGCCCGCCCGAAGGGCGTCACGACCCGGGACGGGTAGGTCAGGACGACCCGGAAGTTGTCGACCTTGTCCTGCGTCCTGGCGATCGCCCTGAAGGCGGCCGGCCTGAGTTCCTTCCTGCGCAGCGAGGAGGGGTAGTCCGCGGCGGACGGGATCTTCGTGGTGGCGCCGGGGTCCGGCTTGGCCGCGGCGGCCGCGGCCAGGTCCTGCGACTGGGACCAGTTGCTCTGCTGGAGGGCCGTCAGCGCCTGCGCCATGGCCTGGGCCTGGCTCGCGCTGGGCATGCGCTGCGGGGCCACGACGATGCTGCGCTGCCGGCTCGTCTGGCTGTCGAGTTCCAGGCTCTGGGCCAGGAACTCCTGCACGGCGAGTGTGCTGGCGCCGGCCTGCGTCAGGTCACCCTCGAACGCCGTCGACAGGCGGGCGTCCGCGACGATCGCCGTGGTGCCGCCGCCGATCGGGCGGGCAGCGGAGGGCGTGTACGACAGCCCGCCGGTCTCCTGGAGGCTGTCGCTGCGCGTGATGATCCTGTCGGCGCCCGCGGAGGTGGCGACCTTGACGATCGACGGGTCGACGGCGCCCTCCACGGGCCAGGCGAAGTCCGTGCTCGGCTTCACCTGGAGCACCGTCTCCACCGTGCTGGCGGCGACGTCGGTGGCGTCCTTGAGCTGGCTCAACGAGCCGGTGACGCTCGTGCCGTGGTGGGCGAGGGAGGCCAGGTCCGGGTCGGCGAAGGGCAGCGCCACGACGTCCTTGCCCGCCATCGCCTGCTGGAGCTCGGCGAGCCACTTCTTGGCGACATCCTGGTGAGTGCCCGGCACGGGCGTGCCGTCCGCGGTCTGGATGCTGTAGTTGCCGGTCATGGCGTCGACGGACGCCAGCAGGTCGGGGTCGATCACCCAGGTGACGTCGAGGTCCTTGCCCAGCGACAGCATCCGCTCCAGGCGTCCGCCGGGCGCGAGCTCCTTGGCGAGGTCGTCGTCGAGGAAGACTGGCGTCTGCTGTGCGCCGGGGCCCGTTTCGGCCGTCATGTGGACGCTGGACATCAGCGGCCACAAATAGGTCGTCTTGGTCTTCGTGCCCGCGTCGTCCGGCTGCCACGGCAGGAACGTGCGCTGGATGCCCAGGACCTGCTCCCAGGGCTGGACGGAGGTCTGGCCGGACAGTGAGACGGAGAACTCGTAGACCCCGTTCGCGCCGAGGTTCAGCTTGTCGACCGGCACGGAGATGCTGAAGTGCTCCGCGACGCCCGGAGCGAGCTGCGTGAACTTCTGGGCGTACTTGTCGCCGACCTCGGGGCCGTCGGCGCCCGGATCGAACCTGGTGCGCTGGGCCACGGAGTCGATCGACGAGCGGGTGTCCAGCTCCGGGCCCACGCGCAGGCCCACGTGGGCGTCGGTGACGGCCTGCTTTCCCTTGTTCGTCACGGTGCCGGACACGGTCAGCGTGTCCCCGTCCGTGGGGGCGCTGGGGCTGAACGAGTCGACGGAGACGGCGACCGTGCGCGAGCCCGACGCGGTCTGCGGGGACTCCTGCCCGGCGGCGTGTGCGGACGGGGTGGCGGGCAGTTGGAGCAGAGCGGCCAGCAGCGGTGCTCCGGTGAGCAGCGCCCCGGCACGCCGCAGCCTTCGGCGGGCAGGTGAGGGACTGGTCCCCTGGAAGTCTGCCGCCTCGGCCACGCGCTCGCCCGTCCCTCGTCGTCAGTGGTCGTCGGAATGTGCGTCCACGCATGGTAACGATGTGCGCCGGGGGGAAGTGCCTCGGAGGCGGTTTCAAGATCGCTGGACGCGGGTGGACGCCCTGGATATGCCTGTATCCGGGGATGCTGTTCGTTACGTCACAAAGGCGTGGGTTGCGTAGGTAATAAGGAGAGCTGGAGTAGGTAATAAAGGGGAGCTGCCGCCGCGTCCCGTGCGGTGTTGTCGCCGCGCATCCGCCGCGGCCGGTGCCGAACAATGTCGGCGCGGTCGGGCGCCCGGGCCACGTACCCTTTTCTGTTGTGCCGAACGCCAACGAAGACACTTCCCCTGCCCTGAGCCAGGTGCAGCAGCGCGCGGTGAGCGAGCTGCTGCTGGTCGCCCCTGTCGCCGACGACCTCGCGCGCCGTTTCCAGGAGGCCGGGTTCTCTCTCGCCCTGGTCGGCGGCTCGGTCCGGGACGCGCTGCTCGGCCGGCTCGGCAACGACCTGGACTTCACGACCGACGCCCGCCCCGAGGACGTACTGAAGATCGTGCGGCCCTGGGCGGACGCCGTCTGGGAGGTCGGGATCGCCTTCGGCACGGTCGGGGCGCAGAAGCAGGCCCGCGTCGGGGATGTCGACCGGTGCTTCCAGATCGAGGTGACCACCTACCGGTCGGAGGCCTACGACCGCTCCTCGCGCAAGCCCGAGGTGTCGTACGGCGACTCCATCGAGGAGGACCTCGTCCGCCGTGACTTCACGGTCAACGCCATGGCCGTGGCGCTGCCGGAGAAGACGTTCATCGACCCGCACGGCGGGATCGGCGACCTCGAGGCACGGGTGCTGCGCACTCCGGGCACCCCCGAGGAGTCCTTCTCCGACGACCCGTTGCGCATGATGCGGGCCGCGCGCTTCGCCGCCCAGCTCGACTTCGAAGTCGCCCCCGAGGTTCTCGCGGCGATCAAGGGGATGGCGGGGCGTATCGAGATCGTCTCGGCCGAGCGGGTCCGGGACGAGCTGAACAAACTGATCCTGTCGGCTCACCCGCGCAAGGGCCTGTCCCTGCTCGTCGACACCGGTCTCGCCGGCCATGTGCTGCCCGAGCTGCCCGCCCTGCGTCTGGAGAGCGACGAGCACCACCGGCACAAGGACGTCTACGACCACACGCTGATCGTGCTGGAGCAGGCGATGGAGTTGGAGGAGGAGCCCGACCTGACGCTGCGCCTCGCCGCCCTTCTGCATGACATCGGCAAGCCGCGCACCCGTCGCTTCGAGAAGGACGGCCGGGTCTCCTTCCACCACCACGAAGTGGTCGGCGCGAAGATGACCAAGAAGCGCATGATCGCGCTGAAGTACTCCAACGAGCTGGTGAAGGACGTTTCGCGGCTGGTCGAACTCCATCTGCGTTTCCATGGCTACGGTGCCGGCGAGTGGACGGACTCGGCTGTCCGCCGCTATGTCCGCGACGCCGGCCCGCTGCTCGACCGCCTTCACAAGCTGACCCGTTCGGACTGCACGACCCGCAACAAGCGCAAGGCGGCCGCACTGTCCCGGGCGTACGACGGCCTGGAGGAGCGCATCGCCGAGCTCAAGGGGCGGGAGGAGCTCGACGCGATCCGCCCGGACCTCGACGGCAACCAGATCATGGAGGTCCTCGGCGTCAAGCCCGGACCGGCCGTCGGCAAGGCGTACAAGTACATGCTGGAACTGCGACTCGAGAACGGCCCGATGGGGCACGACGCGGCGGTGGCGGCCCTCAAGGAGTGGTGGGCCGAGCAGGAGCAGCAGGGCTGAGGGTGCGTGGAAAGGGCTCGTGTTTCACGTGAAACACGAGCCCGGGAAACGCCGAGGGGCGATGTTTCACGTGAAACATCGCCCCTTCGTCATGGGTCAAGCGGGTGTTACTTGGTCTCCGTCAGGCACAGCACCACGTCGTGTCCGCCTCCGGACTGGACGTAGGAGACGGTCCACCCCTTGACGCTTTCGCACTTGTTCTCGTCGGAAGAGCCGTCGAACTTCTGGATCACCTTGTACTCGGCCTCACCGGACGAGCAGTCGACCTCCTTGAGGTCGGCGTGGGAGTCGGTTCCCTTGTTGTGCAGGCAGGCACCCACCGAAGTCGTCTCGGCGTCGGTCTGGCTGAACCACCAGCCGATACCGAACTTGACGAGGAGGACGGCGGCAATGAGGCCCATCGTGCCGAGGATGCCCCGCACCTTCTTGCCACCGGACTTCGGCGGAACGGGCGGCGGGACCGGGGCACCCTGCTGCTGCGGGAAGGGGGCGTATGGCGCCTGCGGCGGGTACGGCTGCTGCGGGGCTCCAGGCTGACCGGCCTGCTGCCCCATGGGAGCGGTGGGCGCCTCAGCGTGCGGGTTCTGGCCCTGGGGCGGCGGCGGAGTGGTCATTCGGGGGTCCCCCTGGAACTAGTGCATGACGGCAAGAACATGCTGTCGAAATAAGACGCACGTAAGTTACAGGCCAGGACTGACACTGCTGTGACCCGGTGGGGCTCTGTGTCATTGACGTGACACTTGTCGGCCTGCAAAGCGTGTCATAGCGGCCGCAACTGCCCCGTAGATCACGGCGACCATCACGACGAGCACGGACGATCGGCCGTCCGGTGGCAGCATCAGCGCGGCGACCCCCGCGGCGCCGACGAACGCCACGTTGAACAGCACGTCGTACACGGAAAAGATCCGGCCGCGGAAACCGTCGTCCACCGCGGACTGCACCATCGTGTCCGTGGCGATCTTCGCGCCCTGGGTGGTCAGCCCCAGCACGAACGCCGCGACGAGCAGGGGGCCGGTGGCGAACGGCAGGCCGAGGGCGGGTTCGAGGACAGCGGCGGAGCCTGCGCACACGGCGATCCAGCCGGACGGTCCGAGCCGGCCCGCCGCCCACGGTGTCATCACGGCCGCCGCGAAGAACCCCACGCCGGAGAGAGCGAGCGCCAGCCCGAGCAGACGCAGCCCGTCCCGTGTGTTCGAGGTCAGGCCGTAGCGGCACAGCATCAGCACCAGGACGGTCAGTGCCCCGTAGCAGAACCGCATCAGCGTCATCGAGGCCAGCGCCCAGGCGGCCTGCCGCCGGGACGGCGCGACGAGGTGCCGTACGGCCGCCATCAGCTCGCGCGCGGTGACGTTCAGCGCCGCGCCCAGCCGTGGCCGCCGCGGTTCGCGGTCGGGCCCGAGCAGGTCCGGTGCCATGAGCAGCGAGGTCAGGGCCGCGCACAAATACAGGGCGGCCCCCAGCAGCACCACGGCCGCGTCGGAGTCCGCTCCCACCAGTCGCACGGCGAAGGCGAGGCCGCCACCCGCGAAAGCGGCCAGGGAGCCGGCGGTCGGCGACAGGGAGTTGGCCATCACCAGCCGCTCGGCGTCGACCACGCGCGGCAGCGCGGCGGACAGCCCGGCGAGCACGAAGCGGTTGACGGCGGTGACGCACAGCGCGGAGACGTAGAACAGCCAGTCCGGTACGGCGGCGACCATCAGCACGGCCGTGGCCGTCGCCAGCACGGCCCGCGCCAGGTTGCCGTAGAGGAAGACCTGGCGACGGCGCCAGCGGTCCAGCAGGACGCCCGCGAAGGGGCCGATCAGCGAGTACGGCAGGAGCAGCACCGCCATCGCGGAGGCGATCGCGGCGGGCGAGGTCTGCTTCTCCGGGGAGAAGACGACGTAGGTGGCGAGCGCGACCTGGTAGACGCCGTCGGCGCTCTGGGAGAGCACCCGCACGGCGAGCAGGCGCCTGAAGTTCCTCAAGCGCAGCAGGACGCGCAGGTCACGGACGACGGCCATGGGGTGACAGCCTCACATGTGGGAGGGCCCCCGGGTGCACGCGAGGCGTACACGGACGGGGGCCCAACAGCCCTGGCAGGAGCGGTTTTGTGCAACGCTCTCTAGCGCTCGACCTCGCCGCGGATGAACTTCTCCACGTTCTCGCGGGCCTCGTCGTCGAAGTACTGCACCGGCGGGGACTTCATGAAGTACGAGGACGCCGACAGGATCGGGCCGCCGATGCCGCGGTCCTTGGCGATCTTCGCGGCGCGCACGGCGTCGATGATGACACCGGCGGAGTTCGGGGAGTCCCAGACCTCGAGCTTGTACTCCAGGCTCAGCGGGACGTCGCCGAAGGCGCGGCCCTCGAGGCGGACGTACGCCCACTTGCGGTCGTCGAGCCAGGCCACGTAGTCGGACGGGCCGATGTGGACGTTCTTCTCGCCGAGGTCCCGGTCGGGGATCTGGGAGGTGACGGCCTGGGTCTTGGAGATCTTCTTGGACTCCAGCCGGTCGCGCTCCAGCATGTTCTTGAAGTCCATGTTGCCGCCGACGTTCAGCTGCATGGTGCGGTCCAGGATGACACCGCGGTCCTCGAACAGCTTCGCCATGACGCGGTGCGTGATGGTCGCGCCGACCTGCGACTTGATGTCGTCGCCGACGATCGGGACGCCCGCCTCGGTGAACTTGTCCGCCCACTCCTTGGTGCCGGCGATGAAGACCGGGAGTGCGTTGACGAAGGCGACCTTGGCGTCGATGGCGCACTGGGCGTAGAACTTCGCCGCGTCCTCGGAGCCCACGGGCAGGTAGCAGACCAGGACGTCGATCTGCTTGTCCTTGAGGATCTGGACGACGTCGACCGGGGCCTCGGCGGACTCCTCGATGGTCTCCCGGTAGTACTTGCCGAGACCGTCGAGGGTGTGGCCGCGCTGAACCGTCACACCGGTGCTGGGCACGTCGCAGATCTTGATGGTGTTGTTCTCGGAGGCGCCGATGGCGTCCGCGAGGTCCAGGCCGACCTTCTTCGCGTCGACGTCGAAGGCGGCGACGAACTCGACGTCACGCACGTGGTAGTCGCCGAACTGCACGTGCATGAGGCCCGGGACCTTGGACGCCGGGTCGGCGTCCTTGTAGTACTCGACGCCCTGCACCAGCGACGCGGCGCAGTTGCCCACGCCGACGATGGCTACGCGAACCGAACCCATTCCGGTTGCTCCCTGTGTGTAATCGGTGAAGCCCCGACGGGACCTCACGTGGCGGTGTCGTCGGGCGTATCCGGCCGGGAAGACTCCCCGGACCGGGGCAGGCCGCCCGTCGCTCCAGTGGTGGTGTCCAGCGAGGCGGGACCCCCGGAGACGGAACCCTTGAGGTCCCGCCCGGCCCGCTCGCTCTCGATGAGCTCGTTCAGCCAGCGCACTTCGCGCTCCACGGACTCCATTCCGTGGCGCTGGAGCTCGAGTGTGTAGTCGTCGAGGCGCTCCCGGGTGCGTGCCAGGGAGGCGCGCATCTTCTCCAGACGCTCCTCCAGCCGGCTGCGGCGGCCCTCCAGTACGCGCATGCGTACGTCGCGCGACGTCTGCCCGAAGAAGGCGAATCGAGCGGCGAAGTGCTCGTCCTCGTACGTGTCGGGGCCCGTCTGCGAGAGCAGCTCCTCGAAGTGCTCCTTACCTTCGGCCGTCAACCGGTAGACGATTTTGGCGCGCCGGCCCGCGAGCGCGGCGGAGACGGCGTCCTCAGGAGCGCTTCCCGGCTCCTCGATCAACCAGCCGTTGACGACCAGCGTCTTGAGGCAGGGATAGAGCGTCCCGTAGCTGAACGCACGGAACACGCCCAGTGACGTGTTGAGCCGTTTGCGCAGTTCGTAGCCGTGCATCGGGGATTCGCGGAGCAGGCCGAGTACGGCGAACTCGAGGATGCCGGAACGCCGGCCCATCGTCGCCTCCTCTCTGCCGCGATCCGGTGGCGGCGGGGCCGCTCCGGGTGCCGTGACGCTGCTTATCTCGCACTGATGTATCGACTCGATACATCACGACGATAGATCCCACCCCCGCATGCGACAAGAGGGGACGGAGTGAACGGGATCACATCGCCGGTCGGTCGGAGGCAAGTTGCCTGGTTTGGGGTGAACTTCGGGGCTCACCGGGTTTAGCCAGTGCGTAGTCTGTGCGCCATGCACATCGCCGGGAACCGAGTGACGCCTGGGGATCGTCCTCGCTCCCGGTGCGGTACGGGTGAATGCGTGACCGACCACATCCGTACTTCGGGGGGACCGGAAAACAGCCGCCGTCTCCAGGCGCGCGAGAAAGCGCCTGCCCGAGGAGTAATCGTTCGATGAGCGAGCACCGTCGCAAACCGCCGCAGCCGCAGGGAGGCGGACGTGCCGCGGCCCGACGTGGCCAGTCCGCCTCGTCCTCCGGCCGCCGTGCGGCACCGCGAGGCGCCACCGGATCTCCTGCCGATTCCGGTTCACATGGCGTGGAAGGCGAGGACCGCCCCTACGGCAGCCGTGCCGAGGCCCGGCGGGCGGCGCAGAGGGGCAGCGGCCGACGCGGCCGACCGGACGGTCCCGGACGCGGCCGAGGACGGCCGGGGCCGCCCCCCGAGAAGCGGTTCATCGACTACCCGCGCGCGGAAGGGTACGGATGGCGCCGCTGGATACCGTCCTGGCGGCTCGTCTCCGGGTTGTGCATCGGCTTCGTCGGCAGCCTGGTGGCCGTCGCCGGCGTCGGGTACGCGATGGTGAGCGTGCCCAACGAGGCGCACGCCGCGGCGGTGTCGCAGAACAACGTCTACTACTGGTCCAACGGTCAGCAGATGGTCGCCACCGGCAGCGGCCAGAACCGGCAGAACGTCACGATCGACAAGATTCCCAAGGCCATGGGGCTGGCGGTGATCTCGGCCGAGAACAAGAGCTTCTACAAGGACTCGGGTGTAGACCCGATGGGTATCGTCCGCGCGCTGGGGAACATGGCGACGGGTGGTGACACGCAGGGCGGTTCGACGATCACCCAGCAGTTCGTGAAGAACACCTACCTGAGCCAGGACCAGACGGTCTCCCGGAAGTTCAAGGAGATGTTCATCTCGATCAAGGTGGGCACGAAACTCTCCAAGGACGACATCCTCCAGGGCTACCTGAACACCTCGTACTACGGCCGTGGCGCGTACGGCATCCAGGCCGCCGCCCAGACGTACTACGGCAAGAACGCCGTCGAACTCACGCCGAGCGAATGCGCCGTGCTCGCCGCTCTGCTCAAGGGCCCGACGTACTACGACCCCGCGGGCAACGACAACCTCGACTCCTCGGCCACCGCCGCGGCCAACCACAAGCGTTCGGAAGTGCGGTGGAGTTGGATCCTCGAGCAGATGCACAAGCCCGATCTGAAGGATCACCTCACGGACGCCGAGTACCAGGAGGCGATCAAGAAGTACCCCGAGCCTCAGGGCCGTAAGGCGATCAAGGGAATGACCGGCCAGGTCAGCTACCTCGTCGACGCGGCGAAGCGGTACGTCCTGAAGCACTCCGACATCACGGAGGCGCAGTTCGACCAGGGCGGGTACCAGATCTACACCACCTTCGAGAAGAGCAAGGTCGACGCACTGGCCGCCGCCGTGAAGAAGGTGGAGAAGGCGAACATCGACCCGAAGCGCGAGAAGGACAAGCACGTCCAGTTCGGTGCGGCGTCGGTGAAACCCAATGACGGTGCGATCGTCGCTCTCTACGGTGGCGTCGGCTTCGAGAACGGCCACTTCACCAACAACGCGGACACCTCGGGCGTCCCCGTCGGTTCGACGTGGAAGCCGTTCGTGCTCGCCGCGGCGATGCAGTACGGCACCTACAAGACCGATGGCGTCGGGGTCTCACCGCTCAGCAAGTACAACGGCAACGACCACCTGAAGATCATGAACAACGACGGGTCCTACGTTCTCAAGAAGGACAACACCCCCTTCTTCCAGAACAACGAGGGCCCCCACCCGTGGGGCTACATCACCCTGCGCAAGGCGATGGAGCAGTCCATCAACACACCCTTCGTGCAGCTCGGCATGGACGTGGGGATGCCGAAGGTGGCCGACGTGGCTGAGAAGTCCGGCCTTCTGAAGGGCAGCTTCGCCGACCTCAACGCGTCGTTCGCCCTCGGTACGTCGACCCCCAGCGCGATCCGCATGGCCGACGCCTACGCGACGTTCGCGGCGTCGGGGCAGCAGGCCGACCCGTACTCGGTGAAGGCCGTCAAGCACGACGGTTCGGAGCTGCCCGGCTTCGAGAAGCCGCGCCTCAAGCGGGCGATGCCCGAGATCGTGGCGCACAACGTCACCGACGTCCTCGAGAACGTCGTCGAGAACGGCACGGCCACGAACGCGCTCGCCCTGGGCCGCAAGGCCGCGGGCAAGACGGGCACCACCGACAAGAACAAGTCCGCGTGGTTCGTCGGCTACACGCAGCAACTGTCGACCGCGGTGACGATGTTCCGTGAGGAGCCCAAGACCCACAGTCTGCTCTCCATGAACGGCACGGCGGGCAAGGACTCCATCCACGGTGGTGACATCCCCACACAGGTGTGGACCGAGTACATGAAGGCAGCGCTGCAGGGGAAGAACGACCCCGGCTTCCCCGAGGCCGAGAAGGTCGGCGAGATCGCGGACGGGGTCGGCGCGCCCTCTCCGACTCCGACCCCGACAGCCACCGAGACCGCGGAGGAGAGCCCGAGTCCCTCGCCCACGCCCAGCGAGACCGAGCCCGACCCGGCGCCCTCGCCGACCCGGACCCGTTGCGGTTTCTTCGGCTGCAACGGCAACGGCAACGGCAACGGCAACGGAGGCGGCAACGGCAACGGCGGTCAGACCGGCGACGGCGGCGTGGACGGCGGCACCGACCAGTCGTCGCCTTCGCCGACCGAGTCGGACGGCGGCAACGGCAACGGAGGCGGCAACCGGGGCAACGGGAACGGAGGCAACGGTCTCTTCGCAGGCCCGGCCGGCGGTTGATCCGAACGAAGCGAGCGCGCGCCACGACCTCCTGGTCGTGGCGCGCGCTCGTTCGTGCGATGGGGCGTTTCGGGTCCGGCCTCAGCGAGGAGAACGGGCCGTCGCGCCCACCGCGGTGCCGACCGGGCACGTGCCCCCGGGTCGTACGGCAGGATGTGCCCCATGCCCAGTGCTGAATCGACGCAAGCGAGCGTGCACGAGCCGGACCCGGTGCGGCCCACCAAGGAGGACGAGGTCGCGGCGGCCGGCAGCGAGCTGATCGGCGGCCCCGTCGGGCGGCGTGCCCTGCTCGGAAGGTCCTGGTGGACCCCCGTACGGGTCGTCGCGCTCGTCGCCATCGGCATGTTCGCCCTCGGCCTGGTCCAGAAGGTGCCCTGCTACCACGGCGCCTGGTTCTTCGGTGCGAGCTCCCAGTACACGAAGGCCTGCTATTCGGACATTCCGCACCTCTACCAAGGCCGTGGTTTCGCCGAGGGCCTCGTGCCCTACTTCGACAGGCTCCCCGGTGACATGCCGTACCTGGAGTACCCCGTACTGACCGGGGTCTTCATGGAGGTGGCCTCCTGGCTGACCCCGCACAGCGGCAGCATCCAGCACCAGGAACAGTGGTACTGGATGGTCAACGCCGGGATGCTGATGGTGTGCGCGGCCGTCATCGCCGTCTGCGTGACCCGCACCCACGCCCGGCGGCCCTGGGACGGTCTGCTGGTCGCCCTCGCGCCTGCCTTCGTGCTGACCGCCACCATCAACTGGGACCTGCTGGCGGTCGCGCTGACGGCCGCCGCGATGCTGATGTGGTCCCGAGGGCGTTCGATCGCCTTCGGCGTCCTGCTGGGCCTCGCCACGGCCGCCAAGCTCTATCCCGTCTTCCTGCTCGGCCCGCTGTTCGTGCTGTGCTGGCGGGCGGGGAAGTGGCGGGACTTCGGCAGAGCGCTGGCGGGCGCCGTCGTCGCCTGGCTGGTGGTGAACCTGCCGGTGATGGCCTTCGCCTCGGAAGGCTGGTGGCAGTTCTACAGGTTCAGCCATGACCGGGGCGTCGACTTCGGCTCCTTCTGGCTCATCTGGGCCCAGAACTCGACCAGTCCGCCGAGCACCGACTTCGTCAACACCACGGCCACCCTGCTGGTGGTGCTGTGCGCCCTCGGCATCGCGGCACTGACGCTGTACGCCCCGCGCCGTCCGCGCTTCGCCCAGCTCGCCTTCCTGATCGTGGCGGCCTTCATCCTCACCAACAAGGTCTACTCGCCCCAGTACGTCCTGTGGCTGGTCCCGCTGGCCGCGCTGGCCCGCCCCAAGTGGCGCGACTTCCTGATCTGGCAGGCCTGCGAGGTGGCGTACTTCCTCGGCATCTGGATGTACCTCGCCTACACGACCAGCGGAGACGCCCACAAGGGGCTGCCGACCGACGGCTACCACTGGGCGATCGCCGTGCACCTGCTGGGCACCCTGTACCTGTGCGGAGTCGTCGTGCGCGACATCCTCATGCCGGAGCGGGATGTGCTGCGCCGGGCCGGCGACGACGACCCCTCGGGCGGTGTCCTCGACGGCGCCGAGGACGTCTTCGTCCTGGGCACCCGGGCCCGGCCACCGCACCCGGAGGCGGACTTGGGCGGGGCTCAGGTGGAGTGGGGCGGGCAGGGCCCGGCCGCACCCCGGAGTGATTCGCTCTGAGCGAACAGCCTCCCCAGGGGGCATGCGAAAGGCCGTGTCCGGCACTGCCGGACACGGCCTTTCGCACGAGAACGGATCCCGCGACCGCCGCTCAGTGGTCCATGAGCCGGTCGAACTGCGTCGTGGTGTGGCGCAGATGGGCCACCAACTCGTCGCCGACCTTGGGCTCCGGAGCGTCCGAGGGGACGAACAGGATCGACACCTGCATGTGCGGCGGCTCCGCGAACCAGCGCTGCTTGCCGCTCCAGACGAACGGGGAGAGGTTGCGGTTCACCGTGGCGAGACCGGCGCGGGCGACGCCCTTGGCGCGCGGCATGACGCCGTGCAGCGCCTTGGGGGCCTCCAGGCCCACTCCGTGCGACGTACCGCCCGCCACGACCACCAGGAAGCCGTCCGAGGCCGCCTTCTGCTGGCGGTAGCCGAAACGGTCGCCCTTGCTGACCTTGGTGACGTCCAGGACCGCGCCGCGGTACTCGGTGGCGTCGTGATCCCCCAGCCAGAGCCGCGTGCCGATGCGGGCACGGAAACGCGTCTGCGGGAACTGCTGCTGCAACCGGGCGAGTTCGTCCGCCTTGAGGTGGCTGACGAACATCGTGTGCAGCGGCAGGCGGGCCGCGCGCAGCCGGTCCATCCAGCCGATGACCTCCTCCACGGCGTCCGAGCCGTCCGTGCGGTCCAGCGGCAGGTGGATGGCGAAACCCTCCAGCCGGACGTTCTCGATGGCGGCGTGCAGCTGCGGCAGATCCTGCTCGCTGATGCCGTGCCGCTTCATCGAGGACATCACCTCGATGACCACACGGGCCCCGACGAGGCCGTACACCCCGTCGATCGACGACACCGAACGGACCACACGGTCGGGCAGCGGCACCGGCTCCTCGCCGCGGCGGTACGGCGTCAGGACCAGCAGGTCACCGCTGAAGAAGTCCTTGATGCGCGCGGCCTCGTACGTCGTGCCG
This sequence comes from Streptomyces sp. NBC_01788, assembly GCF_035917575.1. Taxonomy (GTDB): domain Bacteria; phylum Actinomycetota; class Actinomycetes; order Streptomycetales; family Streptomycetaceae; genus Streptomyces. The sequence continues at coordinate 4,005,454 of NZ_CP109090.1, read as the reverse complement.
ACGGCGAGGATGTCGGAGCCCAGCCGCGTGGCCTCCTCCGCCAGCCGCTCGTGCCCGAATCCGTAGCCGTTGCCCTTGCAGACCGGGACAAGCCCGGGGAACTGCTCCTGCACGTGCTTGTGGTGCGCCCGCCAGCGCGCGGTGTCGACGTAGAGCGTGAGCGCCATGGCCGGACCTGGAACCTCTCTCGTAAATGCGGTGTATCAGAAGTATGGAAGGTGTCGACGGGGTCGAACCGAAGAGTGTCAGGTCAGCGGCGCGACATGTAGATGTCGAGCGCCTTGTGGAGCAGCTTGTTCAGCGGGAAGTCCCACTCTCCGAGGTACTCGGCGGCCTGGCCGCCGGTGCCGACCTTGAACTGGATCAGACCGAAGAGGTGGTCGGTCTCGTCCAGCGAGTCGGAGATGCCGCGCAGGTCGTAGACCGTGGCGCCGAGCGCGTAGGCGTCGCGCAGCATCCGCCACTGCATCGCGTTCGAGGGCCGGACCTCGCGGCCGATGTTGTCGGAGGCGCCGTAGGAGTACCAGACGTGCCCGCCGACGATCAGCATCGTCGCCGCCGCCAGGTTCACGCCGTTGTGCCGGGCGAAGTACAGCCGCATGCGGTTGGGGTCCTCGGTGTTGAGGGCCGTCCACATGCGCTGGAAGTACGACAGCGGGCGGGGCCGGAAGTGGTCGCGGACCGCCGTGATCTCGTACAGCCGCTGCCATTCCTCGAGGTCCTGGTAGCCGCCCTGGACGACCTCGACGCCGGCCTTCTCCGCCTTCTTGATGTTGCGGCGCCACAGCTGGTTGAAGTTCTTGTGCACCTCTTCCAGCGACCGGTTGGCGAGCGGCACCTGGAAGATGTAGCGGGGCTGCACGTCGCCGAAGCCGGCGCCGCCGTCCTCGCCCTGCTGCCAGCCCATACGGCGCAGCTTGTCGGCGACCTCGAAGGCGCGGGGCTCGATGAAGTCGGCCTCCAGGTCGCGCAGACGCTTGACGTCCGAGTCCTGGATGCCCTTCTTGATGGTCTCGGCGTTCCAGCGGCGGATGATCACCGGCGGGCCCATCTTCACCGAGAAGGCGCCCTGCTGCTTCAGATGCGCCAGCATCGGCTGGATCCAGTCGTCGAGATTCGGCGCGAACCAGTTGATGACCGGCCCCTCGGGCAGGTAGGCGAGATAGCGCTTGATCTTGGGCAGCTGGCGGTACAGGACGAGACCCGCGCCGACCAGTTCACCGGTACGTTCGTCGAACCAGCCCAGGTTCTCCGAGCGCCACTCCGCCTTGACCTCTGACCATGCCGGGACCTGCATGTGACTCGCCGCGGGCAGATTCTGGATGTAAGCCAGATGCTGCTCTCGACTGATGGTCCTCAGGGTCAGGCTCATTCGGGGCGCTCCTCGGGCTGGCGTGTCCCCATGGGTACAGGGGCTCCGGCTCTCGCGCCGAAGCCTACTGCGCCCCGGGAGCGCGCAGACTGGCCGTACACAACCTTCGGCCCGGCCCGTTCACCGCCGTTGCACCAGTCGTGCGGTCGTACGGGCGCGCGTCCGCGGTCTTCGGCGGACGCCGTCCCCGAGGAGCGGCCGGGCGTGCCCGGTCTCAGCCGAACAGGCCGCCGAACAGGCCGCCGTGCGCCAGGCCGAGGTAGAAGCCGACCGCGGAGGCGCCGAGACCGAGCACCAGCCCGAAGCGCTCGCGCGTCGTCACGGAGATCCACTGGCCGTACGCACCGGTGAGGATCCCGACCAGACCGGCCCAGGAGCTCAGCAGGTGCAGGCTGTGGAAGAGGAGCCCGGTGATGAACGCCAGCACGCCCAGTACCAGGGTCACCACGAGCAGGGTGTCCTGGACCGGGTGGGACTTGCCGTCGGTGGCGAAGAGGCCGCCGCCCGCGGCGGTGTTCGGTCGCATCGTCTGTGCCATGGGGCACCTCCAGCGAAAAGCGGCGCATCCTAGCGCCGTGCACACCCGAGGTGTCCAGGTTGACGGGTCCGGCGCCCCGATTTCAACCGGAAGCAGGTGTGCGGGTAGTCTGTACGTTCTGCACGGTGTCTGCCCAGGCTGAGCCACGCCCAATCTGGAGAGTCCGTCAGCCGGCCCTCATTGTCAGTGGCGGCTGATGTACTGCAAGCACTGTTGCGTACGCATCACAACCCTCCTGCCACGGAACGACCGTGGCCGTTGAGTCCAGAGGAGGTGGGTTCCACATGCGTCACTACGAGGTGATGGTCATCCTCGACCCCGATCTCGAGGAGCGTTCTGTCTCCCCGCTGATCGAGAACTTCCTTTCTGTCGTCCGTGACGGCGGCGGAAAGGTCGAGAAGGTCGACACCTGGGGCCGTCGTCGTCTCTCGTACGAGATCAAGAAGAAGCCCGAGGGCATCTACTCGGTCATCGACCTGCAGGCCGAGCCTGCGGTCGTCAAGGAGCTCGACCGCCAGATGAACCTGAACGAGTCGGTCCTCCGGACCAAGGTCCTCCGCCCCGAGATGCACTGAGCCCTTCGCTCATCTCGGGATTCGAGTAGCAAGCAGCCAGAGCAAACCCGCCGAGAGGTACCCCCATGGCAGGCGAGACCGTCATCACGGTCGTCGGCAATCTTGTCGACGACCCCGAGCTGCGCTTCACCCCGTCCGGTGCGGCGGTCGCGAAGTTCCGCGTCGCGTCCACTCCCCGCACCTTCGACCGTCAGACGAACGAGTGGAAGGACGGCGAGAGCCTCTTCCTGACCTGCTCGGTCTGGCGTCAGGCGGCGGAGAACGTCGCCGAGTCGCTCCAGCGAGGCATGCGCGTCATCGTGCAGGGCCGGCTGAAGCAGCGGTCCTACGAGGACCGTGAGGGCGTCAAGCGCACGGTCTACGAACTGGACGTCGACGAGGTCGGTGCCAGCCTGCGCAACGCCACGGCCAAGGTCACCAAGACCTCGGGTCGCGGTGGCCAGGGTGGTTACGGCGGCGGTGGCGGCCAGGGCGGCGGCCAGGGCGGCGGCCAGGGTGGCGGCCAGGGTGGCGGCGGCTGGGGCGGTGGCCCCGGTGGCGGCCAGCAGGGCGGTGCTCCCTCCGACGACCCGTGGGCGACCGGTGCTCCCGCCGGTGGCAACCAGGGCGGCGGCGGCTGGGGCGGCGGCTCCGGCGGCGGTGGCGGCTACTCGGACGAGCCCCCCTTCTAGGCGGGCCGTACCCCAACTTCTTGATCACACAGGAGAAACACCATGGCGAAGCCGCCTCCGCGCAAGCCTAAGAAGAAGGTCTGCGCATTCTGCAAGGACAAGGTCACGTACGTGGACTACAAGGACACGAACATGCTGCGGAAGTTCATTTCCGACCGCGGCAAGATCCGTGCCCGTCGCGTGACCGGCAACTGCACGCAGCACCAGCGTGACGTCGCCACGGCCGTCAAGAACAGCCGTGAGATGGCGCTGCTGCCCTACACCTCCACTGCGCGCTAAGGGAAGGGTGAGCCACACATGAAGATCATCCTCACCCACGAGGTCTCCGGCCTCGGTGCCGCGGGCGACGTCGTGGACGTCAAGGACGGCTACGCTCGCAACTACCTGATCCCGCGGAAGTTCGCTATTCGCTGGACCAAGGGCGGCGAGAAGGACGTCGAGCAGATCCGTCGTGCTCGCAAGATCCACGAGATCCAGACCATCGAGCAGGCCAACCAGATCAAGGCCCAGCTCGAGGGCGTTAAGGTCCGCCTGGCCGTTCGCTCCGGCGACTCCGGCCGCCTGTTCGGTTCCGTCACCCCGGCCGACGTCGCCTCGGCGATCAAGGCTGCCGGCGGTCCCGAGGTCGACAAGCGCCGCATCGAGCTCGGCGCGCCGATCAAGTCCCTGGGCGGTCACGAGACGTCCGTGCGTCTGCACCCCGAGGTTGCCGCCAAGGTCAACATCGAGGTTGTCGCCGCGTAAGGCGTTCCGCTCTGCTTGAGCAGTTGGAAGGGGCCGTATCCGTCGAGGATGCGGCCCTTTCCGCGTGGCTGAGTCAACGGCCCGGGCAACGGTGTTTCATGTGAAACCTGGCAGGCCGTGGTGTTTCACGTGAAACGTTCAGCGTGCCGCTCCCGTGACGATCCAGCGGCCCGAGCGGGAACGCAGCCAGAGCGTCAGCATCCGCACCGCCATCATCAACGTCATGGCAGCCCAGAGCGCGGTGAGTCCGCCGCCCAGCACGGGCACGAGCAACGCCACGGGTGTGAAGACCGCCAAGGTCACCAGCATGGCCCCGGCGAGATACGGTCCGTCTCCCGCACCCATCAGCACACCGTCCAGGACGAAGACCACGCCGCAGATCGGCTGGGAGAGCGCCACCAGAAGCAGCGCTCCCAGTGCCGTGTCCTTGACGAGGGCGTCACTGGTGAACAGCGGCAGGAAGAGCGGTCGGCTCACGAGCACCAGGAGCCCGAGGGCGAATCCGACGGCTGTCCCCCACTGCACCATGCGCCGGCAGGCCTCGCGAGCGCCCTGGGGATCGTCGGCGCCGAGGTAGCGGCCGATGATGGCCTGCCCGGCGATCGCGATGGCGTCGAGGGCGAACGCGAGCAGGCTCCACAGGGACAGGACGATCTGGTGGGCGGCGATGTCCGCGTCGCCGAGGCGGGCCGCCACGGCCGTGGCGATCATCAGGATCGCCCGCAGGGAGAGCGTACGGACGAGCAGCGGGGCACCGGCCTGTGCCGATGCCCTGATTCCGGCCCGGTCGGGCCGCAGGGAGGCATGGTGCCGACGCGCTCCACGGACGACCACACAGAGATAGACCGCCGCCATGCCGCACTGGGCGATGACGGTGCCCCAGGCCGAGCCCGCGATGCCGAGTCCGGCGCCGTAGACGAGCCCGACATTGAGGACGCCGTTGGCGACGAACCCGGCGATGGCCACATACAGCGGTGTCCGTGTGTCCTGAAGTCCACGAAGGACTCCGGTCGCGGCCAGCACGACGAGCATGGACGGAATGCCGAGTGAGGAGATGCGCAGATAGGTCGTCGCATACGGCGCCGCCGTCGGCGAGGCGCCGAAGAGGTCCACCAGGACGGGCGCGGTGGGCAGGACCACCGCGATGACGGCGGCCCCGAGCAGCAGCGCCAGCCAGATGCCGTCCATGCCCTGGCGGATGGCTGCCGGGATGTCGCCCGCGCCGACGCGGCGGGCGACCGCGGCCGTGGTGGCGTAGGCGAGGAAGACGAAGACGCTGACGGCGGTGGTCAGAAGGGCCGAGGCGATGCCGAGTCCGGCGAGCTGCGCCGTGCCGAGATGGCCGACGATCGCGCTGTCGGCCATCACGAAAAGGGGCTCGGCGACGAGCGCGCCGAAGGCCGGTACGGCCAGCGCGACGATCTCTCGGTCGTGCCGGCGCCGGGTGGCCGGGCGGCGTGCGGGGGCCTGTGTCATGAGCACCAATGTAATCGTCCACAGGTAAGAGATGCAAAGCTCTTGCAGTCCTTACTTGAGCTTTGATGGCGTTCGCTTGTGCGTACCGTTCGAGGCGATCTTGGTCCGACTGGGAAAGTTTTTCTTCTGCACAGCCGGTGGATGGGAAAGTGGCAGGTCAGAAGAGGTCTGTGGGTGACGCCGAGGGCTTTTTCACAGGGCTGTCCACCGGCTCGTGCACAGGTTTCGCCGAGTTCTCCACAGCATCGGGGCCGTCGTCCACATGGCCTGTGGATAACCAGATTGGCTGACGCCGTTCTGGGCCCTACCGTGGTCCGGCGCCCGCTCCGTCCGCCGGCTTCCAAAGCGTCATAAACCTGACGCGCCTGAAGCGGAGTTGGGCCTCTCATTTTGTCAGTGCCGTCCCGTACAACAGAGGGGCACGGCGAGGTCCGCTCGGCGGACGGGAGGAGGCTGCTCGGTGAGCATTTCCGAGCCCCTGGACGACCCGTGGGCCGACAGCGGCCCAAGTGATCGTCTGCCCGCCTCCCGCCGCCGCCCCGACACGGACCGCGGCCGGGACGACCAGCACGACCGCGGCCGGGAGAACGGCGCGTGGGACGACGGGGGCTCCGCCTTCGAACGCGTTCCTCCACAGGACCTCGACGCCGAACAGTCGGTGCTCGGTGGCATGCTCCTGTCCAAGGACGCCATCGCCGACGTGGTGGAGATCCTCAAGGGCCACGACTTCTACAAGCCGGCCCACGAGACGATCTACACGGCGATCCTCGACGTCTATGCCAAGGGCGAGCCGGCCGACCCCATCACCATCGCCGCCGAGCTGACCAGGCGCGGCGAGATCAACAAGGTCGGTGGCGCCTCGTATCTGCACACGCTCGTGCAGACCGTGCCGACGGCGGCGAACGCCGCGTACTACGCCGAGATCGTCCATGAGCGTGCGATCCTGCGCCGCCTGGTCGAGGCGGGTACGCGCATCACCCAGATGGGATACGCAGCCGACGACGACGTCGACGAGATCGTCAACCGAGCCCAGGCCGAGGTCTACGCGGTCACCGAGCAGCGGACCAGCGAGGACTACCTGCCGCTGGGCGACATCATGGAGGGCGCGCTCGACGAGATCGAGGCGATCGGCTCGCGCAGCGGGGAGATGACCGGTGTGCCCACCGGGTTCACCGACTTCGACTCGCTGACGAACGGACTGCACCCGGGTCAGATGATCGTCATCGCCGCGCGCCCCGCGATGGGCAAGTCGACGCTCGCGCTGGATTTCGCGCGGGCGGCGTCGATCAAGAACAACCTGCCCAGCGTCATCTTCTCGCTGGAGATGGGGCGCAACGAGATCGCGATGCGTCTGCTGTCCGCCGAGGCCCGGGTCGCCCTGCACCACATGCGTTCGGGCACGATGACCGACGAGGACTGGACGCGGCTGGCCCGCCGGATGCCCGACGTCTCGGCAGCTCCGCTCTACATCGACGACTCCCCGAACCTGTCGATGATGGAGATCCGGGCCAAGTGCCGGCGCCTGAAGCAGCGCAACGACCTCAAGCTGGTCGTGATCGACTACCTCCAGCTGATGCAGTCCGGCGGCTCCAAGCGTGCCGAGAGCCGGCAGCAGGAGGTCTCGGACATGTCCCGTAACCTCAAGCTGCTGGCCAAGGAGCTGGAGGTCCCGGTCATCGCGCTCTCCCAGCTCAACCGTGGCCCCGAGCAGCGCACCGACAAGAAGCCGATGGTCTCCGACCTGCGTGAGTCCGGATCCATCGAGCAGGACGCCGACATGGTCATCCTGCTGCACCGCGAGGACGCCTACGAGAAGGAGTCACCGCGCGCCGGCGAGGCCGACCTGATCGTCGCCAAGCACCGCAACGGCCCGACCGCGACCATCACGGTCGCCTTCCAGGGCCACTACTCACGCTTCGTGGACATGGCACAGACCTGATCGGGCGGCTTGTAGGGTCTCAGATTTCGTGGCCAAATCTCACGAGCGATGGCCAAGCGATGGCATATCCGACACGAATCTGAGACTGGCAGGTCAAGCCGCCGTGAGACAGCGGGAAGCTGCTCAGCGCCTCGTCTCGTACCTGGTCAGGACCACGCCGCCGGGAAACGTCCGTGTCTCCACCAGGTTCAGGTTCACCCAGCTGTCCAGCGCGGTGAAGAACGGCGTGCCGCCGCCCACCAGGACCGGATGGGCGGCGATCACGTACTCGTCGATCAGCCCGGCGCGCATGGCCGCCCCGGCGAGCGTTGCGCCGCCGATGTTCATTGGGCCGCCGTCCTCGGCCTTGAGCCGGGTGATCTCGGCGATCGCGTCGCCGGTGACCAGGCGGGTGTTCCAGTCGACCTTGTCGATCGTCGAGGAGAACACCACCTTCGGCGTGTCCCGCCAGTTCCGCGCGAACTCGATCTCCGCCGGGGTGGTGTTGGGCTGCTGGTCGCCGGTCGGCCAGTAGGAGCTCATCGTCTCCCACAGCTTGCGCCCGTACAGCGACAGGCCACTCGCCTGTTCGTGGTCGAGCCACCACTGGAACAGCTCGTGGCTCGGCGGTCCGCTCCAGCCGATGTCGTCGCCGGCCGCGGCGATGTAGCCGTCCAGGGTCAGATTCATGCCGTAGATCAGTTTCCGCATGGCCCAGCCTTCCGTTCGTGGGTGTCCGGCGTATAGACCAGTGCGGCGCGGGAAACTCATCGGTGCGCGATCTGGGTTCGCCTGAGACAGCCAGGAATGCCCAGGTCGCGCAAGATCGACATGTCATGAGCGGCGAGACCCTGCGCGGCCGCGGTCCGGCCGAGCGTGGCTCTTCGCGGCCGTGCGGAAAAATGTGCTCGACGTGTGCCCGACTCTCCGGGTGGACTGTGGGCATGACGACATTTCAGGATGACCTGCTTCCCGGTACTCGCCGGGCTTTGCTGCACCGGATCGCCGTGGCCCAGGCCGAGGGGCGGGCGCCGTCGCTCGTCGCGGCGGTCGTCCGGGAGGGGCGGACGGTCTGGCACGGTGCGCGGACGTCGGTGGACGGACACGCACCGGATCAGAACACGCAGTACCGCATCGGCTCGATCACCAAGACCTTCACCGCCGTGCTTGTTCTGCGGCTGCGCGACGAGGGCCTGCTCGACCTCGGGGATCCGCTGGAGAAGCATCTGCCGGGCACCGGCGTGGGGGAGGCGACCGTAGCCGAACTGCTGGCGCACACGAGCGGGTTGGCCGCCGAGTCGCCGGCGCCCTGGTGGGAGAGGTCGCCGGGGGTCCTGCGGCCCGAGCTGGCCGATGTGCTGGGCGAGGAGCCGCTGCGCCATCCGGCCGGCCGGCGGTTCCACTACTCGAATCCCGGCTACACCCTGCTGGGCGCGCTCGTCGAGGAACTGCGGGGCGCTCCCTGGGAGGACGTCCTTCGGCGGGAAGTGCTCGAACCCCTGGGCCTGGACCGCACGGGTGCCCGTCCCGAGGCGCCGCACGCGGGGGGCTGGGCGGTGCACCCCTGGGCCGACGTGATGCTGCCCGAACCCGCCGAGGACCTCGGGCGCATGGCTTCGGCCGGGCAACTGTGGTCCACGACGGGGGATCTGGCGCGCTTCGCCGTCTTCCTGGTCCAGGGAGACGACCGGGTGCTGAGCGCCGAGTCGCTTCGGGAGATGAGGACTCCGGCGGCTCCGCCCGAGGCGGCGGATGTGGCGTCCGGGTACGCGTACGGCCTGGGGCTCGAGGTGCGGCGGTGGGGCGAGCGGCTTCTGGTCGGACACGGCGGGTCGCTCCCGGGCTTTCTGGCCTCGCTCACCATCGGCGTGGAGGACGACGTGGCCGCGGTGGTGCTGGCGAACTGCACGTCCGGGCCGGCGCTTGCCGCGGTGGCGGCCGACCTCGTGGGGATCGTCGCCGACGCCGAGCCGCGGATCCCGGAGCCCTGGCGGCCGCTGCGGAAGGACGAGCCGTCGGTGCTGGAACTGGCGGGACAGTGGTACTGGGGGACGTACGGGTTCGGCCTGCGGCTGACGGCCGACGGGCTCGCCTCGCTGGAGCCGCTGTCCGGCAACGGCCGTCGTTCACGGTTCCGGGCGAACGGTGACGGCACCTGGACGGGGCTGGAGGGCTACTACGCCGGCGAGGTGCTGCGGGTGGTGCGGCGGCCGGACGGGTCCGTGGACCATCTGGACCTCGGGTCGTTCGTGTTCACGCGTCAGCCGTACGACGTAGAGGCTTCCGTGCCCGGCGGCGTCGACCCGGAGGGATGGCGAGGCATCGGATAAGCCCGGAAGTCCTCCACGATCCGAGGGGCGGGCGTTTCACGTGAAACGCCCGCCCCTCGGCGTGTTTGGTCTTCACGTGCTCACAGTGCTCACAGCTGGAGCTTGAAACCCAGGTGTGAGGCTTCGAACCCCAGGCGCTCGTAGAAGCGGTGGGCGTCGGTGCGCGTCCTGTCCGACGTGAGCTGGACCAACTGGCAGCCCTCACGCCGAGAGGTGTCGATGGCCCACTCGATGAGTCGCGTGCCCAGCCCGCTGCCGCGCTCGTCCGCGTGGATGCGGACGGCTTCGATGATCGACCGGGTGGAGCCGCGCCGGGACAGGCCCGGAATGATCGTGAGCTGGAGTGTGCCGACGACGCGGTCTTCGCGCTCGGCGACCACCAGGTGCTGGTGGGGATCGGCGCTGAGCCGCTCCAGCGCGGCCAGGTAGGGCGCGAGGTCGTCCGGGGACTCGCGCCGCGCCCCCAGCGGGTCGTCCGCGAGCATGGCCACGATGGCGGGGACGTCGGCGGCGGCTGCGGCTCGTATGGCGAGATCTTCCATGGCCCGCACCCTATGCGGCGATCCGGCTCGCGCCGGGACTATGCCGGGGCGGTGGCGTGCAAGGACTCGACGGCCCGGACCAGTGGTGCCAGCTCCGGGTTCTTCGCAGCTTCGTCGAGTGCCTCGCGCAAAGCCCCGTCGTTGGTCGGCCGGGCCTCCGCCAGGAGCTTGAGGCCGGCTTCGGTGACGTTGGTGTAGATGCCGCGACGGTCGGTGGGGCACAGGTAGCGCTCCAGGAGACCGCGGTCCTCGAGCCGGGTGACCAGTCGGGTGGTGGCGCTCTGGCTGAGGACGACCGCGTCCGCGACCTGCTTCATCTGCAGATGGCCGCCCTCACCGTCGTGCTGCCGGCTGAGCACGTCGAGCAGGGAGTATTCGCGCACGCTCAGATCGTGCCCGGCCTGAAGGGCGCGCTCGATGCGCGTCTCGATCCCGCCGTGCAACAGGGCGAGCGCCGACCAGCCCTGGGCCAGGGCGGTGAGCGCGGGGTCCGTCGCTGTCATGGGCGTCTCCTCCGTCCCGGAGCGGCTGCGTCCAGGATAGAGCAGCACAGCAATAGACCGCCTTCAAAGATATGGCGCGCATGCAACAATCGAGTGGCCTCGTCCCTCAGCCCGCCGCGACGGTGAGCGGAGCGAAGCGGCGGGTCCAGTCCCCGGGCGGCTCCGCGACGCCGTACATCATGACGTCGTTGCCGAACACCGGGGCCAGCCCGCGTTCCGTAACCCAGGCCAGCAGCTCCTTGTGACGCACGTCGATGTCGGTGCGCAGCCGGCGGTCGGTTCCGGCGGCGAGGGAGGCGATCAGAGCCTTGGCCGTCTCCGTGTCCCGGGCGATCAGGGGGCCCACCACATGGGTGTCCATGTTGGGCCAGGCCGCCGCGTACCCGATGATCCGGCCGCGCTCCTCGGCGACGCGCAACTGGTCGGCGAACGCGGGCAGTCGCGTGACGGCCGGGGTCCGGTCGACGCCGAACACCTCCTCGTCGAGCCGGAGGATGCCCGCGAGGTCCGCCGCGGTGGCCGCGCGTGTGGCGATACGGGATCGTGGCTCATCCGGCCCGTCCGGCGTGAAGTGCCCGACCACCATCTCCGCCCTGCCCGTGACCTTGAAGCCCAGCTCTTCGTAGAGCGGGCGGCCGAACGGTGTCGCATGGAGAGTCAGGGGGGTGCTGCCCATCGTCGAGACGACATGGCGCATCAGCCGCCGTCCGATTCCCTGGCGGGCATGTCGTTCGGCGACCAGGACCATGCCGATGGCGCCGAGATCCGGACGGCCCTGCGGTCCGTACTCGCTCACGACGCACGTGGCGACGAGTCCTCCGTCCGGGTCGTCGATGCCGTAGCCCGTACCGGCCGTCAGGAGGAAGCTCCACTTGTGCTCCTCCCGCAGCCATCCCCGGTTCTCGGACAAGTCGGCGCAGGCGGTGAGATCGCGAAGCGTCAGGCGGCGGATGGGGAAACGCGCGGAGGAAGGAGTCGACACGCAGGTCAGGCTGTCCGAAGGACCCCCTCGGCGTCCACCCGTTTGGGACCACACGTACGTGCTTTTGGCCATGCCGGACCGACCGGTGCCCTCAGCCCAGGTCGGGAGCGTGCATGGCCCGCACGCCCTCGATGTTCCCGTCCAGGTAGTGGCGCAGGGACAGTGGGACGAGGTGGACGGAGGCGATGCCGACCCGTGTGAACGGCACACGCACGATCTCGTACTCCCCGGCGGGCTGGTCCACCTCCGGGCCATGCCGCTGGGAAAGGTTCATGGACTCCAGCCGGCAGACGAAGAAGTGCTGCACCTTCACACCGGTCGCGCCGCCGTCCTCGCCGATGTGCTCCACGGTGTCCACGAAGCAGGGCACGACATCGATGATCTTGGCGCCGAGTTCCTCGTGCACCTCGCGGTGCAGGGCGTCGACGACAGTCGCGTCCCCGGGCTCGACCCCGCCGCCGGGAGTGACCCAGTAGGGATCGACACCGGGCTTGGTGCGCTTGATCAGGATCAGGTCGTCACCGTCGAGGAGAACGGCGCGGGCGGTGCGCTTGACCACGGGTCGGACGGTCATGGGAGAAATGTGGCCCGGCTGGTTCCACGTGAAACATCGCACGCCGCTTCGGTCTCACGCCGCGCTCTCCTCCCTCGTCCAGTAGCCGCACTCTTCTTCACTCAGTACCAGTTCGTTCAGTACCAGGTGGCGGCCGCCCGCAGCAGCCACTCGTGGGCCCGCGCGATGTGCGGCATCGCCAGCGTTCCGGCGCGGACCGCGAGGAAGTAGGTGCGCAGCGGCGGTACCGCCGGCTCGTGCAGGGGCACGATCTCGCCCCGCCTCAGGGCTGCGGCGCACAGATACCGGGGCAGCACCGCGAGCCCCGCGCCGGCGACCACGCAGGCGAGGACCGCGCGCAGATCGGGGACGATCACTGTGCCGGACGCCGCGGGCCGGGCGTCGAAGACCGAGCCCCAGTAGCGGGAGGTGAAGGGGAGCGACTCGTGAACCTCGATCACGGGGACGGTCTCCAGGGCGGGCGCGACCGTGCGACGTGGTGTCGCCGGGGTGATCCGCTCGGCCCAGCGCGGAGCGGCGACCAGGACGTGTTCCTCGTCGCACAGCGGAGCCGCCGTGAGCAGTCCGCCTCGGGGCCGGGCCGTGCTGATGGCCAGATCGTGATGTCCGGCGGACAGTCCGTCCAGGATCTCCTCGGCGGTCCCGAAGGAGGTACGCAGCGCGAAGCCCTGTCCGTCGTCGCCGGTCAGTCCGGTCAGTGCGGGCAGGACCCGTTCCGCGACGAACTCCGGCGGCCCGGCCAGGTGCAGCGTGCGCAGGGAGGACTCTTCGTCGAGGTCGGACTCGGTGATCTCCACGAGTGCGTCCAGGTGTGGCGCGGCCTTGTGCGCGAGCTCGTCGCCGATGGTCGTGGGCGTCACACCACGGGCCCTGCGCAGGAACAGGGGACGTCCCAACTGCCGTTCCAGCGTGCGGATCTGTGAGGTGACGGCCGGCTGGGAGAGACCGAGGAGCGCCGCGGCGCGGGTGAAGGAGCCCGCGCGGTGCACGGTCACGAACGTGCGCAGCAATGCCAGATCCATGCACGCCCACCCCTCTTGGTGCCCTTTCGTGCGGCCCCCCGGCCCCGCCCAACTATAAATATGTCGATAGGTCTCTGTCGCTACCGTGATTGGACACTGACGGAGAGTCAACTAGCCTTGTTCGCGCGGTTCTTGCGCGCGGAACCGAGGACGGTCCGAGCCACGAGGGGGGAGGCTCGGACCGTCCGCCCTGCGTGGATGGAAGCGGGCGGCAGCGGGCGGTGCCCGCGAAGCGTCAGCCGGCCGGCTCCGCCGACTCCTCCAGCGCCCGCAGTACATCCGCCACCAGGTCCTCGGGGTCCTCGGCGCCGACGGACATCCGGATGAAGCCCTCCGGCACCGCGTCGCCGCCCCAGCGTCCGCGTCGCTCGGCGGTGGAGCGCACCCCGCCGAAGCTCGTCGCGGGGTCCACGAGCCGCAGCGCGTCGAGGAAACGCTCGGCACGCGCACGCGTGGGCAGCGTGAAGGACACCACGCACCCGTAGCGCCGCATCTGCCGTGCGGCGGTCCTGTGCGAGGGGTCGTCGGGCAGCCCGGGGTAGCGCAGCCCGGTCACCTCCGGCCGTCCGCGCAGCGCCTCGGCGAGAGTGAGGGCGGAGGTGTTCTGACGGTCGACGCGGAGTTGCAGGGTGGCGATCGATCGGTGGGCGAGCCAGGCCTCCATCGGCCCCGGGATCGCGCCGACGATCTTGCGCCAGCGGCGTACGGCCGCCGTGGCCTCGCCGCCGCGGCCGGCGACGTATCCCAGCAGGATGTCGCCGTGCCCGGTGAGCTGCTTGGTGCCGCTGGCCACGGAGAAGTCCGCGCCCAGTGCCAGCGGCCGCTGCCCGAGCGGGGTCGCCAGCGTGTTGTCGACGGCGACCAGGGCGCCACGCGCGTGTGCCGCCTCGACCAGCCGCCGGATGTCGCACACGTCCAGCCCCGGGTTCGACGGCGACTCGATCCACAGCAGCCGTGCCCCGTCCAGCGCGTCGAGCTGGGCGTCCCCGCCGGTCGGTGCCGTGCGCACCTCGATCCCGTACTCCTGAAGCTGCTCGCGCACCAGGGGCAGCGCCTGGTAGCCGTCGCTGGGCAGCACCACCGTGTCCCCGGTGCGCAGCTGGGAGAAGAGCACCGACGAGATGGCGGCCATGCCGGAGGCGAACACCAGCGTCTCGACGCCGTCCTGCCCGGGTGCCTCCAGTTCGCCGATGGCGCGCTCCAGCAGCGTCCAGGTCGGGTTCTCGTCGCGGCCGTAGGTGTAGGGGCCCGTGGGGTCGCCCGGCAGATGGAAGTGGGCGGCGAACACCGGCCCCGGAAGCGTCGGTTCGTGCTTGACCGGCTCGGGCAGCCCGGCCCGCACCGCACGTGTTCCGTCACCCGTGCCGGTGGGGAAACGGGGCTGCTCCCGCGTGCCGTTCCGGTCGTCCGCAGCGGAGTCGTTCATGCCGCCTGCCTTCCTTCGCCTGCTGTTCGTTCTGCGGTGGGCCGAGCGCGGCCCGCCGCCCACTTCCTGCTCGGGGGTGCTTCCTCGGCCCCTCGGGTCAGTCCTCGTCCGGCAGGACCAGGTTCAGCGCCCAGGAGACGACCGAGACGATCAGACCGCCCAGGACGGCCGTCCAGAAGCCGTCGACGTGGAAGCTCAGATGGAGCTTGCCGCACACCCACGACGTCAACAGCAGCATCAGCGCGTTGACCACGAGGGTGATCAGGCCCAGTGTGAGGATGAACAACGGGAAGGTCAGTACCTTCACCACCGGCTTGACCAGGAAGTTCACCAGCCCGAAGATCAGGGCGACGACGATCAGCGTGCCGGCCTTCTTGGCGGTGTTGTCCCCGGTCAGGGTGATCTTGTCGAGCACCCACACGGCGACCGCCAGGGCGCCCGCGTTGGCGATCGTCTTGACTACGAAATTCTTCATGTGTCTGATCGTGGCAGACCAGATCGACTACTAGTACGGGCGAGGACGATGAAGGCATTCCGGCTGGACGAACTGGAGACGGAACGAGCCGCCAACGAGGGCGCCTACCTTCAGTTCCTGCGTGAGCGGAACATGTCGGTCGGTCTGTACGCGCTCGACGCGGGCGGGCAGGACCCGCAGAAGCCGCACAACCAGGACGAGGTGTACTTCGTCGTCAGCGGCCGCGCCTCCATCACGGTCGGTCTGGAGACGACCGAGGTGGCCCGCGGCAGCGTGGTGTACGTACCGGCCGGAGTCGCCCACAAGTTCCATCACATCAGCGAGGATCTGCGGGTCCTGGTGGTGTTCTCTCCCCCGGAAGCCTGAGGCGGCGTCTCGGGGTTCCCTAGGGGACCGGTCAGGGCAGGACAAGGGGTGCGAGGGCCCCGCGGGCGCCCTCCCGGCTCTAGCATCGAACGCAGAACACCGGCAGGGTCCGCACCGGGGAGTGCGGGCCGCCGACAGGACCCGGCCCCGAGCCGGCGGAGAGATGAGGACGAGGGCAATGCGAGAGATCTTCGCGGGTCTGCCGTGGTGGGTGAAGTGGATCGCGGTGCCCGTCATCGCTCTGGTCGTCTTCGGTGGCGTGATAGCGAGCGTGATCGGCTTCGTGGTCTGGCTGCTGTTCAAGGTGCTGATCTTCGTGGCCCTTGTCGGCGGGCTGATCTACATCGTGCGGAAGTTCCTGACGGGTTCGTCCTCGCGCAGCGACTGGTGAGTGTCAGGGGCAACCGGTGGCCGGTAACGGGAATCGCCGGTTCCCTCGCGGGAGGGAAGTTTCGCGGACAAGCCGTCCGTGTGCGGTGACAGGCGGATAGGGTCCGGAGATCGACGCGGGGGCCGTCCCCCGCGGGCGCGCACACCCCCCATCGTGTTCCCGCACGGCTGCCCCCTCGCGCTACGGGAGTGACCCCTTGGCCACGGCTGACACCGCACCCGCAGAACGGCACGCGCCGCCCGCACCCCGGGGGCCGTCCCGCTCGACGGCCCTCCCGGCACAACCGCGTTCGTCGGCCCCCGTGGAACGGCCCGGAGCCACGGTCCCGGAGCAGCCACGGCCCCAGCAGCCCCCGACCCTCATCGGGTCCGTGCAGCGCGCGATGCGCCTGCTGGAGACCGTCGCGCGGCACGAGCACGGAGCGCCCGCGAAACAGCTCGCCCGTGAGACGGGCCTGGCTCTGCCCACCGCCTACCACCTGCTGCGCACCCTCGTCCATGAGGGCTATCTGCGCCGCGACCGGGGCCTGTTCTTCCTCGGCGAGGCCGCTGAACGACTGAGCAGCAGCGGAGCGGCGCAGAAACGTCGCAGCACGATCGTCGAGGCGCTCGCCCAGTGGCGGGACTCCATCGGTGCCCCGGTGTACTACGCGATGTACCGCGAGGGCGAGATCGAGCTCATGTGCGTCTCCGCCACCGCGGCCGCCCCGGCGGTCGAGGAATGGGCCGGCTTCCGCGAGACCGGGCACGCGCACGCGGTCGGCCAGTGCCTGCTGTCCCAACTGGACGACAGGGCCCGCCGCGACCATCTGGACCGCTACCCCGTGCAGTCCCTCACCCCGTACACGGTCCGTGACGGCCACTCGGTGCTGCGGCGTCTGGAGCGCATCCGGCCGATGGAACCGGTGACCGAGCGGCAGGAGTACGCGCTGGGGACGGTCTGCGCTGCGATCCCCATCACGGTGGGCACCACGGCGGCCGCGATGGCCCTCTCCCTGCCGGCCCACCAGGCGGACCGGCTGCTGCCGGCCGCGCGCCAGTTGCAACGCGAGGTCGGACGGCGTCTGGGCTCTCTGGCGCTCTCTATCAGTATCTGAAAACTCACTCCTTGTGATCTGGTGTGTACGTTCAGCAAGATGCACCAGTCACGGGAAGGATTCCCGGCCAGTCGACGGCAAACACCGGGGTAGCGATGCGCGAGTCCGTACAGGCAGAGGTCATGATGAGTTTTCTCGTGTCCGAGGAGCTCTCCTTCCGCATCCCGGTGGAGTTGCGGTACGAGACCAGTGATCCCTATGCCGTACGGCTGACCTTTCATCTGCCCGGAGACGCCCCGGTGACCTGGGTGTTCGGACGGGAACTGCTGATCGACGGGGTGGGGACCCCGTGCGGGGACGGCGATGTGCGCATCTCACCGGCCGGCCGCGACTCGCTGAGCGAGGTCCTGATCCGGCTTCAGGTCGGTGGCGACCGGGCGCTGTTCCGCTCCTCGACGGCGCCCCTGGTGGCGTTCCTGGACCGTACGGACAAGCTGGTGCCCCTGGGGCAGGAGGGCGCGCTGGCCGACTTCGACGCCCACCTCGACGAAGCACTGGACCGCATCCTGGCGGAGGAACAGAGCGCGGGCTGAGACCTCGCGGCAGGGGGACACGAGCGCTGCCGTAACGCTTCGTCACGGCGTCAGGGCGTGCAGGAACGCTTCACCGGTCGCCCGGGAGGCAGACGGCCCCCTGGCCCCGCGTCAGCGCCTGCGGCGCCTGCCCCTTGCGCCGCGCGCCGGAGCGGGCAGGGCGGCCGGTGCCGCGGGCTCCATCAGTCCCGGACGGTCGGCCGAGACCACGAGTGCCGCCAGCGCAGTGGTGACCGGCACCGAGGCGACCAGGCCGATCGAGCCCACCAGCGTGCGCACGATCTCCTCCGCGACGAGTTCACTGGTGGCGACGGTCGTCACACCGCTCTGCGCGATGGAGAACAGCAGCAGCAGGGGGAGCGCCGCACCCGCGTACGCGAGGACGAGGGTGTTGACGACGGAGGCGATGTGATCGCGTCCGATGCGGATGCCCGCGCGGTACAGCTCGCGCCGGCCCATCGCGGGGTTGGCCTCGTGCAGCTCCCAGACCGCCGAGGTCTGGGTCACCGTCACATCGTCCAGGACGCCGAGCGAGCCGATGATGACACCGGCGAGCAGCAGGCCGCTCATGTCTATCGACGGATACAGGCCGTGGATCAGCCCGGTGCTGTCGTCGGTGTTGCCGGTCAGCGCGGCCCAGCCGATGAACAGGGAGCCCAGAAAGCCGATCAGCATCAGCGAGATCAGCGTGCCGAGTACCGCGACCGAGGTACGTGCGGACAGGCCATGGCACATGTACAGCGCGATCAGCATGATGGCGCTGGCCCCCACCACCGCCACGACCAGTGGGTTCGATCCCTGAAGGACCGCGGGCAGGATGAAGAGGTTCAGCACCAGGAAGCTGATGGCCAGCGCGACCAGCGCCATGACGCCCCGCATCCGCCCGACGACCACGACGGCGAGTGCGAAGACACCGGCCAGCAGCGCCATCGGGAAGCGCCGGTCGACGTCGGTGACCGAGTACTGCAGGTCCTTGGGTGCCGAGGGTTCGTAGGCGACCACGACCTTCTCGCCCTGGTGCAGCTGCCGGGACTGGTCGGGCTGCACGATCTCGGTGAAGGTACGGCCCTTGTCGTTGCCGGTATCCACCCGGATCGTGGCCTTCTTGCAGGCGCCGGACTGCCGCTGCTGGGCGGAGGAGCCCTCGGCGGTGGAGGTGTCACCGGTCGGTGTGTCCCCGGAGGCGTTCACCGACCCGCAGCTGACCTCGAGCACCTCGACGACGGTGGCCTGCTGGGTCTGCCGGTCGAAGCCGACGCCGGTGCGCTCGTGCGACGGGGCCCCGCCCGGCCACAGGACGGCGAGTCCGGCCACCACCAGGGCGGCGAACGGAATCAGGATCGCGGCGATCACCTTGCGGAGGTGCTTCGACACGGGTGCGGCGGGCCCGTGGCTGTGACTGTGCCCGTGTCCGCCGCCGCTCCCCGGGCCGTGCCCGTGGTCGTTCCCCGGGCCGTGTCCGCCGCCGGTCGCGGGGCCGTGCCCGTGGCCGGTACCAGCGCCGTGCCCATGGCTCGTACCGGTGGCTTCCTGGCCGTGCCGGAAGTCCTGTTCGCGCCGGGGTTCGGGCGGTGGATGGGGGAACCGCTCTGTCGTGGTCACCGCCCGATCATCGCAAGAACGGGACAGGCCCACTGTTCACCGCGCCACAATGGACGCTAGCGTGGTGGCACCTTTGCACACGCGGGAGCTCGGAGCACCGGGCTGAGAGGGCGCTGACCTCCGTCTTCGCGATGTTTCACGTGGAACGTGCGATGTTTCACACGAGACGCCGACAGACGGACACCGCTGCGTCGACCGCCGAACCTGTTACCGGGTAATGCCGGCGTAGGGAGTAGGTCTCATGACCAACAAGGACGTACGCACGCCTGCCTCCAAGCAGATCCCCGGCGGCGCGGAGCAGATCGCTTCCGCCGCTTCCGGCGAGGAGGCCGGGAAGTCCATCGGCTGGCACAAGGGCTACGTGGAGGGCTCACGGCCCGATCTGCGGGTGCCGGTCCGTCAGGTGCACCTCACCAACGGGCAGTCGGTCACGCTGTACGACACCTCCGGCCCGTACACCGATCCGCTCGTCGGCACCGATGTCCGCAGGGGCCTGCCGCCGTTGCGGGAGAACTGGATCGTGGCCCGCGGCGACACCGAGGATTACGCGGGTCGTCCGGTCCGCCCCGAGGACGACGGAATCAAGCACACCTCGCCGCGCGGCGGTCTGCGCAACCTCGACGCGGTGTTCCCCGGACGGCCGCGCCAGCCCCGCCGCGGCCGTGACGGCCGAGCCGTGACACAGCTCGGGTACGCGCGGCGCGGGGAGATCACTCCGGAGATGGAGTTCGTGGCCATCCGGGAGAACGTCGCTCCCGAGACCGTCCGCGAGGAGATCGCGGCAGGCCGTGCGGTGCTGCCGGCCAACGTCAACCACCCGGAGATCGAGCCGATGATCATCGGCAAGCGGTTCCTGGTGAAGGTCAACGCCAACATCGGCAACTCCGCGGTGACCTCCTCCATCGAGGAGGAGGTGGAGAAGATGACGTGGGCGACCCGCTGGGGCGCCGACACGGTCATGGACCTCTCCACCGGCCGCAACATCCACACCACCCGGGAGTGGGTGCTGCGCAACTCCCCCGTCCCCATCGGCACGGTCCCGCTCTACCAGGCCCTGGAGAAGGTGGACGGCAGGGCCGAGGAACTGACCTGGGAGATCTACAAGGACACCGTCGTCGAGCAGGCCGAGCAGGGCGTGG
This sequence comes from Streptomyces sp. NBC_01788, assembly GCF_035917575.1. Lineage (GTDB taxonomy): Bacteria > Actinomycetota > Actinomycetes > Streptomycetales > Streptomycetaceae > Streptomyces. The sequence goes on along the minus strand of NZ_CP109090.1, from coordinate 3,985,179 downwards.
ACTACATGACCGTCCACGCCGGGGTGCGCCTCGCCCATGTGCCGCTCACCGCGAACCGCAAGACCGGCATCGTCTCGCGCGGCGGCTCGATCATGGCCGCCTGGTGCCTGGCGCACCACAAGGAGTCGTTTCTCTACGAGAACTTCGAGGAGCTCTGCGAGATCCTCGCCGCCTACGACGTCACCTACTCGTTGGGCGACGGGCTCCGGCCCGGCTCGATCGCGGACGCCAACGACGAGGCCCAGTTCGCGGAACTGCGCACGCTCGGGGAACTCGGCCGGATCGCCAGGCGTTTGAACGTACAGACCATGATCGAGGGCCCGGGACACGTCCCGATGCACAAGATCAAGGAGAACATCGACCTTCAGCAGGAGATCTGCGATGAGGCTCCGTTCTATACGCTCGGCCCGCTGACGACGGACGTCGCACCGGCGTACGACCACATCACCTCCGGCATCGGCGCGGCGATGATCGCCTGGTGGGGCACGGCGATGCTCTGCTACGTCACGCCCAAGGAGCACCTGGGCCTGCCCAACCGCGACGACGTCAAGACCGGCGTCATCACCTACAAGATCGCCGCCCATGCGGCCGACCTCGCCAAGGGGCACCCGGGCGCCCAGGAGTGGGACGACGCGCTGTCCGACGCCCGCTTCGAGTTCCGGTGGGAGGACCAGTTCAATCTCGCCCTCGACCCGGACACGGCACGGGAGTTCCATGACGAGACCCTCCCGGCGGAACCCGCCAAGACGGCCCACTTCTGCTCGATGTGCGGCCCGAAGTTCTGCTCGATGAAGATCAGCCAAAGCATCACAGAGCGGTTCGGCGGTGCGGCGGCCGAGGGTGCCACGGCGGAGGAGATCGCCGAGGGCATGCTGCAGAAGTCGAAGGAGTTCGCGGAGGCGGGGAACCGGGTGTACCTGCCGATCGCCGACTGACGCAAGGCGGGGCGGTGCTCTCCGTGAGTGGGCAAGGGCACCGCTCCGGTCGCTCTCGGGACGTGCCCCCGCCGCGGGTGGGGGCGAGGACGAGAGCGTCGCCTCGGGGAGAGACTCCGGTGGCGGTCACTCCGGCTGGTGTTCCGGGCCTCCGAAGTCCGGGCTGCTGAAGTCGGGGCTGGAGAAGCGCGGGCGGCGGGTCGGGGCTCCGTCGTCCGGGCTGCTGAAACCTGGCCGGTCGTAGCCGAGTTGCGGCATGCGGCCGGTCGGTGCCGCCGGGCCCGCATACCCCGGCGAGGGGGAGCGGGGGTCGGCGAGCGCCTCGCGCAGGAATGGCAGGATGCCCCGTTCGAGCAGGGCCTCCTGCCAGGCCTCCCTCGCCTGGGCCACCTCCTCGCCCAGTTCGGCGTAGGCGCCGCTGTCGAGCGAGGGGCGGTTGCGCAGCGCGGTGAGCAGCAGCCCGGCCGCGGCGGCGAGGATCGCGGCCGCGGTCAGGGCGCCGAACACCCAGCCCACCGTGATCATGGACTGGGCGAACGCCTGGTCCGGGTCCAGCATCCTCAGGAGGTAACCGAGGAGCAGGAAGAGGGCCGCTGCGGTGCCGGCGAGGACGGGGGCGAGCACCGCGACGACGGCGCCCGCGCCCGCGCCGTGGGTCTCGGCGGTCTCGCCCATGGTGGCGGCCAGTCGGACCGGCCCGCCCGGCTCCGCCGAGCCGGCCCCGGTGAGGGAGGACGGGACGTCCGGCGCCGGCCGCCGCAGTTCCTCCCGGAGCTTGACGTAGTGGTGGTACTCGGTCGCCGCGGCCGCCGTTATGACTGCGGTGGCGCTCAGCGCCATGGTGCGCAGTTGTTCCGAGTTGAGCCGCTGCCCGGCAGCGGCCGGTTCCGGGTGGTGTGGGGCGGAGCGCAGCGCCTCATCGAGGATCCGCTCGTATTCCTGGCGGTCCTCGCTCAGCAGGTGCTGCGGAACGCTGTTCATGTGCATCCCCCGATGCTCCGTAGGGCTTGGGGCTCGCATGGCGGCGAGCCGTCGGGCAGAAACGGAGGGGAGCCTGCTACGGATAAGCCGATGGTAGAGCCGTGACGGCGCGCGGTGACAGGGGGTTTCCACAAATTGGGTGGCGACCTGCGCGGTCGTCTCCGCGGGGCGGGCTGCCCGGTGAACGGTCAGATGCCGAGGGGCAGTTGCTCGACCAGCAGTTTCCCGGCCATGGTCACGCCACCGTCCATCGCGATGGCGAGTCCGTCGGCGTAGACGTGCGGTCCCTCCACGACCGGACCCGCGGACTCCTCGCCCTCCTCGGCGCCGACTTCGCCCAGCAGATAGGGAATGGGGCTGTGGCCGTGAACGATGCGGGTGCCGCCGTACGTATCGAGCAGGGAGCGTACGGCGTCGGAGCCGCCCTCGTCGCGGAAGGAGAAGCGCTTGGTGAACTTGCGGAACAGCTCCCAGACTTCGTTCACGTCGTTGCGGGTGAGCGTCTCGCGGACGGTGTCGTTGACCTCTTCGATCGAGGCGCCGTACTCGAGGTAGGAGGTGGTGTCCGAGTGCACGAGCAGGTAGCCGTCGACGGCCTCGACGGCGTCGAGACGCGCCATCCACTGCAGGTGGTGGTCCTGGAGGCGGTCCATGTCGGATTTCTGGCCGCCGTTGAGCAGCCAGGCCGCCTGGAAGGTCGCGGTGCCCGCGCCGGAGTTGACGGGGGTGTCGCCGAACCGCTTGGCGCCGAGCAGCAGCAGCTCGTGGTTGCCCATGAGGGCCTTGCAGTAGCCGCCGGCCGCGGCCGCCTCGGCGGACAGCCGCATCACGAGGTCGATGACGCCGATGCCGTCCGGGCCGCGGTCGGTGAAGTCGCCGAGGAACCACAGCCGCGCGGTGCCCGCGCACCACTGGCCGGCGGAGTCGACGAGTCCCTTGGCCTGGAGCGCGGCGACCAGCTGGTCGAGGTAGCCGTGCACGTCACCGACGACGTAGAGGGGGCCCGGGGCGGCGGCGGACTGCCGGGTCGGAGCGGAGGCCGGGTCGACCGCCGCCTGAAGCGTGTCACCGCGCTTGATGACCGGCAGGTCGCGCTCGGTGGGCGTGTACGCGGCCGAGTAGCCCTCCTTGGGCGCCGCGGTGGCTTTGTCGGCCGGCCGGGCCGTCTCGGCGGGATGCGTGCCGTGGGCATACGGGCCGGCCTCGTTCACGTACGCGGGGACCCGGAAGTCGCGCAGCGTAGCCGTCCGCTCCACCTCGGGTCCCTGACCGGCCCCCTGAGTCATCGACCCCTCCACCATCGCGCCGCCTGTGCACCGCTTCGGACTGCCTGGTCGCAGCGGCCCGCGGTGTCGTGGGCCCATCATAGGAACGCGGATCGCGCCATGTGATGACCCAGGGGTGGTGAATCGGGACTGGACTCCGGTTCACCGTGGCTTTCGCCCCGATTGGGCAGTCTTCGGCGGTCCCGCGGCCACCCGAGTCCCGGGCGCTCGCGGGGTCACTCGTGTCCTACGCGGCACGGCGGCCACCGTGCCCTAGGGCCTCTCGTTTGGATCATGCCGGGCTCGCGGACCCTGGCACCGCTCCCTGATCCGGCCTGATCCAAACGAAAGACCCTAGCGGTCCTCCGACGCGCGGGGCGGGCTGACCGTCCTGCGCTGGGTGCGTCGCTGCGA